>NZ_JBEOTD010000051.1:0-49543 GCF_040426375.1 Streptomyces sp. NPDC096012
CCGCGGTCCCCCCGGGCCGCCCGGCCCCCCCCCCCCCCCCCGGCCCACGGCGCCCGCGCCCCCCACCGCCGGCCGGGCGCGGGCTCGTGGACCCACCGGCGGCATGCCGGACGCGCCCGGTCACGAGATGGCCTTCGGTACGCACACTGGAGTCGGTGCTGGGTAGGGGAGGTCCCTATGAGGACGATCGACCGCTGGCTCACCTCCCCCTGGCGCCGTTCCGGCGCCGCCGCACTCGCGGGTGCCCTGCCCGTGCTCGCGTTCCCGGCGCCGTCACTGTGGTGGTTCGCCTACGTGGCACTGGTCCCGTGGATCCTGCTGGCCCGCTCGGCGCCGACCGGTCGGCGGGCCGCGTACGACGGCTGGTGCGGCGGCTTCGGCTTCCTGGTGGCCGTGCACCACTGGCTGCTGCCGAGCCTGCACGTGTTCATATTCCTGATAGCCGCGCTGCTGGGCGCACTCTGGGCGCCCTGGGGCTGGCTGGTGCGCCGGTTCCTCGGCGGGGCACCGGGTCCCGGCCGGGGTGCCGCGGCCCTGCTGGTGCTGCCGTCGGCCTGGCTGGCGGTGGAACTGGTGCGCTCCTGGCAGGGACTCGGCGGGCCGTGGGGCATGCTGGGCGCCAGCCAGTGGCAGGTGGGCCCGGCGCTGCGACTGGCCTCGGTCGGCGGGGTGTGGCTGCTCAGCTTCCTGGTGGTGGCCGTCAACGTGGCGGCGGCCGTGCTGATGTCCGTGCGCGGGTCGCGGGTGCCCGCGGTGGCCTCCCTGGTCGCCACGGCGGCCGCGACCTCGGCCGCGTGGACCTGGGCACCCCGGCCGGACGTCGACGGGCGGGTGCGCATCGCGGTGGTGCAGCCCGGGATGGTGGACGGGCAGGACAGCGGCGGCCGGCGTTTCGCGCGGGAGGAGCAGCTGACCCGGCAACTCGCCGGGCAGGGTGCCGACCTGGTCGTCTGGGGCGAGTCCAGCGTCGGCTTCGACCTGGACGACCGGCCCGCCCTGGCCCGGCGGCTCGCCGCGCTGTCCCGCGCCACCGGTGCCGACGTGCTGGTGAACGTCGACGCCCGCCGCTCGGACCGGCCCGGCATCTACAAGAGTTCGGTGCTCGTCGGCCCGAACGGCCCGACCGGCGACCGGTACGACAAGATGCGGCTGGTCCCGTTCGGCGAGTACGTCCCGGCCCGCTCCCTGCTGGGCTGGGTCACCTCGATGGGCAAGGCGGCCGGCGAGGACCGCAGGCGCGGCACCGAGCAGGTCGTGATGAACGTCGGGCACGGGCTGCGCATCGGACCGCTGGTGTGCTTCGAGACCGCGTTCCCGGACATGAGCCGGCACCTGGCGCAGGACGGCGCGGACGTCCTCCTCGGCCAGTCCTCCACCTCGTCCTTCCAGGGCAGCTGGGCCCCGCGGCAGCACGCCTCGCTGGCAGCGCTGCGCGCCGCCGAGACCGGCCGCCCGATGGTGCACGCGACGCTCACCGGGGTCTCCGCCGGGTACGGGCCGGACGGCGAGCCCCTCGGCCCCTGGCTCGACACCGGCGCGAACACCGCCCACATGTACGACGTACCGCTCGCGCACGGCACCACGCCGTACGTCCGCTACGGCGACTGGCCGGTGCACGGTGCGCTGCTGGTGCTGGCCGCGCTGTGCGCGACCGAGGGGGCGCGGGCGCTCAGGCTGCGCCGGAGCGAACCCGAATCGCTCGTACCACCCGCTCGCACAGCTCATGGGTCGCCAGCGCGTCCCGGGCGCTGAGCACCTTTCCGGCCCGGACGGCGTCGAGGAACGTGAGGACCGCCTGCTCGATGCCGCGCTGCCGGGCCACCGGCACCCAGTCGCCGCGGCGGCGCAGCGTCGGCTGTCCCTTGTGGTCGATCACCTCGGCGAGGTTGAGCACCTGGCGCTTGGTGTCCTGCCCGGACACCTCCAGGACCTCCTCCGCCGAACCGCTGAGCCGGTTCATCACCCCGAGCGCGGTGAAGCCGTCGCCGCCGAGCTGGAGCACCACGTGGTGCAGGAGTCCGTCCTCGACGCGGGCCCGCACGGTGACGTCGTCGACCGGGCCCGGCACCAGGAACCGCAGGGTGTCGACGACGTGGATGAAGTCGTCCAGGATCATCGAGCGCGCCTCCTCCGGCAGCCCGATCCGGTTCTTCTGCAGGAGGATCAGCTCGCGCGGGTGGTCGAGGCACTGCGTGTAGCCGGGGGCGTACCTGCGGTTGAAGCCGACGAACAGGCCCGTACCGCGCTGTTCGGCGAGCTCCACGAGCCGCTGGGAGTCGGCGAGTTCGTAGGCGAGCGGCTTGTCCACGTACGTCGGTACGCCCGCCTCCAGCAGCCGGGTGACGATCTCGGGGTGGGCGGTGGTGGGCGCGTGCACGAACGCCGCGTCGAGGCCGGCGGCGAGCAGCGCGTCCAGATCGGTGTGCCGTCGCTCCCCGGGCACGCGCAGGCTGTCGGCGACCCGGTGGAGGGTCGCGGGCGTGCGGGTCTGCAGGTGCAGCTCGGTTCCCGGCTGGGCTCCCAGCACCGGCAGGTACGCCTTCTGCGCGATGTCCCCGAGTCCGATGCAGCCGACCTTCACGTGCTCTCCCCTGCCGCTTGCCTGCGCTCGCCTGTCCGGAAGCATACGGGGGCCACCGGCCGGCGCCGCCGTCGCAGCCGAACGGGAAGAAGGCCGAGAAGGCCGTCGGCAGGGCGGCGCTCGCGGTGTCGCCCCGCGGCCGCGGCGGCCGGTCGCGAGTCGTGCGCTCCGGACACCCCGAGGCCCTCGCCCGTCCTCCGCCCGTCCTCGCGGGCATCCCGAGCCGGGTGGGCCCCCGGCGGAGGGGTTCCGCGTCACCCTCGGTCCTCCGGAACCCCCCGTGCGGGGCGCGAGATCACCCATGCGGGGCGACAACCTCCGCTCCCCACTGCCGAGCCGGGGGCCGACCGAGCAGAGTTGCGCGGGTGCATCGAACGACCACCACCGCAGCGCTCCTGGTCACCGTGGCCGTCTCGGCCCTCTCCGGCTGTATGCGGGTCGACGGCCCCGCGACGCCCGCGCCCCCGGCGGACACGGCGCCCTCACAGCCGACGGCGCCCCGGCCGGACGGCAGTGGGCGGCCCCGGCCCGTGCAGGCACCGGCCCGAGAGGCGCTGGAGAGGGTCGGGTCGTCCCGACACCCGGAGCACACCGGGGCGCCGGTCTCCCGCCGGCCCGCTGCCGCGCCCACGACGGGCCACCGGCCGCCGTACGCCCAAGCCGCCCCGGCGGCGCCCGCGCGGCCGCACCCGGGTCACCCCCGGCGCTCGCACCTGGACGTGCCCGGGGCGCCGCGGCCGGTCCCGAAGGCCCCCGACGTCTGTGCCCTCGGCAGGAAGTACGGCGGCTGGCGCGGCGGCAGTCCCGAGGCGGTGATCTGCCGGCAGGCCTACGGGCACTGACGCCGGCGGGCCGCCGCGCCTAGCTCGGCCGCTGCCTGGGCGGTCCCCAGACGTCGCCGCCCGGCGCGCCCTCCTCGCCGAGCCGCAGCGCCAGGCGGCTGATCGCGGCCCGCACGCCGTCGCCGTACCCGTCGTCCGACAGGTCGCCGGCGGCGGTACGGGCCCGGCGCAGATGCCCGCGGGCGGCCTCGGCGCGGCCGAGCTTCACGTAGTCGGCGGCCAGGTTCAGGTGCAGGGACGGCAGGAAGCCGCGGATGCCCGGCGGGTCGTCGCCGCGGCCGTCGGCCAGTTCCTCGGCCGCGGACAACGCCCGCAGGTCCCAGGCGAGTTCGTCCGCCGGGTCGTCCTGGGTGTCGGCCAGGTAGTGGGCGAGGGTGCAGCGGTGCAGCGGGTCGCCGTCCTGGCCGATCTCCGCCCACAGGTCCAGGAACCGGCTGCGGGCCTCCTCGCGGTCGCCGCCGTGGTGCAGGATGACGACCTGACCGATCCGCGTCAGCACGGCGTCCGGCGCCGCCTGTTCCTGTCGCTCCGCCACCGCGTCCTCCGAGCCGTCGTCAGCTGTCCGCTCCCGACGCTAACCGGCGGCGCCGGGATTCCCGCTCAGGCGGCCCCGCGCGGCACGGCGCCGCGGCCGGCGACGGTCAGCCCAGGTTCGGGATGCGCCAGTCGACGGGCTCGTGGCCCTGCCGGGCGATCGCCTCGTTGATCTGGGTGAAGGGGCGGGAACCGAAGAACCGCTTCGCCGACAGCGGTGAGGGGTGCGCGCCCTTGACCACCACGTGCCGGGTCTCGTCGATCAGCGGCAGCTTCTTCTGCGCGTAGTTGCCCCACAGGACGAAGACCGCCGGGTCCGGCCGGGAGGCCACCGCGCGGATCACCGCGTCCGTGAACCTCTCCCAGCCCTTCCCCTTGTGCGAGTTGGCCTCGCCGGACCGCACCGTGAGCACCGCGTTGAGCAGCAGCACGCCCTGCTGGGCCCAGGGCATCAGGTAGCCGTTGTCCGGGACCGGCAGGCCCAGCTCCTGCTGCATCTCCTTGTAGATGTTCCGCAGGGAGGGCGGGGTCTTCACGCCGGGGCGGACCGAGAAGCACAGGCCGTGTCCCTGGCCCTCGCCGTGATAGGGATCCTGGCCGAGGACGAGGACCTTGACCTTCTCGTACGGCGTCGCGTCCAGTGCCGCGAAGACCTCCTCGCGCGGTGGGTAGACCGGTCCCTTCGCCCGCTCCTCCTCGACGAACTCGGTCAGCTCCTTGAAGTAGGGCTGCTGCAGCTCGTCACCCAGAACCCCGCGCCAGGACTCGGGCAGCATGGCGATGTCGGTCACGTCAACGTCCTCACGATGTCTGTCGACCACGGCGTGCGGTCACTTCCAGACTTCAGAACCTACAGGCGACCACTGACAGCCGGTGCCCCGAGCGCTGTCACCAGCTGGTCTTGCGGTGCAGCATCCACATCATCATGATCGTCGAGGGGTCCAGGGCCTGCTCGCCGCCGGAGATGTCGTCGCTGGCCGCCACGAACTGCCGGCCCTGCCACAGCGGGATCAGCCGGGCGTCGTTCACCATGATCTGCTGGGCCTGCTCCAGGTCCTTGACGGTCTCGGCGCGGTCGCTCTGCGCGCGCGAGTGGGGCAGCAGCCTGCCGGTGATCTCCTTGGCCGGGTACGGCGTACCGAGCGCGTTGTGCTCGCCGACGAACGGGGCGATGAAGTTGTCCGCGTCCGGGAAGTCCGGGAACCAGCCGCGGCCGAACACCGGGTACTCGCCCTTCTGGTAGCCGACCACATAGGTCTTCCAGGGGCGGCTCTCGAGGGTGATGGTGAACAGGCCCGATTCCTCCAGCTGCCGCTTCAGCTCGCGGAACATCAGTGCCGTCTCGGAGCCGTAGCGGTCGGTGGTGTACCAGAGGGTGAGCGGCACCGGCCGGGTGATCCCGGCTGCCGTGAGGATCTTGCGGGCCTTCGCCGCGCTCGGGTCGCCGTAGTCGTCGAAGAAGCCGGTGGCGTGCCCGGTCAGGCCCTTGGGGACCATCGAGTAGAGCGGGTCGACGGTGTCCTTGTAGACCTTGTGCGAGATGGCGCCCCGGTCGACGATCTGGGCGACGGCCTTGCGCACGGCGGGCTGCTTCGCCCAGGGGTCCTTGGGGTTGAACACCAGGTAGCTGATGTCGGTGCCGGCGCCGTCGACCAGTTGCAGGTCGGCGTTGTCGTGCTGCTGCAGGGCGAGGATGTCGTCGGCGCCGAGGCCGCGGTAGGTGACGTCGATCCGCTTGTCCCGCAGCGCCTTGACCATGCTGGCGGAGTCCTGGAAGTAGCGGATGGTCACCTGGTCGTTCCGCCGCTCGGCGAAGCCCTTGTACTTCCCGTTGCCCACCAGGACGGCCTGCTTGTCCTCCTCGTACGACTGGAGCTTGTACGGGCCGGAGCCGTGGACGTCGGTGCCCGTGCGCAGCGAGCGGGCGGGGTAGTCGTCCGGGTCGACGATCGACATGGCCGGAGTGGCCAGCACGAAGGGGAAGGTCGCGTCGGGCTGGTTGAGGTGGAAGACCACCTCGCGGTCGCCGAGCGCCTGCACCCGGTCCAGGCTGCCGAGCAGACCGGCGGGGCCGCCGGGGGCGTCGATCGTGCGGATGCGGTCGATGGAGTGCTTGACGGCCTCGGCGTTCAGCGGGTCGCCGTCGGCGAACTCGGCGCCCGCGCGCAGCTTGCAGCGGTAGGTCCGGCTGCTGGAGTCGGTGAAGGAGCAGCTCTCGGCGGCGTCCGGCTGGGGGGTGGTGGCACCGTTGGGATAGGCGAGGAGCGTCTGGAAGATGTTCCGGTACAGCTCCCAGGAGCCGTCCCAGGCACCGGCCGGGTCCAGCGTGCTGGGTGCGCTGGTGGTGCCCACGACGATCGGCCCCTTGCCGCCGGCGCCGCCGTCGGACAGCAGGCTGCACCCGGCCACCAGGGATATGGACGCGATCGCCGCGACTCTCCGCAGGAATCGGTTCCGGTTGAACACGCGCACACTCCTCGATCCGCCATACCAAGGGTCGGCAGACCATACCGCAGCGTTCGGAGCCGTGAACCTCCCCTGAAACGGGCCTCCTTGATCGTCCGAGTGTTGACGACGTTGTCATTCCGCTGTGCGGAGTCCGTACGGCTTTCCGGGCGCCGAACCGTCCGGTTATCGGCGCCCGGAAGAGTTGTCCGGGTCAGCTCACGCCGGCGTTGAGGAAGAGCCCGCCGTCCACCACGAGCGTCTGACCGGTGACCCAGTCGGACTGCTCCGAGGTGAGGAAGGCGGCGGCGCCACCGATGTCGGAGGGCACCCCGAGCCGGCCCAGCGGGTAGCCGGCGGCCGCCTCCTCCTCGCGGTCCTGGTAGAGGGCCTGCGCGAACTTGGTCTTCACGACCGCCGGGGCGATCGCGTTGACCCGGACCCTGGGCGCGAACTCGTGCGCCAGCTGCTGGGTCAGGTTGATCATCGCCGCCTTGCTGACGCCGTAGGCGCCGATGAAGGGCGAGGGCGCGAGGCCCGCGATCGACGCGATGTTGACGATCGCGCCGCCGTTGTCCTTCTGCCAGGCGTGCCAGGACTTCTGGGCGAAGCCGAGCGCGGAGACCACGTTGGTCTCGAAGACCTTGCGGGCCACGTTCAGGTCGAGGTCGGCGATGGGTCCGAAGACCGGGTTGGTGCCGGCGTTGTTGACCAGGAAGTCGAGGCGCCCGAAGGCCTCCATGGTGCGCTCGACGGCCTCGCTCTGGTGGTCGAGGTCGTGCGCCTTGCCGGCGACGCCGATGACCCGCTCGGATCCGAGCCTCTCGACGGCCTCCTTCAGGGCGTCCTCGTTGCGGCCGGTGATGCACACGCGGTCGCCGCGGGCGACGAGCGCCTCGGCGACGCCGTAACCGATACCGCGGCTCGCGCCCGTGACGAGGGCGGCCTTGCCGGAGAGCTCCGGGAGTTCAGTCATGTCCGTGTTCCTCTGCGTTTGCCGGAGTCGCTAGTCGAGCGGTCCGCCGGCGACGTACAGCACCTGGCCGGAGACGAAACCGGCCGCCTCGCCGGTGAAGAAGGCGATGGCGTTGGCGATGTCCTCGGGCTCGCCGACGCGCTGGACCGGGATCTGGGTGGCGGCGGCGTTCTTGAAGTCGTCGAAGCCCATGCCGACGCGGTCGGCGGTCGCCTTGGTCATCTCGGTGGCGATGAAGCCGGGGGCGACGGCGTTGGCGGTGATGCCGAACTTGCCCAGTTCGATGGCGAGGGTCTTGGTGAAGCCCTGCAGACCGGCCTTGGCGGCGGAGTAGTTGGCCTGGCCGCGGTTGCCGAGCGCCGACGAGGAGGAGAGGTTGACGACCCGGCCGAAGCCCGCGTCCACCATGTGCTTCTGCACGGCCTTGGTCATCAGGAAGGAGCCGCGCAGGTGCACGTTCAGGACGGTGTCCCAGTCGGAGACGCTCATCTTGAACAGCAGGTTGTCGCGCAGCACACCCGCGTTGTTGACGAGGATCGTCGGGGCGCCCAGCTCCGCCACGATCCGGGCGACGGCGGCCTCGACCTGCGCCTCGTCGGAGACGTCGGCGCCGACCGCGATCGCCTTGCCGCCGGCCTCGGTGATCTTCTGGACGGTGTCCTTGCAGGCGGCCTCGTCGAGGTCGATCACGGCGACGGCACGGCCTTCGGCGGCCAGCCGTACGGCAGTGGCGGCGCCGATGCCGCGCGCCGCGCCGGTGACTACCGCGACCCGCTGTTCAGTGGTGGACATGTGCTGCTTCTCCTCGCCCTTGAGAGAACCTGTCGGGGTCCTCGGCGAGAACCCCTCATGCGGTGAGCGACCGCTTAGTACCTTCAGCACCCGTGACGCTAGAAGCCCTGGCACCCGGTGTCAACGGCACATCCGGCCGGTGTGATCCATTACCTCACCAGGAGGTCCAGCAACCGCTCCGTCTCGGCGGCCGGGTCGGCGGTCAGGCCGGTGTGCACCGGACCGGGCCGGACGACGGTGGAGCGGGGGGCGATCAGCCAGCGGAAGCGCCGCCCGGCGTCGTCCCGGGCCGCCTGTCCGGCGCCGTCGCCCCCCGCGCACACCTTCTCCACGGCCTCGAGCGCCGCCCGGACACCGGACACGTCGGCCCCCGGGTCCAGCGCGAGCAGCCGGGCCTCGTCCAGGTGGGTGCGGGCGCCGACATAGCCGCGCGCGCGGGAGTAGACGATCACGCCCGCGTTGATGCACTCGCCGCGTTCCACGCGCGGTACGACCCGCAGCAGCGCGTACTCGAACACGTCCCGGTCCCCGCCCTGGCCGGCCCTGGTGATGTGCCGCTCGGTCACATGGCCGGCCATGTGGATGTGGCGCTCGCTCACTTGCCCTCCTCGGAACCGATGCCGGTGATGCGCCCGGCGATGACGGCAGCCCGCGCCAGCAGGGGCCGGGCGTAGGCCCGGCGCAGGTCGTCCGGGGTGTCGAAGCCCGGCTCGTCGGTGAGCCAGACGTCGGGGATCTCGGCGGTGACCTCGGCGAGGAGGTCGGCGGTGACCCGCGGTGCCAGCTCGGCCGCCGCGGCCGCGACGTCCGGGGCGAAGGGGGCGAGCGCGTGGTCCGCGGCGTCGTAGGGGCGGGCCGCCGAGGCTTCCGCGGAGGGCCAGTTGTGGTGCCAGATCATCGTGGCGCCGTGGTCGATGAGCCACAGTTCGCCCCGGTGCACGAGGAGGTTGGGGTTGCGCCAGGACCGGTCGACGTTGTTGATCAGCGCGTCGAACCAGACGATCCGGCCGGCCTCCTCGGAACCGACCGGGAAGGCCAGCGGGTCGTAGCCGAGGGCGCCGGAGAGGAAGTCCATGCCGAGATTGGTGCCGCCGCTGGACCGCAGCAGGTCCTGCACCTGCTGTTCGGGCTCGCCGAGTCCGAGGACCGGGTCCAGCCGGACGGTGACCAGCCGCGGCATGCGCAGTCCGAGACGCCGGGCGAGTTCGCCGCACACCACCTCGGCCACCAGTGTCTTGCGGCCCTGTCCGGCGCCGGTGAACTTCATGACGTAGGTCCCGAAGTCGTCGGCCTCGACGAGTCCCGGCAGCGAGCCCCCCTCGCGCAAGGGCGTGATGTAACGGGTGGCGGTGACTTCCTTGAGCATCGCCCCAGGTTACTGGGGGCGTGCGCGCCCCGGCCGACAGCGGTCCACGGCCCTGGCGCACGGTCCGCCGACGCCCCGGCGGCGAGTACCTGGGTGCCCCGCTGAACAGGCGGTGCCCGGGGACCGTACCCCTGGACGGATCACGCAAAGCTCCCCGGAAGGGAATCGTCACATGACCAGCGCGTCACTCCAGCCCTCCCCCAAGCTCCCGGCCTCGCCCGACCAGGGCGGCGCCCCCGCGGGACCGGCCCGTCGTACCGTCATGGCGGCGGCCGGAGCGGCGGGGCTCGCCGCCGCGCTGACCGCGTGCGGCTCGGGCGACGACTCGTCCGCCACCAGCGGCACCGGGGCCGGTTCGTCCGGCACGAACGGCTCCACCGGGACGGCCGGCTCCACCGGTACGGCCGGGTCCACCGGCTCCGCGGGGGGCAGCGGCTCCGCCGCCGGCGGTGCGCCACTCGCCAAGACCTCGGACATCCCGGAGGGCGGCGGCAAGATCTTCAAGGACCGGGGTGTGGTGGTCACGCAGCCGGTCGCCGGCACATATAAGGCGTTCTCGTCCAAGTGCACCCACCAGGGGTGCGCGGTGGGCAGCGTGACGGGTGGCGTGATCGTCTGCCCGTGCCACAACAGCCACTTCTCCGTCGAGGACGGCAGCGTGAAGCAGGGCCCGGCGACCCAGCCGCTGCCCGCGGCCCGGATCACCGTCTCCGGCGAGGAGATCAAGCTCGCCTGAACCGTCCCGGGTACGCCGCCGCGACCGTCTCGGGCAGCCGGGTCTCGGGCGCCTCGGCGTCGCCGTTCCGGGCAGCTCGGGCGCCTCGGCGTCACCGTTCCGGACAGCTCGGGCGCCTCGGCGTCACCGTTCCAGACAGCTCGGGTGCCTCGGCGTCACCGTTCCAGACAGCCAGGTTCAGGCGCTCCGGCGTGGCCGTTCCAGACAGCCGAGCACCTCGTCCGTGGTCGTGATCGTGGCGACGAGAGCCAGGGTGTTGCGGATCATCGCGCGCGTGTAGTCGGCGGGCACCCCGGCGATCGCGTCGGCCGGGACGACGGCGGTGTAGCCGAGGTTGACGGCGTCGAACACCGCGTTCGGCACGGCCACGTTGGCCGAGACGCCGGTGACGATCAGGGTGCGGCAGCCGAGGTTGCGCAGCAGGGCGTCGACGTCGGTGCCGTGGATCGGGGACAGCCCGTGCAGCCGCCGTACGACGAAGTCCGCCTCGGTGACCTCGATCGGGGGCGCGACGCGGACCGCCGTGCTCCCGCTCAGCTGGTGCACGGGGAGCCGTTCGGCGGCCCGGAACAGGCGGGCGTTGCGGTTTGCGCCCCGGCCGTCCGGCCGGCGTTCGGCGATCGCGTGGATCACCTGCACACCGGTCTCGTGGGCGGCGGCCACCAGCCGGGCCACCCGGTGCAGGGCGCCGGAGGACCGGGCCTCGCGGGCGAGTTCGGGCAGGGCGCCGTCCGGGCCGACGACCCCTTGCTGGCACTCCACGGTGAGCAGCACGGTGCTCACCGGGTCGAGCAGCTCACGCAGCTGTTCGTACGACGGCATCACGCACCCTTTCGCCGAGGTCCGGGCCGGGTGAGAGTAACCACATCCGGGAGCGGGCGGAAGACGAGCCATTCCCTTTTCTGACGTGATGTCAGAGGATCACCGGCATAGGGAAGTCCTCTGGCACGACGTGGGAGAAGAGGGGGCCGCATGACCGTCACTCAGCAACGCCGGGGCCGGAAGATCATGATGACGCCCGGCGAGCTGGACGAGTTCCTCACCGCCCAGCGCACCTGCCGGGTCGCGACCGTCGCGGCGGACGGCACACCGCATGTGAGCGCGCTGTGGTTCGCCTGGGACGGCGCCTCGCTGTGGCTGTACTCGGTGGTGCGCAGCAGGCGCTGGACCCAGTTGAGCCGCGATCCGCGCGTGGCGGTCGTGGTCGACTCGGGCGAGGAGTACGACCAGCTGCGCGGGGTCGAGCTGTCCGGGCGGGTCGAGTTCGTGGGCGAGGTGCCGCGCACGGGAGAGCTGTGCGCGGAACTCGACACGGCCGAGACGCTGTTCGCCCGCAAGAACTTCGGCCTGGACGAGATGCCGCACGACGGCCGGCACGCCTGGGCGCGCCTGTCGCCCGACAAGATCGTCTCCTGGGACTTCCGGAAGCTGGGCGGCGCTTAGGGCAGGCGGCGCTCGGGGCCCGGCGGGGCTGCTCCCGGAGCGGTCGGCGGGTGGGACGGGTCAGCCGAGTCGGCGGGCCGTCGTGCGCAGGGCCTCGACCGCCGCACGGATCGAGGGGCGGCGGTCGGCGTCCGCCCGCCAGACGACGTACACGTGCCGCCGGACCCGCTGCCTGAGGGGCACCAGGACGACCCCCTCGGGCACCGGGTCGCGGCCCAGCAGCGGCGCGATGCACACGCCCAGTCCCGCCGCGACGAGGCCGAGTTGGGTGTGGGTCTCACCCGCCCGGTGGCCGACGATCGGCTCGATGCCCTTGGACCGCAGGGTGAACATCAGCCACTCGTGACAGAACTCGCCCTGCCCCCAGGTGATCCACTCGTCCTCGGCGAACTCGGTCAGGTCCACCTCGTCCCGGTCCGCGAGCCGGTGCCCGGCGGGCAGGGCGACCTCTGCCGGGTCGTCCAGCAGGGGCGCCTTGACGAGGCCGTCCGGGACGGGCATCGGCTTGTTGTACCAGTCCAGGACCACCGCGAGGTCGAGGTCGCCGCGGACGACACCGGCGATGCCCTGCTCCGGTTCGAGCTCGCTGGAACGCACGCGCAGGCCGGGGTGCTCGGCACGCAGGGCACCGAGGGCCCCGGGGAAGAGCCCGCGGGCGGCGGTCGGGAAGGCCGACAGCCGCAGTTCGCCGACGACCTGGCCGCGGTGTGCCTCCAGGTCGGACTGTGCCAGCTCGACCTGCGACAGGATGCGCGAGGCATGCTCGGACAGCAGCCGGCCGGCGTCGGTGAGCCGGACACCGCGGCCGTTCTTGGCGAGGAGCCGCTGGCCGATCTCGCGCTCCAGCTTGGCCAGCTGCTGGGAGACCGCGGAGGTGGTGACGTGCAGCGCGTCGGCCGCGGCACTGACCGAGCCGTGCCGGGCGAGGGCGTCCAGGGTGCGCAGGCGCTCCAGGTTCAACATGTAAGCGATCCTAAGAGGTACCGGACGGGAAATCTCGATTGTGCTACGAAGTGCCGTCCAGCATCGTTGAGGCCATGAGCACGGTCACCACACCCCGCACCCAGTCCCCCGTACCGGCCCTCCCCCGGCCCCGCCTCGACTGGCGGCTGCGCTTCGGCGCCCTGTCCCTGATCTGGGGCTTCAGCTTCCTGCTGATCAAGGTGGGCACCGAAGGGTACGCCCCCTTCCAGGTCACCCTCGGGCGCCTGGTGTTCGGAACGGCGGTGCTGGTGGCGGCGATGGCGGTGAAGCGGCAGCGGCTGCCGCGCGGGGCCCGGCTGTGGGGCCACATGGCGGTCGCGGCCTTCTTCCTGAACGCCCTGCCGTTCTCCCTCTTCGCCTACTCGGAGCTGACGATCCCGTCCACCCTGGCGGGCATCTGCAACGCCACGTCACCCCTGTGGGGGATGGCCCTGTCGCTGGTCGCCCTCTCCGAGGACCGCCCGACCCGGGTCCGCGTGGCCGGGCTCGGTCTGGGCTTCCTCGGTGTGCTGACGGTGCTGGGTGCCTGGCAGGGCTTCCACGGGCTGGATGCCACGGGTACGGCGATGGCCCTGCTCGCCTCGCTGAGCTACCCGGTGGGATGGATCTACGTCCGGCGGACGCTGACCGGCACGGGGAACTCGCATCTGTCCATGACCGGCGGGCAGTTGCTGCTGGCGACGGTCCAGCTCGCGGTCGTGACGCCGCTGTTCACCGACGTTCCCGAGCGTTTCGCGGCCGTGCCGCTGCTGGCGGTCGCCGCGCTGGGCGCCCTCGGGACCGGGCTGGCCGTGCTGCTCCAGTACGGCTTGGTCGCCGAGGTCGGGCCCACCACCGCGCAGATGGTCACGTACTTCATTCCGGTCATCGCCACGGCCGCGGGCGTGGCGATCCTCGGCGAGTCGCTCCGCTGGACCACCCCGGTCGGCGCGGTCGTCGTCCTGGCGGGGGCCGCGCTCACCCAGGTGCGGCGCAAGGGCGCCTAGCCGGGGACGCGCGTACGAGGGGCGGCGCGCCTGACCAAAGGGGACAGGTCGGTCAGGCGCGCCCGGCAAGAGGAGGAGCCCAGCCGCAACGGGCGGCTGGGACCGGCGCGTCGCGCGACGCCCGAGGCCGCTGATCGCGCGGTTCCCGACGCTCCCCCCAGGGGCGTCCCTAGCCGTAGGCGCGCGCCGGGGACGGCCGTACCGCCTCCGCCACCGCCTGGGCCAGCGGGCCGATGTCCTGCGCCGTGAGCTCCGAGACCGTGATGCGGATGCCGGGTGCCGAGGCGAGGCGGAAGCGCGCGCCCGGCGCCACCGCCCACCCCGCCTGCAGCAGGCGGGCCAGCGCGCCGGTCTCGTCGGGCACCGGCACCCACACGTTCATCCCGCTGCGGCCGTGGGCGACGACCCCCCGCTCCGCCAGCGCGTCGACCAGTGCGTCCCTGCGCTCGCCGTACGACCGCGCCACCGCCGCCCGGTCCACCGCGCCGTCCGCGGACAGCCGGACCACCGCGCGCTGCAGCAGCCGGCTCACCCAGCCCGGGCCGAGCCGCTGGCGGCCGTGCACGCGGTCCACGGTGACGCCGTCCCCGGCGAGGACCGCGAGGCGCAGATCGGGTCCGTAGGCCTTGGCCGCGGAGCGGACGAAGGCCCAGTGCCGGGTGACGCCCGCCAGCGGGTGCAGGGGCAGATCGACGATGCCGTGGCCGTGGTCGTCCTCGATGAGCAGGGTCCGCGGGTGGTCCCGGAGCACCGCGCGCAGGGCACGCGCACGCGTGGCCGTCACCGCGGCACCCGTCGGGTTCTGGGCGCGGCAGGTGACGATCACGGCGCGGGCCCCGGACTCCAGGGCCCGGCGCAGGTCCTCCGCGCGCGGCCCGTCGTCGTCCACGCCGACGGGGACCGTGCGCAGCCCCAGGGCGGGGACGAGGTCGAGCATGCTGCCCCAGCCCGGATCCTCCAGGGCGACCGCGTCGCCGGGTCTCAGATGTGCGGCGAGGACGCGCTCGATGGCGTCGAGCGAGCCGGACGTCACGGTCACCGGGCCCTCCGGGACGCCGTCGGCGTCGAGTTCGGCGCGCGCGACGCGGGCGAGGTCCGGGTCGACGGGGTCGTCGCCGTACCGGACGGGCTGCCGGTCGCCCTGCTCGGCGGCGGCGGTGAGGGCCGGAGCCAGGGCGGGCAGCAGGGCCGGGTCGGGGTTGCCGGTGGACAGGTCCCGGCCCCCGGCGGGGACCTGCACGCGCAGTTCCTCCCGGCCGGTGGTGGCCGGCTTGGAACGGACACGGCTGCCCCGGCGGCCCGCCGTCTCGATCACCCCGCGCTCCCGCAGGATGCGATACGCGGCCGCGACCGTGTTCGGATTCACGCCCAGCCGGGCCGCCAACTCCCGCATGGGCGGCAGTGATTGGCCCGGCGCCAGGTCACCCGCACCGACCGCCTGCTCGACGCCGGCCGCGATCTCGGCTGCGCCCCGTCCCTGGATCCGATACTCTCCTAGCACAAAGAGAATTATGCACTAGTGCAATAGGCAACGCCACCGGAGGAACCCTCATGCAGGTCACGACCGAGGAAACGCGGGCCGCCGCCTACACGCCGACCGACCGCACCGTACCCACGCGCTCCGCGGACCGGGCGTCGTACGACAGGGAGACGGTGCACGCGATACTCGACGAGGGGTACGTCTGCCACCTCGGCTTCGTCCGCGACGGCGCCCCGGTCGTACTGCCGACGCTGTACGGCCGGGTCGGCGAGCGGCTCTACGTCCACGGGTCCACCGGTTCGCGCCCGCTGCGGATGACCGGCCAGGCCGACCCCGGCCTGCCGGTGTGCCTGACGGTCACCCATGTCGACGGGCTGGTGCTGGCACGCTCGGCCTTCCACCACTCGATGAACTACCGCTCGGTCGTGGTGCACGGCGTCGCCTACGAGGTCACCGACCCCGAGGAGCGGCGCCTGGCCCTGGACGCGCTGGTGGACCACGTCGTGCCGGGCCGGACCGCCGACTCGCGGCCGGCGAACAGGAAGGAGCTGGCCGCCACCGCGGTGATCCGCCTGGACCTGGACGAGGTCTCGGCCAAGATGCGCACGGGCGACGCGAACGACGACCCGGAGGACCTGGCCCTCCCGTACTGGGCCGGGGTCGTCCCGCTCCGCAAGGGCTACGACGCCCCCGTCGCCAACGCCGACCTGGCGCCCGGCATCGAGCTGCCGGACTATCTGGCGGCGCGGTAGCGCGGCGCCGGGAGGGGCGGTCGTACGGGGTCGGGCGCTGCACGGGAGGGTCAGGCGGGCTCCGGTGCCGTGGCCGGACGGACAAGTATGCGCCTGCCGCCGGAGGTCACGCGGGCGCCGGTGCCGCAGCCGGACGGACGAGCAGGCGCCTGCCGCCGGAGGTCACACGGGCGCCGGCTGCTGCAGCCGGACGATCGAGCAGGCGCCTGCCGCCGGAGGTCACACGGGCGCCGGCTGCTGCCGGCCGGCCCCTCGGGATTCGCTCACCGCCAGGCCCGCCACCGCGCCGAGCAGCAGCAGGGTGCCGCCCGCCGTGGTCGCCGTGAGCCGCTCGCCGAGGAGGGCGACCGCCAGCACCGCCGCGGTCACCGGCTCCAGCAGCATGATCACGGAGACGGTGGCGGACCGTACGACGGCCGCTCCGGCGAAGTAGAGCGCGTACGCGAGGGCCGTGGGCACGGCGGCCACGTACATCAGGAGCCACAGCAGCCGGGCCGGATGGGCGGTGTGCGGGAGCAGACCCTCCTGCAGCGCGAACGGCAGCAGGCACAGTGCGGTCACCGCGAAGGCCCCCACGGTCGTGCCCGCGGCGTCGGCGCCGCCGCCCCGTCCCCACCAGCGCGTGAGCAGGGTCATGGTGCCGTAGCCGGCCGCCGAGGCGAGCGCCAGGAGCACGCCCGCGGGATGGACGGTCGCGGCCGAACCGCCGAAGGTCAGCACGGCCAGCCCGGCGAGCGCACCGCCGACCGCCACGAGGCCGCCGACGCCGAGCCGCTCCCCGAGCAGCAGCCGGGCGCCGAGCGCGATGAGGACGGGGCCCGCGCCGAGGGTGACGACGGTGGCCACCGCCAGCCCGGTGGACTCCACGGCCGCGAAGTACGCGGTCTGGAACACGGCGAGGGCGAGGCCGATGGCCACCGCCCGGGCGACCCGGCGGCGTACGGGCCCCGCCTCGACCGGGCGGAGGCGCGGCCGGATCCCGCGGCCGGCCAGCAGCAGCAGGAGGCCGAGCGCGCACCGCCAGAAGGACAGGGCGAAGGCGCCCATGTCACTGGCCCGGTAGACCAGCGAGGCGGCGGCGCCGGCGGTGCCCCAGGCGGCACCGGTGATGATCAGGTAGAGCAGGCCACGCCCGACGGGCAGGCCTGAAGCAGTGTTCGACAAGGGATTTCTCTCCGCAGGAACGCACACGGGGTGCGGAAGTTCGAGGGGCGACCCGCTGCTGCGGGGCGCGCGGACTTCGTCTGCGGGCAGCACCGTCAGGCCCGGCGCGTGTGCGCGGGGCGGATGACCGGGAGGCCCGCCTCAGGCGGCCGGAGGCGGGAGGACGAGTGCGTTCGACGGCATGCCCGAACCCTATGCGGCGGTACCGCGGGCGGACAACTCCCGTTCCGCCCCGCCCGAGGCGACGGGCTCCGCGGTTGCCCTGGCCGGGGCCGAGGACTGGGCGATGAACGCGCCGGCCAGGACGACCGCGCCGCCGGCGACCTGCGGCACCGACAGGTGCTCGCCGAGCAGCACCCAGGCCAGCACGGTCGCGATCACCGCCTCCAGGCAGGCGACCACGCCGGCGACCTGCGGGGACAGCCGCCGCACGGACAGCACCCCGGTGATGTACGCGACCACCGTCGCGATCAGCACGATCCAGGCCAGCAGGGCGGCGGCCGGTACGGCGGTGCCCTGGAGGTGCGCGGATCCGGCCAGCACCGACCAGTCCATGCCCCAGGGACGGGCGACGACCGTCAGCACGGCGGCACCGGCGAGGAGTCCGTAGGCGATCACGCCGAGCGGGTCCGGGGCCTGGTCACCCGCGTCGCTGCCCTGGTCGGACAGGACGAAGTAGCCGACCTGGCAGCAGGCGGCGCCGAGCGCGAACAGCAGCCCCAGCGCGTCGAAGCTCAGCCCCGACCACACCTCCACCACGCAGGCGAGTCCGCCCGCCGCGAGGATCACGCCGAGCCCGGCGGCGCGGGTCACGGGCCGGCGCTGCACGAACCGCACCCAGCCGAGCACCAGGGCGGGGGCCAGGTATTCGACGAGCAGTGCCACACCCACCGGGATGCGGGAGAGCGCGGCGAAGTAGCAGGCCTGCACACCGGCGACCGCGAGCAGCCCGAACCCGGCGAGCAGGGCGGGACGGCGGCGCGGCAGGGCGCGGTGCCGTACGGCGAGCGGCAGCATGACCACCGCGGCACCGGTCACCCGCAGCCACACCACGTGCAGCGGGTCCAGACCGGCCTCGATCAACGGCTTGGCGGCCACTCCCGACCCGCCGAAGGCCAGCGCCGAGACGAGCGCGAGGCCGAGACCCATGCCCTTGCCGCGGCCGCCGAGCCTGATGTCTGACGTATGCACCGGCACATGATGACAGGAGGCGACAGGAGCGTCACCCCCCTTGACACCTGTCTCAGCTGGTGGACGGCCCAGGCGTCAGCAGGCGGCGCCGTCACCGGCGTGCCCGCCCGCACCGGCCTCGATCCGGGCGGGCACGTCGTGGGCCGGAACGCCGGCGCGCCGGAAGACCTCGACGGCACGGGACTGCGGGTCCGCGAGGAGTGCGGCGAGCAGATCGGTTCCGGTGACATCGCTCCCGCCACGCCGCCGGGCGCGAGCCCGCGCCTCCCCGAGTGCGGCGGCCGCGGCGGGTGACCATCCCCCGCCGTCCCACGCGTCGCCGCGGCGAGCGGCGGGTACGACGGGTGCGGCCGGGGTCACCGAGGCGCCGACGGACGTGCCGTGGGAAGCGGCGGAAGCGCCGGCGGGATTGCCGGTCCCGGCGTTGGTGCCGGTCCCGGCGAGATTGCTGGTCCCGGCGAGATTGCCGGTCCCGGCGAGATTGCCGGTCCCGGCGAGATTGCCGGGAGCGCCGAGGGAAGTGGCAGGACCGCCCGGAGTACCGGGAACCGGTACGACGGGCGGTGCGGCGGAGGTCTCCACGCTCGTCTGCCACCGCAGCCCGTACCCGATGCTGCGCTGCACGAGGTAGCCGAGCAGCCGGGTGAGCTGCGCGGGGCCGCCGACGGCGGCGCGGACCCCGGGGTCGTGTTCGAGGAGCGAGTGGAGCAGATGGGCGGTGTCGGTCTGCCGGTCCCCGTCCCGGACGGCCCTGCGGCGGGCACCGGCGACCACCGCTGCCAGTCCGGCACCGAGCCCGGCATCGTCGTCCATGTGCGCGGTCGCCGTGTCCTGGTCGGTCCGGCGGTAGGTACGGGGTTGCACACCCTCTACCCCATCAGCCACGTCGGGCCGGGTCATCCACGAGCGGAACCATCTTCGCGTCCCACACAGAGTGGACGCGGCCTTCCGGAATCTCATCCTCGGGGAGGAGATCCGGCCGATCCACCGCCGCGGACGCGCGCCGCCTTGCCTGCCGGCCAAGGGCGTCTCGTACGACAGCTCGCTCGTCCAGAACGTCGCCATGGAGGTCAACCACGCGGAGACGGCGTTCGCGCACCGGCTGCCCGGCGGCGGCGAGGCGGACTGGGCGCTGCGCTGGAGCCGGGCGTCGAGCCCCTGCGCCGCGGCGGCCTCGGGCCCGGCCTTGACGTACTGGCAGCAGAACGCCGCCGACGCGCTCCACTGGTGAGCCCCGGGGCGCCGCTCGGCACGACCGGGCGGCGCTCAGTGCAGCGTGCCCCGCATCCACTCCGCACCTTCACCGCACGTCACGCACACGGATGCGCACTGCGACCACCTGACGGTTCGTCAGTATTGAATGTTGGAGCCCTTGCGGCTACGTTCCGCGACACCGTAGCCCGCTACGCCCGATCCGAAGGGGTGGTCGCATGGCCGAAGTCAGCGCGGAGACACGCATCCAGGCACCGGCCGAGAAGGTGTGGGCCCAGCTCACCGACTGGTCGTCGCACGGGCAGTGGAACGCGACCCACACCGGTTTTCCCGAGGGCGGCCCGAAGACCCTGGCCGTGGGCGGGACCTTCCGGGAGAACATGAAACTGATGGGGTTCCCGGCGGAGGTCGACTGGACCATCGAGGAACTGGAGCCGGCCCGCGTCCTGGCCATTCGCGGCAAGGGCCCGATGGCGGTGACCGTCGCCACCCGCTACACGCTCACCCCTGACGGGGACGCCACCGTCGTCCGCATCGACGGCGAGTTCACCGGGGCCGCGGTGTCGCTGATGGCGGGCAAGCTCAAGGACTCGGCGACGGCGGCCCTGAACGAGTCGCTGCGCAAACTGGACGGCCTGGTGACCTGAGCCGGACACGCGAAGGCACCCCGCAGGGACTCGGTACCGGGCTGGGCCGGAAGGAACCCCGCACGGACTGCGCACGGGGCTGGACCGGAAGGAACCCCGCGCGGCCGCCGCGCCGGACCGGACCGGACTGGCTGGACCGGACTGGACTGGACCGGACTGGCTGGACCGGACTGGACTGGACCGGACTGGACTGGAAGGCACTCTGCGCGAAACCCGCACGGGACTCAGCCGGAGGCGCCCCGCACCGGTATCGCACGGGGCGCTTCGGACGCCGTACGAGGCGCCCCGGCCAGGTCTCAGTCCTCGTCGGCGAGGATGAGGTACAGCTTCTTGCGGGCGTCGTTGACGACGGCGAGCGCCTTCTCCCGCTGCTCCTTGCTGCCGGTCTTCCAGACCTGCCCGAAGGCCTCCATCAGACCGGTGCCGGCCTGCCGGATCTCGTGGAGCGCCTCCCAGTCGACCCCGCGCGAGGCCTCCTCCCAGGGGGCGTCCGGACCTTCCTCCGCGACGCTGCGGCCGCTCTCGGTGAGGGTGAAGAGCTTCTTGCCGCCCTCGCTCTCACTGACGATCAGGCCCTCGTCCTCCAGCAGTTGGAGCGTCGGGTACACCGAGCCGGGGCTGGGCCGCCACGCGCCGCCGCTGCGTTCGGCGATCTCCTGGATCATCTCGTAGCCGTGCATGGGCCGGTCCGTGAGCAGGGCCAGGATCGAGGCCCGTACGTCGCCGCGCCGCGCCCGCCCCCTCGGGCCGCCACGCCCTCGTGGCCCCCAGGGACCGGGACCGAACCCAGGACCTCCCGGACCGAATCCCGGACCACCCGGGCCGAAGGGCCCGAACGCCGCCCGGCGGCCGTCGAATCCACCCATGCCCCGCCGGCCGGGGCCCTCGTGCCGATGTCCACGCTCGAAACCGTGGGTACGCATCGTGATCACTCCATTCCATCGTCGACCTGTCACGTATGCATCGCGTATCGTTCGCGATGGCTCAACGATATATCGGAACCGATCGGGCGACAACTCCCTTCCCGCGAGATGTGCGTGGGTGGCCCGCGAGCCTGCTGTGGTGGACGGGGTCGTGGCCGTGACCGCCGACGCGGCTGCCCTGGGGGCGTTCTGGGCGGTGAGACCGGGGCAGCAGTGCCCTTCCCAGGAGCCCCGCCGAACCCCGCTGCCCCCTCCTGCCTCCCCCTCGTCCGTACCAGCGGCCGGTACGACCTCACCGTCACGGCCGGCTTCGCGTCGCCACCTCGCGGTGGAGGCGGGGTTCGGCGTCGCGCTGCTCGCCCGGTGGCTGCGGATCCGCGCGGCCGCCGGGCGGGAAAAGGTCCGGCACTCGCGAATTGGCCTTGGGCCACCGGCCGTCCGGACGGCTAGCGTCTGCGCCATGCGCATTCGAATCGTGGACGCCTTCACCGACCGCCCCTTCGCCGGCAACCCCGCCGGCGTCCTGCTCCTGGACGACGTCTTCCCGGACGACGACTGGCTCCAGAACGTCGCCATGGAGGTCAACCACGCGGAGACGGCGTTCGCGCACCGGCTGCCCGGCGGCGGCGAGGCGGACTGGGCGCTGCGCTGGTTCACGCCGGTCGCCGAGGTCGCCATGTGCGGGCACGCCACGCTCGCCACGGCCCATGTCCTGCACACCACCGGCGCGCACGAGGGTCCGGTGCGGTTCGCCACCCGCAGCGGCGTACTCATCGCCACGCCGGCCGCGGACGGCTCGATCACCCTCGATTTCCCGACCGCACCGCTCACCCCGGTCGAGGTGCCGGCCGGGGTGGCCGAGGCGCTGGGCGCGCAGCCGGCCGCCGCCTTCGACACCGGCCCGAACGTCGGCGACCTGCTCGTGGAACTGGCCGACGAGAAGACCGTCCTCGGTCTCTCCCCCGACCACAAGGCTCTCGGCGCCTACTCCTCGCGGGGCCTCATCGCCACGGCCCGCGCCGACGCTCCGGACCGCGGGTACGACTTCGTCTCGCGCTGCTTCTTCCCGAACGTCGGTATCGACGAGGACCCGGTCACCGGCAGCGCCCACACCGCGCTCGCCCCGCACTGGTCCGCCCGCCTCGGCCGGGTCGACCTCACCGGCCTCCAGGCCTCCCGCCGCACCGGCCTGGTCCGCACCGGACTGCGCGGCGAGCGCACCCTGCTCACCGGCAGCGCGGTGACGGTGATCGAGGGCGAACTGCGCGCCTGAGCGGGGTGGCAGGTCACCGAAGAGGACTGCGTGCCCGAGCGGGGGTGGCAGGCCTCCGAAGACGAGCCGCGGCCTGAGCGGGTGGCGGGGCATCGAGGGCGGGTTGCGTTGCCTGAGCGGGGTGGCAGGCCACCGAAGACGAGCCGCGGCCTGAGCGGGTGGCGGGGCATCGAAGACGAGCTGCCGCCTGAGCGGGATGGCGGGGCATCGAAGACGAGCTGCCGCCTGAGCGGGATGGCGGGGCATCGAAGACGAGCTGCCGCCTGAGCGGGATGGCGGGGCATCGAGGGCGGGTTGCGTTGCCTGAAGGGCCCGCCGGCGGCGCTCAGGCCGTCGGCAGCCAGCCGACCTTGCCCGCGAGGAGGGCGTAACCGACGAACGCGCCGATGTCGAGCAGCGAGTGCGCCACGACCAGCGGGCCGACCCGGCCCCAGCGGCGGTAGAGCAGGACGAACACCACGCCCATGACCAAGTTCCCGAGGAAGCCGCCGATGCCCTGGTAGAGGTGGTACGAGCCGCGCAGGACCGCGCTGGCCGCCAGCGCGGCCCCCGGCCTCCAGCCCAACTGGCCGAGCCTGCGCAGCAGATAACCGACGACGATGACCTCTTCGAGGATCGCGTTCTGCAGGGCGGACAGGATCAGCACCGGGAACTTCCACCACACGTCCGGCAGTGCCTCGGGGACGACCGTGAGGTTGAAGCCGAGGCCGCGCGCGGCGAGGTAGAAGGCGATGCCGGTGCTGCCGATCACGGCCGCGACCCCGGCGCCGCGGCCGAGGTCGAACCAGGGGCGGCTGCGGTCGAAGCCCAGGGTGCGCATGCTCCGGCCCTCGCGCAGCAACAGGTGGGCGACGAGGGCCACGGGGACCAGCGCGGAGGCGATGCCGAAGAGCTGCCAGGCCAGGTCGAGCCAGGGGCGGCCGGGCGCGGCCGAGGCGTTGAGGGTGGCCGCCTGGTCCTTCAGGCCGCCCGGCTTGGTGACCGAGCCGATGAAGCTGATCAGCGCGGAGACCCCGCTCGCGCCCAGCGAGAGGCCGAGGACGAGGAGCGTCTCGTCCCGCAGGATCCGTCGCGGGTCCGGGGCCACGGATCCGCCCACCGAGTCAGCCTCCACCTGCATCCCTGCCTCCAGCCGGCACACGGGCCCACGGGCCCACCTTCGCCTGGCAAGGATCGCAGAAGGACCGCCCCGGCCCTCAGCCACCGCCCCGGCCCTCACGCACCGCGCCGGCCGTCGTCCGCCGCGCGGTCGTCATCCACCGCCCCGGTCCACACGCACCGCGCCGGTCCTCATGCACCGCGCCGGTCGTCGTCCGCCGCGCGGTCGTCATCCACCGCCCCGGCCCTCAGCCACCGTCCCGGCCCTCGTCCACCGTCCCGGCCCTCGTCCACCGCCCCGCGGCCCTCGTCCACCGCCGCGGCGGCGCACGCGCGGGGCGTCCACCGTCGCGGTGCGGGCTCCGGCAGGCCCTCAGAGCAGGGATGCCGGCTCGGGCAGGCCCACCGGCCAGGTGTGGACCGGCTCTCCCACATGCATCAGCTCGGCGTAGCGCCGGGTCGTGGCCGCCAGGGCGGCATCGCGGGTCAGTCCCTGCTCCAGTGCCCGGTGGAAGGTGGCCGCCTGCCAGGACGCGCCGTTCACCCGCCGCCGGCAGCGCTCCTCGATCACGCCCAGGTAGAGGTCGCGGTCGGCGGCCTCGACCCCCCACGCGTCCAGTCCGGCCGAGGCCAGCGGCAGCAGTTCGTCGCGGACCAGGGTCACCGCGTCGACCTCGCCCGTGCCGCCGTAGCGTCCCCGCCGGGGCCACACGAAGCGCGCGTCGATCCCGTGCCTGCACGCCGCGTCGAAGTTGGCCTCGGCCGCGGCGAAGGGCAGCCGGGTCCACACCGGACGGGAGTCCTCGGCGAGGGCGCGCACCAGCCCGTAGAAGAAGGCCGCGTTGGCGATCACGTCGGTGATGGTCGGCCCGGCGGGCAGCACCCGGTTCTCCACCCTGAGGTGCGGGACGCCGTCCGCGATGCCGTACACCGGCCGGTTCCAGCGGTAGATCGTGCCGTTGTGCAGCACGAGTTCGGCGAGCTTGGGCGTGCCGCCGGCGTCCAGGACCTCCAGCGGTTCCTCGTCGTCACAGATCGGCAGGAGCGCCGGGAAGTACCGCAGGTTCTCCTCGAACAGCTCCTGGGCGGAGGAGATCCACCGTTCCCCGAACCAGGTGCGCGGCCGCACCCCCTGCGCCTGGAGCTCGGGCGGCCGGGTGTCCGTGGACTGCAGGAACAGCGGCGGCCTGGACTCGCGCCACAGCTCGTGACCGAAGAGGAACGGTGAGTTGGCGCCCACGGCGATCTGCGCGGCGGACGCCACCTGCGCCGCGTTCCACACGTCGGCGAACCGGGCCGGCGTGACCTGCAGATGCAGTTGCACGGAGGTGCACGCGGCCTCGGGCACGATCGACTTGGACGTGCAGGTCAGATGCTCCACACCCTCGATGTCCAGCCGGAAGTCCTCCCCGCGCGCGGCCACGATCTGGTCGTTCAGCAGGGTGTAGCGGTCCACCTCGGAGAGGTTGGAGGAGACCAGGTCGTCCCGCTCGAGGGTGGGCAGGATGCCGATCATGACGATTCCCGCGTCCACCTCACCGGCCTTGCGGTCCGCGTACGCCAAAGAGGTGCGCAGTTCCTCGGCCAGCCGGTCGAAAACCCGGCCGCCCAACCGGTGTGGGGCGATGTTCACTTCCAGGTTGAACATGGCGAGTTCCGTCTGGAAATCACGGCTTGCGATGCGCTCCAGCACCTGCCCGTTCAGCATTTTAGGCATACCGTCCGAACCGGCGAGATTCAACTCGATCTCCACGCCCATGAGGTTCTTGGCGCGGTCGAACCGCTTCTCGACCAGCAGCCGCTCCAGTCCCGTCAGGCACTTCTGGAGCTTTTCGCGGTAGCGCTGGCGATCGGACAGGTCGAACTGCCCTGCCACGACCTTCTCCCCCATCGAAGTTTCCCTCCATCGGATGGGCGGGCCGGCGATCCGGCCGCCGGGCTCCCGGTCAGGGGGGATGATGCCCAGCGGAAGCGATCGATAACGTCCCGCGCGGGCCCGGCGCCCGCTAGTCTGTCGAATGTTCCCCGCGGCACATTCACGGGGCATGCCGCAACTTGCACCTTCGAGTGCCCCGAACGCCTCGTGAAAAACGCCGACGACATTCGGCCGACCGTTACCGGTGCGTAAGGCCAGGTCAGCGGCGGGCCGACGGCGCGAGAAACGGGATGAGTCCCGCAAATCGGCGACCTAATAGCGCCTTGCGGGACTTACCGAAATGGGATAGACGAAACAACGGCGGAACAAGCGTCATATAAACTTCGTCCACAAGGCAGAAGGTTGACGCCCTCGGTCCTGGTTCCTGCCGCGTTCCTGCCGTCACCACGACGGGCGGCAGGCCGAGCCGCACCTTTGTTGACCGACCCCGGGCCCCAACCCCTTCGGCCTTTCCGTGAGCAGACAGCGCCGTCCGCCCCACCCTCCTCGCGCCGCCGCGCCTGTCGAATGAGAGGCGACCCACATGCCGCTGCACGTGTCCCCTGCCCCCGCGCCCGCCCTGCGCTCCGTCCTCACCGCCCTCGGTTCCCCCACCGCGGTCCGTGAGGCCCGTACTCCTTCCCTGCGCGCCGCGCAGGGCCCGGCGACCCCCGAACTCCCGCTGCCCGTCCATGTACTGGACCGGATCACCGCCCAAGGCCTGTCCGCGACGCGACTGGCCGGCTGGCGCTTCCTGATCCGCTGCGGCGACCGGGCGGTGGCCGCGGCGGAGACCATGCTCACCCCCGACGGCTGGGCCTTCTCGCATTTCTTCGAAGGCCCGTACGTCACCTCCACCGAACTCGCTCTGCAGCAGGCTGAGGCCCTGCAACAGCCCTACCAGGCAAGACTGCTGTCCGTCCCCGGTCTGTACATGCTCACCCTGTGGCTGCACGGCGACTGCACCGCCGACGGCGCGGAGGGCCACCCGGCCGCCACCGATCTGCTGGTGCCGCTCGCCCCGGCACCACCCGGGATATCGGCGCACCGGCCCTTTCGCGTGGCCGAGTTGCTCCCGGTACTGACCCATCGGGCGACTCCCGTCCCGCTGCTCGGCTCACCTGCCTGAACCCTGGAAGTCCCCCGTACCCCGCTTCCCGGAAGGGAAGCGGGGTACGGCCGTCCGCACCGGGTGCCGCCACCCGGACTAGCCCGTTCCGGCCACGGCGAACCACCCGAAGTGACCGTGCAGTTGGGCTGAACCCACCGCGCGGGTGACGCGTCCTCAACCAGTGAGGAGCGGTGCTGCGAAATCCCTGCGGAACAAGGCGCGGAGGGCAACACTGGGTCCCGACCGACTTGTCATCACGGGGGACGGACATGACCACGACACAACGAAAGATCCCACCCATGTGCCAGCACCAGCCAACGTGCCCGCCAGCAGAGTCCGCCGACCGGGAATCCGCCCGTCTCGTGGCGCACCACCCGGAGCAGGGATGGAGTCTGCTGTGCAACGGCGTCCTCCTCTTCGAGGACACCGGCGAGCTGCTGCCCGACGGCCGCATCATCGCACCGCACCGTCCGCTGGGCGCGGAGCAGGTGATGACCGCCGCCTGACCGGGGCGCGAGGATTCCGAGGGGCCGGCCGCACAAGAGGGTGCGCACCGGCCCCGACGCATGTATGGGCTCGGCTACGGTCCGTAGCCGAGTGGTGCCCACGCGCGGTCCGCGGCGTCGGCACGTGTCCCCGCAGGGAGCCGTGCCGTCCGCGCGGTGCGCGGCGTCGACCCGTGCCCCCGCAGGGAGCCGGCACGTGTCCTCTGGGGGACCGAAGGCTCCGAGGCCCGTCCGGCTGGTCGGATCGCCGGTACAGGAGTGGGATGGAAGGAGAGCAGGGCTGCCGGCGGGCGCCTTCCCGGGTGGCCGTCCCGGCGGCGCCCGTGTGGAACGAGACGGGGATGTCATGTCCGGTCACGACGCCTCGGACACCGTCCGTGTGGTGGTCGGTGTGAGCGGCTCCCTGGGCAGCGTCAGCGCCCTGCGGCGGGCCACCGCGCTGGCCCACCGGCTGGGAGCCGAGCTGTGGCCCGTACTGGCGTGGGAGCCGCCGGGTGGTGATCCCGCCGCGCGGCGCTCGCCCGCCGCCGATCTCCTGGTGGCGGAGTGGCAACGCCTGGCCAAGCAGCGGCTGGCCGCGGTGCTGGACGAGATCTTCGCGACGGCGGGGCCGGGTGTGCCGATGCACGCGGTCATCGTCCGAGGCGCTCCGGGCCGGGCGCTGGTGGCGACCGCGGACCGGGAGGACGACGTCCTGGTGGTGGGTGCGGGGCGGCGCGGGCTCCAGCGGGCCTTCTCCGGCCGGGTGTCCCGGCACTGCCTGGCCCACGCCGTCTGCCCGGTCCTCGCGGTGCCCCCGTCTCCGCTGGAGTCACAGCTGCTGTCCTTCCACCGGCGCAACACCTGGCACCTGCGCATGGACACACGGGGATTGTGACAAGAGCCCGCCAGAGGCTCCCACCGAGCCGGATGCGCGAACATTCCCAAGCAGACCTCCGAGCGAACCAGATGCGAGAACGTTCCGAAGCACCCCCGAACGAATCGGACGCGCGAACCTCCCGAAGCACCTCCGAACCAACCGGACGCGCGAACCTCCCGAACGAGGCGGACTCTGCGATCGGCAACGGCACGCAGGGCCCCGGCCCCCCGTACGGACCACACCGCGGCGTCCCGTGTGATGACGCTCGGTGGCCGTCGTCAGGCAGTCACCGCACCGGGCCGTCACGCCGTGGCCGCCCGGCCGACCCACCCCGGCCTCGTCTTCTTGATGCGCCCTCAGTCTTCCCGGGCCATTCTTAACGCAAGATTGACGCCCACGGAGCCCGGATCCGTGGGCCTTGGCGTCACTCTCTGCTTACGCTGGTGCCGCCGTCCGGGTGATGGCCGGTAACAGCGGAGCCGTACATCAGGAGCACGCCGATGGTCACGACAGAACACCCTCCCAGTACCAGCCGACTGCGGAACTGGATGCTGGAGGGCCTGTCCGACATGGGCAAGGGCGGTGGCCACACCGGACCGCACGCCGTGCCGGAGCCGCCGCACCAGGGGCAGCGCTGGTGGCGGGTGATGTGCCTGACCGGTGTCGACTACTTCTCCACCCTCGGCTACCAGCCCGGCATCGCCGCCCTGGCGGCCGGCCTGCTGTCGCCGATCGCGACGATCGTGCTCGTCATCGTCACCCTGGCCGGTGCCCTGCCGGTCTATCGCAGGGTGGCCGAGGAGAGCCCGCGCGGCGAGGGCTCCATCGCGATGCTGGAGCGACTGCTGTCCTTCTGGCAGGGCAAGCTGTTCGTCCTCACCCTGCTGGGCTTCGCGGCCACCGACTTCCTGATCACGATCACCCTCTCCGCCGCCGACGCCTCAACCCACCTGGTGGAGAACCCGCACCTCACCGGCGCTCTGCACGGCCACCAGATGGTGATCACACTGTGCCTGGTGGCACTGCTCGGCGCGGTGTTCCTCAAGGGCTTCCTCGAAGCGATCGGCGTCGCGGTCGCCCTGGTCGGCATCTACCTCGCGCTCAACGTCGTGGTCGTGATCACCGGCCTCTGGCACGTCGTCACCGCCGGGCACGTGGTGACCGACTGGGCCGGCGCCCTGACCGCGGAGCACGGGAACGTGTTCGTGATGATCGGCGTGGCGCTGATCGTCTTCCCGAAACTCGCCCTGGGCCTGTCCGGCTTCGAGACCGGTGTGGCCGTCATGCCGCACGTCCAGGGCGACCCGGACGACACCGAGGAACGGCCGGCGGGCCGGATCCGGGACACCAAGAAGCTGCTGACCACCGCCGCGGTCATCATGAGCTGCTTCCTGATCGCCACCAGCTTCATCACCACGCTGCTGATCCCCGAGAGGGAGTTCAGGACCGGCGGCCAGGCCAACGGCCGCGCGCTCGCCTACCTCGCGCACCAGTACCTCGGCGGCGCCTTCGGCACGGTCTACGACGTCTCGACCATCGCCATCCTGTGGTTCGCGGGCGCCTCCGCCATGGCCGGCCTGCTCAACCTGATGCCGCGCTATCTGCCCCGCTACGGCATGGCTCCGCACTGGGCGCGGGCCGTCCGCCCGATGGTCATCGTCTTCACGCTGGTCGCCTTCCTGGTCACCTGGCTCTTCGACGCCAACGTCGACAAGCAGGGCGGCGCCTACGCCACCGGCGTGCTGGTGCTGATCAGCTCGGCGGCGATCGCCGTGACCATCGCCGCGCGCAAGGCGGGACAGCGCCGCTGGACCGTCGGCTTCGGGGCGATCGCCGCGGTGTTCCTCTACACCACCGTCGTGAACGTCATCGAGCGCCCCGACGGTGTGAAGATCGGTGCCTGCTTCATCACGGGCATCATGCTGGTCTCGCTGCTGTCCCGGCTGGCGCGTGCCTTCGAGCTGCGTGTGACCAGCGTGACCCTCGATCCGATGGCGGAACGGTTCATCCGCGACATGGCCAGCCGGAAGATACGTTTCATCGCCAACCAGCCGGGCCCCCGCGACCAGGCCGAGTACCGGGAGAAGGTCGAGCAGATCCGCACCGACAACGACCTGCCCGAGCAGGAGGACTTCGTCTTCGCGGAGGTCACGGTCACCGATCCCTCCGAGTTCGAGGCGAGCCTGACCGTCCGCGGCGAGGTACTGCACGGCCGCTACCGGGTGCTGACCCTGGAGTCCGCCTCCATCCCGAACGCACTGGCCGCTCTCCTCCTCCACGTCCGCGACGTCACCGGCTGCATCCCGCACATGTACTTCGAGTGGACCGAGGGCAATCCGTTCGCCAACTTCCTGCGCTTCTTCCTCTTCGGCCAGGGCGAGGTCGCCCCGGTCACCCGCGAGGTGCTGCGCGAGGCGGAGCCGAACCGGGCACGGCGACCGCGCGTCCACGTGGGCTGAGCCCCCTCCCCGCACGGACCGGCCGGGCAGGGATCCGGCGTGGGCACCCGGCCCACGCACCGGGGCCGCCACGCGGCTTCGCACCACGCAGCGGGATCTGCCGTGCGGCTTCGGGCCGACCCCGAAGCCACACCGGAACCCGCCCTACGGCTTCCGGCCGACCACGAAGCCACACCGGAACCCGCCCTACGGCTTCCGGCCGACCTCGAGGCGCCCTGGGCCGCCGCACCGACGCCATGTCGCGTCGTACCCGACGGCCAACCCCATGTGCGCCGTTTCCGGCGCCGGGCCCTATCGTGACCGCCATGCACTCCTACACGATCGGCCAGGCCGCCCGGCTGCTCGGCGTGAGTCCGGACACCGCCCGCCGCTGGGCCGACGCGGGCCGGGTGACCACCCACCGTGACGAGGCCGGCCGGCGTCTCATCGACGGCCGGGACCTCGCCGCGTTCTCGGTGGAGCTGGCCAAGGCGGGCGGCGGTGAGGAGGACGCCTCCCACACGTCCGTGCGCAACGCCTTCCCCGGGATCGTCACCGCGATCAAGCTGGGCGACGTCGCCGCACAGGTGGAGATCCAGGCGGGCCCGCACCGGCTGGTGTCGCTGCTGACCCGGGAAGCGGTCGAGGAACTGGGCCTGGAGGTCGGCATGGAGGCCACCGCCCGTGTGAAGTCCACCAACGTGCACATCGACCGCGTCTGACCCGGCCGGCGACCGGCGGGGCCGCCGAACCCGGGTAGGTCGAACGGCGGGTGCGCCGCACGCGGGGCCGGTGGCTCAGGAAGCCGCCGCCGGCGCACGCCCGGACACGGCAGGCGCCGCGTCACCCTGGACCCCCCGCTCCTGGGCCCCCACGTCCTGGAACCCCTCGCCCTGGTCCCCTCCTGCGAAGTCCGGGTCGACCTCGGCCCAGGACAGCGGCGCGTGGTGGCCGTCGGTGCCGGTGACCGCGATGAGGAAGCGCGGCCGGTCCTTGCGCCGTGCCGGGTCGGAGCCGGGGCCGGCGAGCACGTCGTACAGGCGCGGGCCGGCGAAGCGATGGCGCTGGATGCCGCCGGTCGCGCGGTCGAAGCCGACGTGCGCCCGGTGCCGCGGCCGGCGCCGCAGGTCCGGCACGGTCAGCCGGGCGGGTCGTAGAGGCCTCCGGTCAGGGCGAGTTGCGCGAGCGTCGTCGTCGACCACCTCCCGCAGCACCGTACTCGCCCCGCAGCGCCGTACAAACGCACATGCAAGCTACAAGTCGTAAGTTCGCAGCTCATGCGATGCGACAGGAGACCTACACCTGGCAGATGCGGCAGTATCATCGCCGCAGGGCCGGTCCTCGGCCGTGCAAGGGCGCGACAGTCGTTCCACCGAACCCGAGGAGTAGAACGTGATGACCCGTTCCGTGCGCCGGACCCGGCGGACGCTGCAGCTGGCCGGTGCGGGAGCCGCCGCCCTCATGGCACTCAGCGCCTGCTCCTCCTCGTCCGGCTCCGGGAAGTCGGACGGTTCCCCGGACACGTCGGCCTCTCCGAAGCTGTCCGGCACGGTCGCCGTGTTCGCGGCCGCCTCCCTCAAGGAGAGCTTCACCAGGCTCGGCACGGAGTTCGAGCAGCGGCACCCCGGAACCAAGGTCAGCTTCAACTTCGGCGGCAGCGACACCCTGGCCGCCAGCATCACCGGCGGCGCTCCCGCGGACGTCTTCGCCGCGGCCAGCCCCAGGACGATGAAGATCGTGACGGACAAGGGTGACGCGGCCGGCACCCCGGCCACCTTCGTCCGCAACCAGCTGGAGATCGCCACCCCGCCGGGCAACCCGGACAAGGTCGCCTCCCTGAAGGACCTCACCAGGTCCGGCCTGAAGGTCGTCCTGTGCGACAGGACCGTGCCCTGCGGCGCCGCCGCCCAGAAGGCCCTGGACGCGGCGAAGCTGAAGCTCACCCCCGCCTCCTACGAGCAGGACGTCAAGAGCGCCCTGACCAAGGTGCAGCTGAAGGAGGCCGACGCGGCGGTGGTCTACAAGACCGACGTGAAGGCCGCGGGCGACAAGGTGGAGGGCGTGGAGTTCCCCGAGTCCGCCGGGGCCGTCAACGACTATCCGATCACCCTGCTCAAGGACGCCCCCAACGCCCGGGCCGCCAGGGCGTTCATCGCCCTCGTGCAGTCCGCCGAGGGCCGGCGGGTGCTGAGCGGGGCCGGGTTCCTCAAGCCGTGACCTCGCTCCCCAGGACCGGTGCCGCGACCCGCCCCCGCACGGGTGGGCCGCGGCGCCGCCGCGGCACCGCGGGCCGTGTCACCGCGGGCGGCCGCCGCGGAGTGCCGCTGCCCCTGCTCCTGCCGGGCCTGCTGGCCCTCGCCTTCCTGCTGCTGCCGCTGCTCGCGCTGCTCCTGCGGGCGCCCTGGCGCAGTCTGCCGGACCAGCTCACCGGCACCGAGGTGTGGCAGGCGCTGCAACTGTCCCTGGTCAGCGCCACCGCGGCCACCGCCGTGAGCCTGGTCCTCGGGGTGCCGCTGGCCTGGCTGCTGGCCCGCACGGAGTTCCCCGGCCGGGGTCTCGTGCGTGCCCTGGTGACGCTGCCCCTGGTCCTCCCGCCGGTGGTCGGGGGCGTGGCCCTGCTCCTCGCCCTGGGCCGCAACGGCGTCATCGGCCAGTGGTTGGACGCCTGGTTCGGGATCACCCTGCCCTTCACCACGACCGGGGTCGTGATCGCGGAGACGTTCGTGGCGATGCCGTTCCTGGTGATCAGCGTCGAGGGCACGCTGCGCGCCGCCGATCCGCGCTACGAGGAGGCGGCCACCACGCTCGGCGCGTCCCGCTTCACCGCGTTCCGCCGGGTCACGCTGCCGCTGATCGCACCCGGCATCGCGGCGGGCGCCGTACTGGCCTGGGCCCGCGCGCTCGGCGAGTTCGGCGCGACGATCACCTTCGCGGGCAACTTCCCCGGCCGCACCCAGACCATGCCCCTGGCGGTCTACCTGGCCCTGCAGAACGACCCCGAGGCCGCCATCGCCCTCAGCCTGGTGCTGCTGACCGTGTCGATCGCGGTACTGGCGGGACTGCGGGACCGCTGGATGACGGGAGCGTGAGGGTGTCCGCGAGGAGGGAAGACGACACGGCCGAGACGAAGAAACCCCGCCCCATGACCGACACCGCCGCACGTCAGGCCGGGCCCGAGGCCGCCGAGGCGCAGGGGCTCGACGCCCGGCTCGTCGTCGAGCGCGGCTCCTTCAGGCTGGACGTCGCCCTGGCGGCCGCCCCCGGGGACGTGGTCGCCGTGCTGGGGCCCAACGGCGCCGGCAAGACCACGGCCCTGCGGGCCCTGGCCGGTCTGGTCCCGCTCACCGAGGGCCACCTGCGGCTCGACGGGGCCTCGCTGGAGCGCACACCGCCGGAGTCCCGCCCGGTCGGTGTGGTCTTCCAGGACTACCTGCTCTTCCCACACCTCTCCGCACTGGACAACGTGGCCTTCGGGCCGCGCTGCCAGGGGGCGGGCAAGTCGGCGGCCCGCGCCCAGGCCGCGGCCTGGCTGGACCGCATGGGGCTCGCCGGCCACGCGGCCGCCAAACCCCGCCGGCTCTCCGGCGGCCAGGCACAGCGGGTCGCTCTCGCCCGCGCCCTGGCCACGCACCCCCGGCTGCTGCTCCTGGACGAGCCGCTCGCGGCCCTGGACGCCCGTACCCGCCTGGAGGTCCGCGCCCAGCTCCGCCGTCACCTGGCCGAGTTCGAGGCGGTCGCCGTCCTGGTCACCCACGACCCGCTGGACGCGATGGTGCTCGCCGACCGGCTGGTGGTCATCGAGCACGGCCGGGTCGTGCAGGAGGGCACACCGTCCGACATCGCCCGCCACCCCCGGACCGACTACATCGCACAGCTGGTCGGCCTCAACCTCTACCGGGGACGGGCCGAGGCGCACACGGTACGGCTGGACGCCGGGCCGTCGATCACCACCACGGAGGAGCTGACCGGGCCGGTGTTCGTGGCGTTCCGGCCCTCCGCCGTGACGCTGTTCCGGGACCGGCCGAGAGGCACGAGCGCCCGCAACCTGTGGCGCTGCGCGGTCGCCGGCCTGGAGACGCACGGCGACCAGATCCGCGCCGACCTCACCGGCGACCTCACCCTCGCGGCCGACCTCACCACGGTCGCCGCCGCGGAACTCGACCTGCGGCCCGGTGCACCGGTCTGGGCGACGGTCAAAGCGGCGCAGACGCACGCATACCCGGCCTGACCGCCCTCCCGGACTACGGTGAGGGGCCATGACCCTGAGCATCCGCAACCAGCTGCCCGGCACCGTCACCGAGGTGCGTCCGGGCGAAGCCATGGCGACCGTGAAAGTCCGGCTGACCGGAGGCCAGGACCTCACGGCGGCCATCACCCGGGAGGCCGTCCACGAACTCGGCCTCACCACGGGTTCCCCGGTGAGCGCCCTGGTGAAGTCGACCGAGGTCTCCCTCTCCACCAGCCGGGTCGACGGGCTGTCCATCCGCAACCAACTGGCCGGCACGGTCACCCGGCTCACGCTCGGCGAGGCCATGGCCACCGTGCAGATCACCATGGACGGCGGGGAACTCACCGCCGCGATCACCAAGGACGCGGCCGGCGACCTCGGCCTCTTCGTGGGCTCCGACGTCGTCGCCCTGATCAAGTCGACCGAGGTCTCTCTGGCGAAGGCGTGACAAGCCCGAGGGGCCCCGTCCGCGCGGACGGGGCCCCTCGAACGCTCGCTCAGTCCTCGTAGGCGTCCAGCGGCGGGCAGGAGCACACGAGGTTGCGGTCGCCGTAGGCCTGGTCGATGCGGCGCACCGGCGGCCAGTACTTGTCGGCGGCCGAGACACCGGCCGGGAAGACGGCCTCCTCGCGGCTGTAGGCGTGCGTCCACTCGCCGCCGAGCGCGGCCGCGGTGTGCGGGGCCCCCCGCAGCGGGTTGTCGTCGGCCGGCCACTCGCCCGCGGCGACCTTCTCGATCTCCGCGCGGATGGCGATCATCGCATCGCAGAAACGGTCCAGCTCGCCGAGGTCCTCCGACTCGGTCGGCTCGATCATCAGCGTGCCGGCCACCGGGAAGGACATCGTCGGCGCGTGGAAGCCGTAGTCGATCAGCCGCTTGGCCACGTCGTCCACGCTGACGCCGGTCGCCTTGGTCAGCGGGCGCAGGTCGATGATGCACTCGTGCGCGACCAGGCCGCCGGGGCCGTTGTAGAGCACCGGGTAGTGCGGCTCCAGGCGCTTGGCGATGTAGTTCGCGGAGAGCACGGCCACCTGGGTGGCCCGCTTCAGGCCCTCGCCGCCCATCAGGCGGACGTACGCCCACGAGATGGGCAGGATGCCCGCGCTGCCCCACGGCGCCGCCGAGATCGGGCCGACGCCCGTCTCGGGGCCGGCGGCCGGCTGCAGCGGGTGGTTGGGCAGGTACGGCGCCAGGTGCTCGCGCACGGCGACCGGGCCGACACCGGGGCCGCCGCCGCCGTGCGGGATGCAGAAGGTCTTGTGCAGGTTCAGGTGGGAGACGTCGCCGCCGAAGTGCCCGGGCTTGGCGAGGCCGACCAGGGCGTTGAGGTTGGCCCCGTCGACGTAGACCTGGCCGCCCGCCTCGTGCACCTGGGCGCAGATGTCGGCGACGTGCTCCTCGAACACGCCGTGCGTGGACGGGTAGGTGATCATCAGCACCGCCAGCTCGTCGCGGTGCCGCTCGATCATCGCCCGCAGGTCCTCGACGTCGATCTCGCCGTCCTCGGCGGTCTTGACGACGACGACCTTCATGCCGGCCATCACGGCGCTGGCCGCGTTGGTGCCGTGCGCGGAGGACGGGATCAGGCAGACCGTGCGCTGCTCGTCGCCGTTGGCCCGGTGGTACCCGCGTACGGCCAGCAGACCTGCCAGCTCGCCCTGCGAACCGGCGTTCGGCTGGAGCGAGACCTTGTCGTAGCCGGTGACCTCGGCGAGCCGGTCCTCCAGCTCACGGATGAGGGTGAGGTAGCCCTCGGCCTGCTCGGCGGGCGCGAAGGGGTGCAGCTGGCCGAACTCGGGCCAGGTGACCGGCTCCATCTCGGTGGTCGCGTTGAGCTTCATGGTGCAGGAGCCCAGCGGGATCATGCCGCGGTCGAGCGCGTAGTCGCGGTCGGCGAGCTTGCGCAGGTAGCGCAGCATCGCGGTCTCGGAACGGTGGTCGTGGAAGACCGGGTGGGTCAGGTAGTCGTCGGCGCGCAGCAGCGTCTCGGGCAGGGTGTCCGCGGCCGTGGCGTCCAGCGCCTCGATGTCGCCGGTGACACCGAAGGCGGCGAAGACGGCCTCCAGCTGGGCCCGGCCGGTGGTCTCGTCGCAGGCCATGGAGACCAGGTCGGCGTCGACCTGACGGAGGTTGACGCCGTTGTCGCGGGCGGCGGCGACCACCTCGGCGGCCCTGCCGGGCACGCGGGCGGTGACGGTGTCGAAGTAGGAGCCGTGGACGATCTCCACACCGCCGGCCCCGAGGCCCCCGGCGAGGATCGTGGCGTAGCGGTGGGTGCGCCGCGCGATGGTCCGCAGGCCTTCCGGGCCGTGGTAGACGGCGTACATCCCGGCCATCACGGCGAGCAGCACCTGCGCGGTGCAGATGTTGCTGGTCGCCTTCTCGCGGCGGATGTGCTGCTCACGCGTCTGCAGCGCCAGGCGGTACGCCCTGTTGCCGTCGGCGTCGACCGAGACGCCCACGAGCCGCCCGGGCAGGCTGCGCGCGAACTTCTCCTGCACCGCCATGTAGCCCGCGTGCGGTCCGCCGAAGCCCATCGGCACGCCGAAGCGCTGGGTGGTGCCGACGGCGATGTCCGCGCCCAGCTCGCCCGGGGAGGCCAGCAGGGTCAGCGCGAGGAGATCGGCGGCCACGGTGACGACCGCGCCCAGCTCGTGCGCCCGGTCGATGACCGGCTTGATGTCGCGTACGGCACCGGAGGCGCCCGGGTACTGGATCAGCACGCCGTTGATCTCGCGCTCGGCGACCTCGGCCGGGATGCCCTCGCCGAGGTCGGCGACGACGACCTCGACGCCGGTCGGCTCGGCGCGGGTCTGGATGACGGCGATGGTCTGCGGCAGCGCGTCCGCGTCGACCAGGAACAGCCCCTTCTTGTTCTTGCCCATGCGCCGGGACAACGCCATGGCCTCGGCGGCGGCGGTGCCCTCGTCGAGCAGGGAGGCGCCGGAGGTGGGCAGCCCGGTCAGCTCGGCGACCACGGTCTGGAAGTTCAGCAGGGCCTCGAGCCGCCCCTGGGAGATCTCCGGCTGGTACGGCGTGTAGGCCGTGTACCAGGCCGGGTTCTCCATGACGTTCCGCAGGATGACGGGCGGCGTGAAGGTGCCGTGGTAGCCGAGCCCGATCATGGAGCCCAGGACCTGGTTCCGGTCGGCGAGCGAGCGCAGCTCGGCCAGCACCTCGGCCTCGGTGCGGGCGCCCGGCAGGTCCAGGGCGTCGGCGTTCTTGATCACGTCGGGGACCGCGGCGGCGGTCAGCTCGTCGAGGGAGCCGTAGCCGACGTGCGCGAGCATCTTCGCCCGCGCCTCCTGGTCCGGCCCGATGTGACGCTGCTCGAAGGGGATGCCCTGTTCGAGTTCGGAGAGCGGAATGCGATGGGCGGTCATTGCGGAGGCCTCCTGGTCTGACGACCTTCGGGGGGCACCACGATGCGGGTACCCCGACGGCCTCCCCCTCTGTCATCTCAACCTGAGAGCTTCACCGGTGCCCGTGGGCCCCGGCTTTCCCCGTCGGTGAGAGCGGAAGCGACACCCGCTCTGCTTTCCAGAGTGACCTCGTCCGTGCGGTACGTGAGCCTGAGAGATTCCGGGGAGGAGTTGCTCCTTCGGCGCCTCCGAGGTGGTCGGAGGACTCTCCCGCACGGGGTCAGCAGCCGCTGTCAGCCTACCAGCGGGGTCAACGCCCGAGCCTTCGAGTGGCCGCCTCCTGGAATGTGCTCTTTTGTAGTGCTTACGGATGAGTTGCGACCACGTGGAGGGAGAGGGACCGTGCAGACCGACATCGATCCGCGCAACCTGATCGGCCGCAAGGCGTTCGACCGCAATGGCACCAAGATCGGCACCATCGACGAGGTGTACCTCGACGACGCGACCGGCGTGCCCGAGTGGGCCGCCATACGCACCGGCCTGTTCTCCAGGGACGCCTTCGTCCCGCTGGAGCCGAGCGAACTGATCGACGGCATCCTGCGGGTCCCCTTCGAACGCGCCCTCATCAAGGACGCCCCCGACTTCGGCGTGGGCCGCCACCTCTCCCCCGAGCAGGAACTGCAGCTCTACCACCACTACGGCCTCGACATCGCCTCCTCCTCCCCGCTCCCGGATCACGACTTCGGCAGACTGGCCGGCACGGAAGAGACCTGACCGCCCGGCAACTGCACTTCTCCCCGATCAGGGGCCCGGCCCCGTCCGGGAGCGCGCCCCGGCCCGGGCGCCTGGCCCTGTCCGGGGGCCCGCCCCTGTCCGGCCTGATCCAGCTCAGGGGTCTGGGCGTGTTCGGGGGCCCGATCCAGCTCAGGGGTCTGGCCGTGTTCAGGGGTCCGGTCCTGCTCAGGGGTCTGGCCGTGTTCAGGGGTCTGGCCGTGTTCAGGGACCCGATCCAGCTCAGGGGTTCGGTCCTGTTCGGACGCCTGAGGAGTCCGGTCCTGTCCAGGGGCCTGTTCGCGCGGGGTCCGGGGCGGAGTCCCGGGCCGGTCGCCGTCGGGCCGGCCCAGAGGGGCCGGCGCGTCCGTGGAGGCGGGCGCCGCCACCAAGGGCAACGGCTCCGCCGGCTCCAGCGCCGCGTCGTCCACCCGGAACGTCCGCACCCGCCCGCGCTCCGACTGCGGCGTCTCGAAGCGCACGGTGACCCGGCCCAGACCACTGCCCTGCACCCATCCATGGCCCCACTCGGCGTGCCGCACGTCCTGCCCGGCACGCCACTGCCGCTCGGTGGGCTCCGGCTGTTCCACCACGGCCGCCGGTACGCCGTCCTCGGCGAGGCCCTCCGCCGCCCGCTCACCCGCCGCCTGGGCGAACAGGTCCTCCTGGGTGTAGTCGGCCAGCCCGGTGACACCCACACCGAGCAGCCGTACCCCGCCCGTGGTGTCCACGGAGTCCAGCAGCCGCCCCGCCGCCTCCCTGATGACCGCGGGGTCGTCCGAGGGCCCCCTGAGCGTCTCCGAGCGGGTGAGGGTCGAGAAGTCGTACCGTCGCACCTTCAGCACGATGGTCCGCCCGGACAGTCCGGCCGCGCGCAGCCGCCGTACGCAGCGGTCGGCGAGCCGCCGCACCTCCAGACCGACCCGCAGCCGGTCGTGGATGTCCACGTCGTAGGTGTCCTCGACCGACACCGACTTGGCCTCGCGCTCGGCCACCACGGGCCGCTCGTCGCGCGCCAGCGCCATCGCGTGCAGAGCGTGCCCGTGCGCCTTGCCGAGCAGCCGGACCAGCTCGTCCTCGCCCGCCTCGGCCAGCTCCTCGACCGTGGTGATCCCGGCCCTGCGCAGATGGTCCCCGGTGGCCGGCCCGACCCCCGGCAGGGTCCGCACCGGCATCGGCCCCAGCAACGCTCGCTCGGTCCCCGGCTCGATGACCACCAGACCGTCCGGCTTGGCCTGCTCGGAGGCGATCTTGGCGAGCATCTTGGAGGCGGCGAGGCCCACCGACCCCGTGAGTCCCGTGGCCGCCCGGATGCCCGCGCGCAGCCGCACCCCGGCGAGCCGCGCGGAAGCCTCGTCCCAGGCCGTCCCCCCGGCCTCCAGGTCCACGAACGCCTCGTCCAGGCTGAGCGGCTCGACCAGCGGCGACAGCTCCCGCAGCAGGGCCATCACCTGTTCGCTGATCGACCGGTACAGGGCGAAGCGCGGCACCAGGTACGCCGCGTTGGGGGCGAGCCTGCGCGCCTGGGCCATGGGCATCGCCGAGTGCACCCCGAAGACCCGGGCCTCGTACGAGGCGGTGGCCACCACCCCGCGCGGTCCGAGCCCGCCCACGACGACCGCCTTCCCGCGCAGGCTCGGCTTGGAAGCCTGCTCCACCGAGGCGAAGAAGGCATCCATGTCGAGATGCAGGATCGTGGGCGCGTTTCTCACATGTCCGATGCTGCACCACGACACTGACAACGCGCTCGCGCCCTTGCCGCACGACCGCACGGCCATGCGATGACGCAGGTGGCGCACTTGCCGGACGCCCCCGCACCGACCACAGGTGGCCCGCCGGCGTCAGGACCGCACCGGCCGTGCCACGGCGCGCTCGCCACACCGTGGCACCGCCCCTGCGGTGGCACCTGCGGCTGCCCGGCCGGCCCGGGGTCACACCGCCCGGTTGCGGCGCCTGGCCAGTTCGTCCGTGGGGTTGTGGCCGACGAGGGTCTCGCCGGTGTCGATGCGCTCGCCGTGCAGCTGGGAGAGCGCGCTTTCCACGTCCCGCCAGACCACGCCCACGGCGATCCCGAAGATGCCCTGACCGCCCTGGAGCAGGGCGTGGACCTCGTCCGGCGAGCTGCACTCGTACACGGTGGCGCCGTCACTCATCAGCGTCATCCGCTCGAGATCGCGGAAACCGCGTTCCCTGAGGTGCTGGACGGTCGTGCGGATGTTCTGCAGCGACACACCGGTGTCGAGGAAGCGCTTGACGATCTTCAGGACGACGACGTCCCGGAAGCTGTACAGGCGCTGGGTGCCAGAGCCGTACGCGGGCCGCACGCTGGGTTCGACGAGGCCCGTACGAGCCCAGTAGTCCAGTTGGCGGTAGGTGATGCCGGCGGCCGCACAGGCCGTCGGCCCGCGGTAGCCGATCTCCTCGGACGCCATGGACGCCGCCCCTCCGCTGTTCGGCACCGCCACCGCCGCCGGTCGCTGCGGGGCGTGATCGACCGCGCTGCCGTGCTGGGGGTACCCCCCGCTCGACCGCAGCTGAGAGCTCGGGGAAGGGTACGGACCGCTCTCCCCGAGACCGTGTCCCGGGGCACCCCCAGTCGTACCGTCGCCGCTCGTTCTCACGCCGACCTCCGTCCTTGACCTGCCTTCTCGACGGTAGGCAGTCACCAGGGGCGCGTCAACGATCGCCACACTCGGCACGCCGGGTGATAATCACCCTAGGAGTGGTTTTCCGTGCCCCACCGCGGGGAAAGGCTAGCCGAATGCGCTGGCGGCAGGCCGTTGGACGCCCTCAATGGCCGGTGGCAATTGCCCGAGCGCCCGGCGCGCGCGATGCCGCTCGCCACGCCTCGGTCGGTGGGACGGCCGGCGGCCCCGGCGGTCACTGGTTGCTGGTGCCGAAGTCCTCGGGCGAGATCTGGTCGAGGAACTCGCGGAACTTCTCCACCTCGTCCTCCTGCTCGTCCGGGATGGCGATTCCCGCGTCGTCCAGCACCGTGTCACTGCCGTAGATCGGCGTCCCGGTGCGCAGGGCCAGCGCTATGGCGTCCGAGGGACGGGCACTGACCTCGACCCCGCTGGCGAAGACCAGCTCCGCGTAGAAGACGCCCTCCCGCAGATCGGTGATCCGTACTTCGGTCAGCTCCTGGCCGACGGCCTCCAGCACGTCCTTGAACAGGTCGTGGGTCAGCGGTCGCGCGGGGGCCATGCCCTGCTGGGCGAAGGCGATCGCCGTCGCCTCCCCGGGCCCGATCCAGATGGGGAGGTACCGGTCGCCCCCCACTTCTCGCAGGAGCACGATCGGTTGGTTGGAGGGCATTTCGACCCGGACACCTACGACATCGAGCTCGTTCACACAGCAACCCTAGGCCGTGCTCGGGACGTTTGGGTAGTCGGGCCGGGAACAGGTGCCCGATCCGGCCGCCCGCCGGCCCGTGGTTTCAGGGCAGCCGCACGCCGAGAGCCGTTTTCACGAGAGCCGCGTGCAGCTTCACCGTGAGGGCCGCCAGCTCCCTCGTCCGGGCCTCGGCATGTGCCCTGGTCTGCGGATTGCGGTGCCGCCTGAGCGGAGCCACCACCTGGTCGACGAGACCCGCCTCGCGATCGGCGGCGGCCTTCATCACCCGGAGGTGGCGCGGCTCGATGCCGAACCGGCCCAGCTCGGCGACGAGCGCGGCCACGGTGGCGGCCTCGGCGTCGTACGCCCCGTCCTCCAAAGGAGCGATGAGCCCGTAGGCCTCCCACTCCCGCAGGTCGTCCTCGTCGACGTCCGCCGCCGCCAGCAGCTCGCCCTTGCCGATCCGGGCCACCGTGCGCCGCTCGGCCGGCTCCGGCACGTCCTCCCCGGTGCGCTGGCGCCCCACCAGGGGCAGCGGAACGGCCTCGCCGCGCTCCATGGCGTCCAGGTGCTCACGGATGACCTTGAGCGGCAGATAGTGATCCCGCTGCATCCGCAGGACGTGCCCGAGGCGCTCGACGTCCCCGGCGCTGAACTTGCGGTACCCGGACGGGGTCCGCTGCGGCTCGACGAGGCCCTCCGACTCCAGGAAGCGGATCTTGGAGATGGTGACCTCGGGGAACTCGTCACGCAGCGCGTTCAGCACCGTGCCGATGCTCATCAGCCCACTGTCCCTGGCGGCGGTACCGCTTCCGGCACCGCCGCTCGGCGTTCGAACCATGGACCTTCCCTCGGATCCCCCCGGACGCCCGTCCGGGGGCGGGTCAGATGCCCTGCCGGCTTGCGTAGAACACCAGCCGGTACTTGCCGATCTGCACCTCGTCACCGTTCGACAGGGGGACCTGGTCGATCCGCTCACGGTTGACGTACGTGCCGTTCAGACTGCCCACGTCGGCCACGGTGAACGAGCCGTCCGGCGCGCGGCGGAACTCCACGTGCCGACGCGAGACCGTCACGTCGTCGAGGAAGATGTCGCTCTGCGGATGACGGCCGGCCGTGGTCAGATCGCTGTCCAGGAGGAAGCGGCTGCCCGAGTTCGGTCCCCGGCGCACCACCAGGAGCGCCGAGCCCAACGGCAGCGCGTCCACCGCGGCCTGCGCCTCGGGCGAGAGCATCGGCACCGGCGTCTGACCGGTCACCTCCGCGTCGTAGGCCTCGAGACCGGAGATCGAGATCGTGGACGTCGTCTCGGAGGCACGCTCGGGCGCCACTCCCGGACGCAGAGGCGCACCGCAATTGGAACAGAAGCGGGCGTTCTCCGCGTTGCGGTTACCGCACCTCGTACACACCAGGACCGACATCGACGGATCCTCCTGCCGCGGCTGCCCCGCCGGGGCGTTGGACGGGTACGGGCCGGAGGTGAACCCTCCACCCGTACCTGAGGTTGACGGTTGCCCGAAACCTATGCCGCCGGACTGGGCAGGGTCAACAGACGCCGCGCCCTGACCACCGGAAATGTCACCGCCCGGACCAGCGACCTGGTCCCGGAACAGCGGGCGCTGGCCCTCCGCGTCAGGCTGTGCGCGATGGCGAGCGGTCGCGCTGCCGCTGCCCTCTCGCGCGCTCTTGCCGAACAACTTCGCAAACAACTTCACGGGCGATTCCCCTTGACCGAAACAGACCCGCCCGTGGGGCAGGACGAACCCTGATTGCCTACACCGGCCGAGCCGGACATTCTCACAACGTCCGTATCCACCAAACAGTTTCCATCACGCGGCACCCCTTCGGTGCGCCGACCCCCCGCAACCTCATGCCCTTGCCGGACGTCCCCCATGCACCGTCGGTTCACTGGGAGGACGACCGAGCGTAGTCAGGCTGCTTCGCCTGTCGCAAGGCGTCCACGACGATCTTGTCCGACCGCTCGACCGTCGCCGTGGCCTGCTCCTTCTCCAGGGTCTGCACCACGCCTCCCGGAATGTTCAGCGCCGGCTCGAGATCCTGCGGCTTGCCGATGACCTTGAAACGATAGGGAGCGTTGATCTTGTTCCCGTCCACGCTCACCGACTTCCCCGAGTCCGTGAAGTACGTGTTCGCGACCACACGGATCCCGTTGACCTGGATGGCCTCCGCACCGGCCGCGCGCAGCTCCTGGATCGCGTCGAGCAGCATGTCCGCCTGGACCGTCCCCTTCGTGTCCTCGACCGTCAACGTGATGCCCGGACCACGCGCCGCCACGGTGCCCGCGAGGATGCCGAGTTGCCGCTCCTTCTCGGCCGTCTGCCTGCGAGCCTCCGCCGCCTGGTCGGAGCTGCTCTGCAGCTCCTGACGCTGCTTGTCCAGTCCCTGCTTCTCGTCCTGAAGACGCTGCGTACGCGAATCCAGTTCATCGAGGATGCGGACGAGATCTTCCTGCCGTGCGCCGCGCAGCGCACTGCCGCTGTCGCTGTTCGACGCCACCTGCACGGCCAGCCCGAAGCCGAGTCCGAACAGCAGGACGGCCACGATGAGTTGGGCCCGGGTCACGCGCGGCGGCCACAGCCCCTTCACCAGCCGCTGCCGGCCGGTGACCGGCGCGGCGGCCGGCTGCTCCGGCGCGGGCTCGGGGGCGGGCGCGGGCTCGGGGACCGGCGAGCGCACCTCGTCCGGCAGTTCCCTGCGCAGCCTGTTCTCCGGCTGCTCGTTCTGGTCGCTCATGCCCCTCACGCCCGGAACACGTGTCGCCGGATCGCCGCCGCGTTGGAGAAGATCCGGATACCCAGGACCACGACGACACCCGTGGACAGCTGCGCGCCCACGCCCAACTTGTCGCCCAGAAACACGATCAGGGCGGCGACGACCACGTTCGACAGGAACGACACCACGAACACCTTGTCGTCGAAGATCCCGTCGAGCATGGCCCGCAGACCACCGAAGACGGCATCGAGCGCCGCGACGACGGCGATCGGCAGATAAGGCTCGACGACCGCCGGAACCTCGGGTCGTACCAACAGTCCGGCCACGACTCCCACGACGAGGCCCAGTACGGCGATCACGATGTGCCCTTCTCAGTTTTCTCGGCGTTCGGCTGTGCGGTACGTACGATCACACTCGGCGCTGCGGGCAACCGGATGTCACCCTGCGTGGAGATGGTGGCGCGGATGCCGAAGTTCTCCTCCAGGGCGTGCAGGTACAGCCCGTCGGCGCCGTTCTGGAAACTGGTGCTCAGCCTTTCCCCATCCCCCACCGCGAGCACCGTGTACGGCGGCACGAGCGGCTTGTTGTCGACCAGTATCGCGTCACCCGCGGCCCTGATCGCGGACAGGGCGGTCAGCCGCCGCTCGTTGATGGAGACCGCCTCCGCTCCGGAAGCCCACAGTCCGTTGACCACGCGCTGCATGTCCCGGTCGCGCACCCGGCCGGTGTCGGAGAATCCCGCGGTCTCCCGCGGATTGCTCCCGTCGCCACCGCCGGCGGCGTCCTTGGCGTCGTTCACGACGAGCCTGACGCCGGGTCCGTGCACCGCGGTGGCACCCGACAGTATGCCCACCAGGTCCGTCGGGGAGCCGCCGCTCGACCTCAGGGCCGCCCGCTGGCGCGCTCCGACCTCGTCGCGCAGCGTGTCGACGGTGCCCTCGAGCTTGTCGGCGGCCTCGGTCCCGGCGTCGATGCGGTCGATCAGTTCCTGGCGCTCCTTGGCCACCACGGGAGCCGCCACCCGTGCCTGCGCCGCGCCCACGGTGACCACCAGCGCCGCGAGGACGAGCCCGGCGGCGAGGCCCAGCTTCGCCCTGAGGGTCTTCGGCAGACCGCCTTCACCCAGGGACTTCTTCCGGGCCGCCGCCTCGGCGTACCCGTCGTCGAGGCTGTGGTCCATGACGTTGGTGATCAACGACATGGAGGCGTCCGGACGCTGCGGCCGCGCGGGGCTGCTCCGAACGGGGGATTGCTGCGGCATGCCGCACATCGTCGCATGTCGCGACCAGTACCTCCGAACGGCCCCACCGGCGTGCCGGACAGGCCCCCTCGGGGACACTTGTCCGGCACGCACGCGTGCAGCGCTTTCGGGCCGCCCGGCCGCATTCCCGCTAGGCCGCGGCGCCGTCCGGCCGGCGGCCGTCCGCGGCCATCGCGATCATCGGCCGGCGCTGTCCACGACGGCCGCCCACTCGTCCAGCAGGGCCTGCGCGGAGGCGTCGTCGGGGCCTTCGGCCCACAGGTGGGTGACGGCCTCGGCGGGGTCGGGCAGCACCATCACCCAGCGCCCGTCGGCCTCCACGACCCGCACACCGTCGGTCGTGTCGACGGAGCGGTCCCCGGCGGCCTCGACCACGCGCCGCATGACCAGGCCCTTGACCGCCCAAGGCGTCGCCAGGTCCCGCTTGAGGACGTGCGCCCGCGGAATCCGGGCGTCGATCTGGCTCAGCGTGAGCTGGGTCCTCGCCACCAGCCCGATCAAGCGCACGAAGGCCGCCGTGCCGTCGTACACGCTGCTGAACTCGGGGACGATGAATCCGCCCTTGCCGTCGCCGCCGAAGATGGTGCCTTCCTCACCGCCCACGCGCGTGAGGTCGTCGGGCGAGGTGGTCGTCCACTCGACCTGGGTGCCGTGGTACGCGGCCACCTGTTCGGCGATACGGGTGGTGGTGACCGGCAGGGCCACCCGCCCGCTGCGCCGCTCGGCGGCCACCAGGTCGAGCATGACCAGCAGCGCCCGGTCGTCCTCGATGATCCGGCCCTTCTCGTCCACGAGCGACAGCCGTTCGCCGACGGGGTCGAACCGGACTCCGAACGCGGCACCCGAGGAGGCCACGATCTCACCGAGCCGCATGAGCCCGTTGCGCCGCATCTCGGCCGTCTCCGTGGGCCTGGACTCGTCGAGACCGGGGTTGATGGTCAGCGAGTCGACGCCGAGCTTGCCCAGCAGGCTCGGAAGCACCAGCCCGGCGCTGCCGTTGGAGGCGTCCACGACGACCTTGAGTCCCGACTCCGCGATCCCCGTCGTGTCGACGTTCCGCAGCAGCGACCCGGTATAGGAGTCGAAGACGCTGGCGGGGAAGTGCAGGTCGCCGATCTCACCGGGGAACGCCCGGCGGTACTCCTGCCGCGCGAACACCCGGTCCAGCTTGCGCTGGCTGCCCTGCGACAGGTCGGCGCCGTTGCCGTCGAAGAACATGATGTCGACCGAGTCCGGCACGCCGGGCGAGGTGCGGATCATGATGCCGCCGGCACTGCCGCGCGCGGTCTGCTGACGGGCCACGGGCAGCGGCACGTTCTCCAGGTCCCGTACGTCGATGGCGCTGGCCTGGAGCGCGGAGATGACCGCCCGCTTGAGCGCCCGGGCGCCGCGGGAGTGGTCACGGGCGGTGGTGACGGTGGAACCCTTCTTCAGGGTCGTCGCGTACGCACCGGCCAGCCGGACGGCCAGTTCCGGGGTGATCTCCACGTTGAGGATGCCGGTCACTCCGCGGGCGCCGAAGAGATGGGCCTGTCCCCGGGATTCCCAGATGACGGAGGTGTTGACGAAGGCACCGGCCTCGATGGTCTTGAACGGGTAGACCCGGACGTTGCCCTGCACGATCGATTCTTCACCGATCAGGCACTCGTCGCCGATGACCGCGCCGTCCTCGATCCGGGCCGCGCGCATGATGTCGGTGTTCTTGCCGACGACGCAGCCCCGCAGGTTGCTGTGCTGTCCGACGTACACGTTGTCGTGCACGACGGCCCTGTGCAGGAAGGCACCGCTCTTGACGACGACGTTCGAGCCGACGACGGTGTGCTCGCGGAGCTCCGCGCCCGCCTCGACCTTGGCGTAGTCACCGATGTACAGCGGTCCGCGCAGTTCGGCGTCGGGGTGCACCTCCGCCCCCTCGGCCACCCACACGCCGGGGGAGATCTCGAAGCCGTCGATGTCGACGTTGACCTTGCCCTCGAGGACGTCGGCCTGGGCCTTCACATAGCTCTCGTGGGTACCGACGTCCTCCCAGTAGCCCTCGGCGACATAGCCGTAGACGGGCTTGCCCTCCTTCATGAGCTGAGGGAAGACGTCGCCGGACCAGTCGACCGGAACGTCGGGGTCGACGTAGTCGAAGACCTCGGGCTCCATGACGTAGATGCCGGTGTTGACCGTGTCGGAGAAGACCTGCCCCCAGGTCGGCTTCTCCAGGAATCGCTCGACCTTGCCTTCCTCGTCGACGATGGTGATGCCGAACTCCAGCGGATTGGGCACACGGGTCAGGCAGACCGTGACCAGCGCGCCCTTCTCCTTGTGGAAATTGATCAGCTCGGTCAGGTCGAAGTCGGTCAGGGCATCGCCGGAGATGACGAGGAAGGCATCGTCCTTCAACGCCTCTTCGGCGTTCTTGACGCTTCCGGCGGTACCGAGTGGCTTCTCCTCATTGGCATACGTGAGCTCCATGCCGAGCTCCTCACCGTCGCCGAAGTAGTTCTTGACGAGCGATGCCAGGAACTGCACGGTGACGACGGTCTCGGTGAGCCCGTGCCTTTTGAGCAGCCGTAGCACGTGCTCCATGATCGGGCGGTTCACCACCGGCAGGAGCGGCTTGGGCATGCTAGAGGTCATGGGGCGCAGGCGTGTGCCTTCGCCACCGGCCATCACGACGGCCTTCATGTCGGAAGCGTCCTCCTCCAAGAGACGACGGTCTAGCCGACTTCACCCGTCCAAATTGTCCCGCACATTTCCGCAGGGGGCCATCGAGCCGTCGTGTCAGGACAAGCGGGAGGTCAATCGGCCATGGCGTCCGCACGAACCAGACGGCGGACTTGTACCACGTACAGCACTCCTGCCCACCAATAGAGGGTTGTACCCCACCCGGCGAAAGCCCATCCGAAAATCGCGGCGAGTGACGCGATCCAACCGGATCCGTCACTGAGGAGCAGCAGCGGGAAGGCGTACATCAGGTTGAAGGTGGCGGCCTTCCCGAGGAAGTTCACCTGCGGCGGCGGATACCCGTGCCGGCGGAGGATGCCCACCATCACCAGGAGGACCAGTTCCCTCGCCAGCAACAGGGCCGTGAGCCAGAGGGGCAGAATCTCCCGCCAGGTGAGACCGAGCAGCGTGGAAAGGACGTAGAGCCGGTCGGCCGCGGGGTCCAGGAGCCGGCCGAGGCTGCTGATCTGGTTCCAGCGCCGGGCGAGCTTGCCGTCGAGGTAGTCGCTGATCCCGCTGAACGCCAGCACCAGGAGGGCCCAGCCGTCGCTGTTGGGGCCGCCGAACTCGGGCCTGAGGATCAGCCAGAGGAAGACGGGTACGCCGACGAGCCGCGCCATGCTGAGGACGTTGGGGATGGTGAGGACCCGGTCTGTCTGGACGCGGGTCTCCTGGACCTCCACCCGGGGGCCTCCTGTGCGAAAAGAACCGATGATGCTCCCTGACCCTACCGCAACGCAAAAAAGCTCCGGCCCTCGGGCGTATGCCCAAGAGCCGGAGCTGTAATAGGAGTTCGGCGGTGTCCTACTCTCCCACAGGGTCCCCCCTGCAGTACCATCGGCGCTGTAAGGCTTAGCTTCCGGGTTCGGAATGTAACCGGGCGTTT
>NZ_JBEOTD010000052.1:0-46292 GCF_040426375.1 Streptomyces sp. NPDC096012
TGGGGGCGTGGAGCCCCCTCCCCGCCGCCGCGGCCGGGGGGTCCGCCCGGGCCGAGCCCCCGCCCGTCGTCGCGCGCCGCGAAACCACCGTAGGGCTGCTCGCGCGCGTGGCCGCCGCCGCGCATGCCGCGGTCGTCGGGGCCGGCGCGCTCGCCCGCCCGCCCCAGGCCGGGCGCCACCTGTACGCCGACCTCGGCCCGATGCGCGAACCGCTCGCCGCCCAGGGCGTCGGCGACGCCCAGGAACTGGAGGACCTCCTCACCGTGCGGCTCGGGATGCCCGCGCCCGGCGGCCACCGCTTCGGCGACGACCTCGGGGCCCTGCGCGTCCGGCTCGCCACCGGGCCGCTGCTGGGCGGCACGGACGAGGAGCGCACGGAATGCCTCACGTCACCCGAACCGTTGGAACTGCCGCAAGTGCAACGCGCGTTGACCTCCTTGCGGTCGGTCTTCGACGATCTCCGCGACGACGCTCGGCGATGGGAGCCTCCCCGATGACGCAGCAGACGCATGAGCCCGGACCGGCCACGACGACCACCGCCACGGCCGGGACGAGCGCGAGCCCCGCCACGACCACCACCGTCACGAGCCCCCCGGCGCCCGCCGGTTCGACGACTCCCGCTACCACCGCCTCCACGCCGTCCGCCACTTCGGCGGGTCCCGCGACCGCCACTCCCGCGACCGCCACTCCCGCGACCGCCACTCCCGCGACCGCCACTCCCGCGACCGCCACTCCCGCGACCACGACTTCCGCGACCGCCACTGCGACGAGCGCCCCGACGAACGCCACTGGGACGAGTGCTTCTACGATCGCCACTGCAACGAGCGCCCCGACGTCCGCCACCGCGACGGCGACGACCCTTGCCGACGGCGCGGCCGACGCCGCGGCGGTGAGGACTGCCGCGGAGGGCGCGGTCGATGCTCCGGCCCCTCCTGCGCCCGCTTTCCCGCCGCTCGCCGAGCCCCGCCCCCTCGGCGAGGAGCGGATCTGGCCGCGTACCTTCCACGACCGGCTCACCGCGCCCCTGCCCGGCCTGAAGGCACTCGCCCGCTTCGCCCGTGAGGGCGCCGTGCGCCCCGGCCCCGAAGGCCTCGCCGACGTCCTCCGGCTCCCGTACGAACCGGCGCCGCTGCCCCGCGTCGACGCCCGCACCCTCGCCGTCACCTGGGCGGGACACGCCAGTTGGGTCGTGCGGATCGGAGGTCTGACCGTCCTCACCGATCCCGTCTGGTCCCGCCGCATCCTCGGCACCCCGGCCCGCGTCACCCCCGTCGGCGTCGCCTGGGACGCGCTGCCTCCCGTCGACGCCGTCGTCATCAGCCACAACCACTACGACCACCTCGACGCCCCCACCCTGCGCCGGCTGCCGCGCGACACCCCCGTGTTCGTGCCGGCGGGACTCGGCCGCTGGTTCCGCCGCCGCCGGTTCACCCGCGTCACCGAGCTGGACTGGTGGGAGGGCGCGGAACTGTCCTCCGTGCGTTTCGACTTCGTGCCCGCACACCACTGGTCCAAGCGCAGCCTCACCGACACCTGTCACAGCCTCTGGGGCGGCTGGGTGCTCACCGGTCCGGACGGACAGCGCCTGTACTTCGCGGGCGACACCGGCTACGGCCACTGGTTCTCCCGCATCGGCCGTCGCTACCCCGGCATCGACCTCGCCCTCATGCCCATCGGCGCCTACGACCCCCGCTGGTGGCTCAGCGACGTCCACTGCGACCCCGAGGAGGCGGTCCAGGCCACCCTCGACCTGGGCGCGCGCCGGATGGCCCCCATGCACTGGGGCACGTTCATCCTCTCCGCCGAGCCGGTCCTGGAACCGCTCACCCGGGTGCGCGCGGCCTGGGAGAAGGCGGGACTGCGGCGCGAGGACCTGTGGGACCTGCCGGTGGGAGGCTCCAAAACGCTCGGCGGAGAGGCCTGTTGAGGGTGCGGGGTCCCGAGATGCCCGGGGGTGACGCCTGTTGAGGGTGCGGGGCGCCGAGGCGCCCGGGGGAGACGCCTGTTGAGGACACGCGGTCCCAAGGGATTTGGCGGAGAGGCCTGTTGAGGGTGCGGGGTTCCCGAGGCGCCCCGGGGAGAGGCATGTTGAGGCGTGCGGCCCCAAGGCGCACGGAGGATAGGCATGTTGCGGGTGCGCGATCCCAAGGCACCTTAGGAGAGACGCCTGTTGAGGGTGGCCGCTGCCGAGGCGGTCGGGGGCATGCCTCCCGAGCGTGCGCCACCACGCGACCTGGGCATGCGGGTTCCGCGACCTGGGCATGAGGGTTCCGGGACCCGGGCATGCGGGGGTCCCGCACGGGCGGGCGGGGTGCCACGACGAGCCGTCCGCTTCACCCGCTTCCCCGGACTCCGGAGGCGGCCCGGCTCCCCAGCGGCGCTACCGGACCCGCCGTACCAGTCCCGGCACCACACTGATCGCCACGGTCAGCGCGACCGCCACCACCACGCCCTCCCAAGGCTCCTCGAAGAGCGACCCGCCGAGGATCCCGATCACCTGATACGTCACCGCCCACGCCAGGCAGGCCGGCAGGTTCCCGCGGGCGAACCGGCTGAGCGGCCACTCGGCCATCAGACAGGCCAGCATCACCGGTATGCGGCCGGCGGGCACCAGCCGGGACAGGACCAGCACCGCGATCCCGTGCTCGGCCAGTTTCCCCCGCGCCTGCTCCAGCCGCTCCTGCGGCGCCCGCGACCGGATCGCCTTCAGCCAGCGTGAGCCGTTCTTCGAGCGCATCCCGCGCCGCCCCAGCCAGTACAGCGCCACGTCCCCGAGGAACGCCGCCAGCGAGGCCGTGACGAACAGCAGGGCCAGTGAGAACGGCGCCGTCCGATGGAACGCCACCACCGCCGCCGAACTCACCAGCGCCCCGGTCGGCACCACCGGCACCAGCGCGCCGATCAGCACCAGCAGGAACAACGACGGATAGCCGAGCGCCTGCCCCGTGGTCTGCGGCGCCACGGTCGAGGTGGCCGCGGCGCCGAGCACCGCGGCCGAGGCCACCGGGCTCACCGCGCCACCTCGAGCCGGACGCTCTCCCCGTGTCCCAGCTTGTGCACGGCCACCCCCGGAGCGGCCACGGCCGCCAGCCGCACGAACTCGTCGCCCGGAGCGTGGAACTCGTGCGGGCGCACCGCGTCCATACCGATCGGCCAGTACGTGCCGTAGTGCACGGGCACCGCGACGCGCGGCGCCAGCCGGGCCAGCGCCCGCGCCGCCCGCCCCGCGTCCAGATGCCCCTCCCCGAGGTAGGGCCCCCAGCCGCCCACCGGCAGCAGCGCCACGTCCACCGGGCCGACCAGGTCGGCCATCTCGTCGAACAGCCCGGTGTCACCGGCGAAGTAGGTACGCGCCTCGCCGGTCACGACGTAGCCGAGCGCGGGCGAGCGGTGCGGGCCCACCGGCAGCCGCCGTCCGTCGTGCAGGGCGGGCACCACCCGCACCCGCAGGTCGCCTATCCGCACCTCGTCGCCGGGGGCCACCTCGGTGAGGCGCAGCCGCCGCAGCCGGCGCAAGCCGGGTACCGCCCGTCGTGCGCCCCGGGGCACGAGCAGGCGCGTGCCCGGGGCGAGCCCGGCGAGCGACGGCAGGTGCAGATGGTCGGCGTGCAGATGGCTGACGAGCACGAGGTCGGCGCGGCGGGCATCTGCGGGCGGCACGGCGCCCTGGCGGCGCCGCAGATGGGCCAGCCGCCGGGCGAACAGAGGATCGGTGAGCACTCGTGTGTTCGTGTCCTCCACCGTGCAGGTGGCGTGACCCCACCAGGTGATCTCCACCGGCACCCTCTTCGCCTCCTTCACGCGACTCCCCGAAGCCTACGGGCAGGAGTAGGGTCGGCGGCGAAACCCGGAGGTGAGGGGGACGCCATGGGACAGCTGCGGGGTGCCTTCGGAGCGAGCACGCCGGTGCGGGTGACCGCCATCGCGAGTCTGACACCCCTGGAGGAACTGGAGTCCGACCCCTTCCTGGTGGACTCCCGCAGCCAGCACGCGATGTGCGCCCGCTGGGCGGCGGAGCACGGGTACGTGGTCGCCCGGGAACTTCTCGTGGGCGGCCTGCGTTTCGACCATTGCGCCCTGTGGGACGGGGTGCGGCCGGGGGTGGACGTGTTCGTCGCGCCCAGTGTGCGGGTGCTGGAGCGGGCCCTGTCGTCGGTGGAGGAGTTCACCGCCGAGTGCCGGCGCCGGGGGGTGGGCGTGGAGACGGTGGGGCGGGCCGAGCCGTCGTACGACGCCCGGATGAAGGCGCGCGTGCACCGGCGCCTGTCCATGCCGACGGCGGGGTACGACGGACGCTGACGCCCCTCGATGACCGCCCGAGTGGGCCCTGTCCGGTATGAAAAGGTGGACTCCGGCCCGGTCGGAGCGGGTCCGGGACGTGAGGTGTGCGGGGCGTGCGAGGCGTGCGGTGGCGGCGGATCGCCAGTCAGTTCGGTCGGAGCATCGCCGTATGGGCGGTCTCCACGGTCACCATGCTGGCCCTCGCCGCGCTCCTGCCCGACTTCCGGCTCCAGTCCCCCGACGGCGACAGCGCCACCCGCATAGCCGTCACCGCCGCCTGCGGCGCCGGTGCGTTCGGTGTGCTCTCGGCCGTCGTGTGGCCGCTCCTGGTCCGGCTGCTGCTGCTCGTACCCGCCCTGGTACTCGGCCTGCTGGTCTTCTTCCTCAACGGCTCGCTGCTGCTGCTCGCCCTGCGCATCAACCCCTCCGGACACGGGGAGGCCGCCCCGGAGACCGCCGTCATCGTCGCCGCGGTGATGTCCGCCGTCGCCTCGGCCACCGGTGCGGCCCTGGCCGTACGGGACGACGAGACCTACCGGCGCCGCCTGCACCGGCTCGCCACCCGTGGCAGCCGGGGCCGGCCGCCCTGCCCGACCGCCCCCGGCCTGGTCTGCGTCCAGCTCGACGGCGTGGGCCACGACGTCCTCGCGGACGCGGTCCGCAAGGGCCTGATGCCGACCGTGGCAGGCTGGCTGGCCACGGCCGGAGAGGTACCGGCGCCGGGCGACGGCGGTCGTCCGCCCGGTGCCGGTACGCGACCGCCGGGTACCGGCATGCAGTCGCCCGGCGACGGCGGCGGGTGGCCAAGTGCCGGGACGCGCCCGCCCGGTGACCTCAGACAGCCGCCGGCTGCCGGCGTGCGGTCGTCCGGCGACGGCAGCCGGGCGCACGGTGCCGGCAGCCGGCCGTCCGGCCGCCGCGGGCATCCCGGCCACCCCGCCCTTCCCGGCCGGCCCACCCACCGGCTCACGTCCTGGCACACCGACTGGTCCAGCCAGACCGGTGCCAGCCAGCTCGGCATCCTGCACGGCAGCACCTTCGACGTGCCGGCCTTCCGGTGGTACGAGAAGGACCGCGGGGAGGTGATGGTCTGCAACCGGCCGACGAGCGCCGCCGAGCTGCAGCGCCGCGCCATACTGCGCACGGGCGACGACGGGCTGCTCGCCGTCGACGGGGCCAGCCGCGGCAACCTGTTCAGCGGCGGCGCCGGCGAACAGGCCCTCGTCCTGTCCATCGCCGCCCGCCGCCGGGGCCGGGAGAACCGTTCCCGCGCCGGGTACTTCGCCTACTTCTGCGATCCCGCGGGCGCCGTCCGCACCGCACTGTCCTTCGTCGCCGAGGTGGTCCGCGAGATCGGCCAGTCCACCCGCGCCCGGATCCGCAAGGAGCGCCCCCGCGTCGGCCGTGGCGGCCTCTATCCTCTCGTGCGCGCCTTCGCCACCGTCGTCGAGCGGGACGTCGTCGTCGCCGCGGTCGTGGGCGACATGCTCGCCGGGCGCGCCGCCGTCTACGCCGACCTCGTCGCCTACGACGAGGTCGCCCACCACTCCGGACCGCGCAGCCGGGACGCCGAGAAGGTGCTGCAGCACCTCGACCGGTCCCTCGCCCTCCTGCACCGGGTCGCCGAACACGCCCCGCGGCCCTACCGGATCGTCGTCCTCTCCGACCACGGCCAGAGCCCCGGGGAGACCTTCCGCTCCCGCTACGGCCTCACCCTCGGCGACCTCGTCCGGGCCGGCTGCGGACTGCACGTGCCGCGCCGCGCCGAGCGCACGCGCAGCGGCACCGAGGCCCGCGCCGCCGTCCGGGCGGCCCTGCGCCGGCCCGTGGAGGAGAGGGGCGGGCACCACCCTCCCGCACGCGGGACGGAGCCGATCGTGCTGGCCTCGGGCAACCTCGGCCTGGTCTCCTTCCCGGACGTGCCGCACCGCATGACGAAGGAGCAGATCGACGCCCGCCACCCCGCCCTGCTCACCACCCTCGCCAACCATCCCGGCATCGGCTTCCTCCTGGTCCGCAGCGAGGAGCACGGCGGTCTGGTGCTGGGGGCGCACGGCGCCGAGATCCCGCTGGCCGAACTCGACGAGCGGTCCGGCCCGCTGGCCGGCTTCGGCCCCGGCGCCGCCGACGCCGTCCGCCGCACGCACTCCTTCCCGCACACCGCGGACATCATGGTGAACTCCGCCCACGATCCCGCCGACGGCGAAGTCCTCGCCTTCGAGGAGCAGATCGGCTCCCACGGCGGCCTGGGCGGCCCCCAGTCCCGGCCGTTCCTGCTCTCCCCGCTGGAGCTGTCCGCACCCGTCGAGGAGGGGGAGTGCCTGACCGGCGCGGAGCAGGTGCACCGCGTACTGCGCCGCTGGCTGGGCGAGCTGGACGGACCCCAGGTACCGCTCACCGCGGACGTGGCGGAGGAACGGGCCGCTTGAGGGTGCGGCCAGCTCGGGGGGAGCCGGCCGTCGGGGGAGCGGGCTGCCTGGGCAGCGGGCCGTCCGAAAGGCCGGCCGTCCGTGGAGCCGGCCGCTTGTGGAGCCGGCCGTCCGTGGAGGTCGCCTGAGAGCCCGGCCGGTCGCTTGTGGAGCCGGTCCTCCGCGGAGCCGGCCGTCCGTGGAGCCGGTCGCCTGGGAGCCCGGCCCGGTCGAGGAGCCGGTCGCCCGAAATTCGGCTGCGTCCGCCCCGCCGGACACCCACACTGTTCGAGTCGTACACCACTCGAACACCCCCAAGGGATCCCCGCTTTGCAGGCTGCCGTCACCGTCACTCCCGCCCGTGTCCCCGAACTCCTGCTCGGCCTCGCCACCGTCCGGCCCGTCTTCCTCTGGGGAGCCCCCGGCATCGGGAAGTCCTCCCTGGTGCGGGAGTTCGCCGCCTCGCTCGGTCTGGAGTGCGTGAGCCTGCTGGGTACGCAGCTGGCTCCCGAGGACCTGATCGGCGTGCCGCAGATCCGCGACGGCCGCTCGGTGTTCTGCCCGCCGGAGACGATCGCCCGGGACGAGCCCTACTGCCTGTTCCTCGACGAGCTGAACGCGGCCGGACCGGACGTGCAGAAGGCGTTCTACTCCCTGATCCTGGACCGCCGCATCGGCAGTTACGAGCTGCCCGAGGGCTCCGTCGTGATCGGCGCCGGCAACCGGGCCACCGACAACGCCCTCGCCCGACCGCTGGCCTCCGCCCTCGTCAACCGGCTCGCCCACGTCCATCTCGAGGTCTCCGCCGGGGACTGGCTCGCGTGGGCAGCGGCGGGCGGCATCCACCCGTGGATCCTGGACCACCTCACCGACCGGCCCGACCACCTGTGGTCCAAGCCCCCCAAGACCGAGGAGCCGTTCTCCACGCCCCGCTCCTGGCACATGCTCTCCGACGCCCTGCACTCCTTCGGCCCCCACCTGGACGAGCCCACGCTCACCGTCCTCGCGCACGGCACGCTCACCCCCGCGCACGCGACCGCGTTCTGCGGCTACGTCAAGGTCGTGCGCAGCCGGTTCGGGATCGAGGCGATCCTCAAGGGCGACGCCCGCTGGCCGCACCGCGTCCAGGACCGTGACCTGCTGTACTACCTCGCCGAGTCCTTCCGGGGCCGCCTCGTCAAGGAACTGCCCGCCGCGAAGGAGCACATGTCGGCGAGCGGCCGGCAGGTCGCCTACCGCGCCAAGTCGCTGCTGGTGCAGCTCGCCGAGATCTCCGTCGAGGTCGCCCAGACCGTCATCGCCTCCGACGCCGACGGCAACCCCGTGCTGCCGTCGTGGTTCCTGGTCGAGGCCGCCCGCGACATGCCCCGCCTGGTGGAGGCGCGGCGGTGAGCCGTACCCCGCCGAAGAAGAAGCGCGACCCCGCCGGCGAGGCGTTCGCCGCGGGGATGCGGCTGCTGCGCGCCAACCCCGCGCTCACCGCCGTGGACTTCACCGTCTGCCGCGGCGAGACGTGCTCGCTGGCCCCGCGCGACGGCCTGCTCGTGGTCGACTCCGACGGCACCGTGCACGCCCGCCCCGACCGGCTCGCCCGCCCCGGCGCCTGGGCGTGGGCCCTCGCGCACGCCGCCCTCCACCTCGGCTTCGGGCACGTCCCGGCCGCCAAGGGCCCGCGCGAGCAGCCCGACCGGTACGACCTCGCCGCCCGCTGCGTCGTCGTCAACCGCTTCCTGCTGGGCTTCCCCGTCGGCACCACCCCCGAGGACCTGCCCCCGAGCTACCCCGACGGGGACGAGGAACAGCTCGCCGCGCGCTGGCGGGCCCACGGCCTGCCGCCCGCCTACGAGCGCTGCGGCACCGCGGCCGGCGAGCCCGACCAGGTGCTCACCGAGTGGCTGCCCTGGCAGGGACCGGTACCGGACCGTCAGCTGGCCTTCGCCACCGCCCTCACCCGCACCGTGTCCGCCGCCATGGACATGGCCGGCGGGCGCCGGACCGGCCTCGACGGCGAACCGACCGAGCGGCAGCCCTGGGAGCGGGCGCTGAGCTGGTTCGTCAGCTCCTACCCGCTGCTCGGCGGCATCGCCGCCGGCATCACCCTGGTCGCCGACGCCGAACTCGCCCGCGCCCACGGCATCCAGATCGCCGCCGTCGATCCGGCGGCCGGCGAGATCTACGTCAACCCGCTGCGCCGCCTCGACGACGAGGAATGGCGGTTCGTCCTCGCCCACGAGATGCTGCACGCCGCCCTGCGCCACGGCGACCGCTGCGGCCCCCGCGACCCCCTCCTGTTCAACATCGCCTGCGACTACGTCATCAACGGCTGGCTGGTCGAGATGCGGGTCGGCACCATGCCGGAGGGCCTGCTGCACGACCCACGGCTGGCCGGCCTGTCCGGTGAGGAGGTCTACGACCGCATCGCCGGCGATCTGCGCCGTATGCGGCGCCTGGCCACGCTGCGCGGCAAGGGCACCGGCGACATCCTCGGCGCCCCGCTCGGCCCGCCCGGCGAGTACGTCGACCTGGACGAGTTCTACCGGCGCGGCCTGGGCCGCGGCCTCGACCTGCACCAGGCGCAGGAGCGCGGCTTCCTGCCCGGCGGCCTGGTGCAGGAGATCCGCGCCCTCAGCCACCCCCCGCTGCCCTGGGACGCCCAACTCGCCCGCTGGTTCGACGAGTTCGTCCCCCGACCGGAACCGGTGCGCTCCTACGCCCGCCCCGCCCGGCGCCAGGCCTCCACCCCGGACATTCCGCGCGCCGGCCGGTACTTCCCGCCCGAGGAGATCGCCCGCTGCACCTTCGGCGTGGTCCTCGACACCTCCGGTTCGATGAACAGCATCCTGCTCGGCAAGGCGCTCGGCGCGATCGCCTCCTACGCCGAGGCCCGGGACGTACCGGCCGCCCGCGTGGTGTTCTGCGACGCCGCCCCGCACGACGCCGGTTATCTGCCGGTGACCGAGATCGCGGGCCGGGTACGGGTGCACGGGCGCGGCGGTACGGTCCTGCAGCCCGGTATCGACCTGCTGCACCGGGCGGAGGACTTCCCGCCCACCGCCCCGGTGCTGGTCATCACCGACGGCTGGTGCGAGGCGCTACGGGTACGACGGGAGCACGCCTACCTGATCCCGCAGGGAGCCGGTCTCCCGTTCACCCCGCGTGGCCCGGTCTTCAGAGTGCGGTGAGCCCGGATGTGATCGGATAGGGAGACGCGGAAACCCCCTCCGTGTTTCTTGTGAAAGGAAGCATCGTGGCAACCACGCGCACCGCGCACACCGAATGGGAAGGTGACCTGCTCAAGGGGCAGGGCGTCATCACCTTCGACTCCTCCGGCATCGGCGAGTATCCGGTGTCGTGGCCGTCGCGCGCCGAGCAGGCGAACGGGAAGACCAGCCCCGAGGAACTGATCGCCGCCGCCCACTCCAGCTGCTTCTCCATGGCGCTCTCGCACGGCCTGGCCGGTGCCGGCACCCCGCCCACCCGGCTGGAGACCAGGGCCGACGTCACCTTCCAGCCGGGCGAGGGCATCACCGGCATCCACCTCACCGTGCGCGGCGAGGTGCCCGGCCTGGACGCGGCGGCCTTCGCCTCGGCCGCCGAGGACGCCAAGAAGAACTGCCCGGTCAGCCAGGCCCTGACCGGCACGACCATCACCCTGACGGCCGAGCTGGCCTGACGCCCGACCGTCCCGGCTGCCGCGTCCCCGCCGAAGGGGCGCGGCAGCGCCGTGTCCGGGCGCCCGGTGCCGTGACCGCACGGGTTCACCGGGTCGGATCGTTCACAGGTCGTCCAGGTGGAAGTCGCGGCCGGCATCGGCTCATCCCGACCGCCGGGGGCGAGGCGGCGCGCGGCCGCGCGCTCTCAGCGCTCGCGGCGGAGTTCGACCGCAGGCCGGCGAAGATCACCCAGCGGGACCGCACCGATCCGCGGCACACCCCGCTGGGGATGCCCAGGTCGCCGGAATGAGGCCATGATGACGGGCGGTTGGCCTTCCCCGTAGGGCAGGGCACCCCCACAGAAGTGTGGTCATGGGCGCCCCTCGGTGCTCGCGGTCGGCAGTGTCACGCACACCGCGTCCAGGACGCCGGCGTACGGTGTGCCGTGGTCGGTCAGCCGGTTACGCAACCGTTCCAGCCCGGCGCGGTGGTCGGTCAGCAGCGTGGTGTCGCCGGTGCGGGCGGTGAACTCCAGCACGGCGGGCAGGAAGTCCGGCAGCTCCTCGCCGCTGAACTCCAGGCCGTGCCTGCGGTAGACCTCCTTGAACCGGACCAGGGACATCCCGCGCCGCCGGGTGTCGCCGTCGTGCCACCAGCTCAGGTACAGGCTGTGCCGGTTCTTGAAGTCGAAGACCTGCACGTAGTGCGCGGCCAGCTCCCGCAGCGGGATCACGGCCGCGTGATCGGCGAACGCCCGCAGCTGCGGGGCGGCCTCACGCAGCAGCGGCAGCCGGGCGACGAAGTCGTCGTCCGGGTAGGTCAGGCACAGGGCGGCCGCCTGGTACAGCACCGCGTCCGAGGGCATCACGCCTCCTTCGCGTCGTCGGACGTCTGCCGCCGGCGCAGCAGGTGGAATTTCTCGACGGACACCAGCGACAGGGTCATGCGGCCGCCCGAGTCCTGCCCGAACGGTCCGTCGCCGCCCGTGCCGGGGCCGCGTACCCCTTCCACCGGCACGATCCGGTGCAGTCGACCCCGTGCGTGGAGTGCGCGACCTTGTCGTGGCCGCACCGGTCCCGGTGGCAGGCGTCCCCCTCCCGCCCGCCGGCCGGCGTCACGCTGTGCGGGTCGGGCGCGGGGCGTGCCGGGCCGCAGGTACCGCCCGGCGGCCGGCAGTGCCACGCCCGGCTCCTCGGGCGGTATGTGCGTGTCGCTCACGTGCGCTCCCTGGGCTCGCCCTCTGCTTCGAACCTAGGGGCGAGGGCGGGAGCGCACCTGTTCACAGACCCGTACGGGTCACCGGGCGGACGCCCCCGGTGCCCGCGGACCGGGTCAGAGCCGTTCGCGGTGCTCCCGCAGCAGTTTCTTCGTGCGGGAGGCGGAGGCCGCCCGGGCCGTCATGTGGTCCAGCACCTCCAGATGCGCGGCGACCTCCTGGCGCGAGTCCAGGTAGAGGGCGCCCGTCAGGTACTCGGTGAACACCATGTCCGGCAACTCCGGCTCGGCGAACCGGAACAGCGTGAACGGCGCGTACGTCCCGGGATGCGGGCCGGCCGCGAACTCGGCGATCTGCAGCGTGACCCGGTCCCGTTCCGCGTACTCCAGCAGCCGGTCCAGCTGGTCGCGCAGCACCCTCGGCCGTGCGCTCACCGGACGTCTGAGCACCGTCTCGTCCATGATCACCCACAGGTGCGGCGGATCGTGGCGCTCCAGCAGCCGCTGCCGCTCCATCCGCAGCGACACATGCCGTTCGACGGACGTCGGCTCGGTCTGCCCTATCGTGCCCGCCTCCAGCACCGCCCGCGCGTACTCCTCCGTCTGCAGCAGTCCCGGCACGAAGTGCGGCTCGTAGGAGCGGACGACCCGGGCGGCCCCCTCCAGGCTGACGTACAGGCTGAACCAGTCCGGCAGCACGTCGTGGTACCGCTGCCACCAGCCCGGCTGGTTGGCCTCCTCGGCCAGCCGCACGAACGCGGCCCCCTCGGCCTCGGGCACCCCGTAGGTGGACAGCAGCACCTGCACGTACGGGATCTTGAGCGAGACCTCGGCCATCTCCATGCGCCGCACGGTCGCCGACGCCACCCGCAGCACCCGGGCGGCCGCCTCGCGGCTCAGCCCGGCCGCCTCCCGCAGCTCCTGCAGCCGTTTGCCGAGCACCACCTGCCCCACCGTGGGCGCGGTCCGCCGCTCACTCACGCCACGCCCTCCCCTACGCGCCGAAGCATGCGGGCAGTCTGTCACGCGACGCCGTCTCGCACACCAGGTCGAGGCAACCCGCCCGCGCACCGAACGGGGATCAACCCACCAAGGTGTGCAGGTACTTGGTCGTCGCCCGGTCCGCCGGCAGGAACGTCTCTATGGCGATCTCGGCCACCGTGACGTCCATCGGCGTGTTGAACGTGGAGATCGACGACACGAAGGACAGGATCCGGCCCTCGTGCTCGATCCGCATCGGCAGCGCGAAGTACGGGACGGGCTCGTCCGGTTCGGCGACCGGCGCCTCCTCGGGCACCGGGTAGGCCGACACCTCCTCGTACAGGGCGCGGAGCCGGTCGGAGCGGTGCAGAGCGATCTCCCGCTCCATCTGCGCGAGCAGGTGCCCACGCCACTCGCGCAGATTCCGGATGCGCGGTGCCAGCCCCCTCGGGTGCAGGGTCAGCCGCATCGCGTTCGGGGCCGGTGCCATCAGCTCGTCCGGCACGCCCTCCAGCAGCATGGCGATGCCCCGGTTCGCCGCGAGGACCGTGTAGCAGGCGTCGACCACGAGCGCGGGGTACGGCTCGTAGCCCTGGATGAGGCGCTCCATGCCGTCGCGCAGCGCGTCCAGGGCCGGATCGGCCAGCGGGGTCTCCGGGAAGCGCGGAGCGTGACCGGCCGCCAGCAGCAGGGCGTTGCGCTCACGGACCGGCACCTGAAGATGCTCGGCGAGCCGCAGCACCATCTCCTCGCTCGGCCGGGACCGGCCGGTCTCGACGAAGCTGATGTGCCGGGCGGAGGAGCCGGCACGCAGCGCCAGCTCCAGCTGGGAGATCCGGCGCCGCTCCCGCCAGGCGCGCAGCAGCGGGCCGGCACCCTTGCCGGTGACGGCGGCGGGCGCGGAGACACGGGAGGTGGCCACGGTCATGTCGACGACCCTAGTCGAGGAGCGGGCGCGGCAACGAGCCGTTTCCGGGCGGCCGCCGCCGCGGCGCGGCCGGCGTGCGCACCCCCGTGGCGTGGCAGGCTGAACACGTACCCGCAGACTCGGGCGACACCGGCGTGAAGGGAGACAGGGCCATGGCCGTCGAACCGCTGTCCCAGAAGGAGATCGAGGACCGGCTGGCGGAGCTGCCCGGCTGGTCGGTGGACGGGGACCGGCTCACCCGCTCCTACCGGCTCGCCTCGCACTTCGCGGCGGCGGCGCTGGTCGTGCACATCGCCGGCATCCAGGACGAGCTGGACCACCACTCGGACCTCACGCTCGGCTACCACACCGTCTCCCTCGGCGTGAACACCCACTGCGCGGGTGGCGTCCTCACCGAGAAGGATTTCGCTCTCGCCCGCAGGATCGAGGACATCGCACCAGGCCACGGCGCACACTGAGCGGTGTGCTCGACTACGAGAAGGAAGCCGACCACTACGACGCCTCCCGGGGCGGTGAAGCCCGCGCCGTCACGGCCGCTGAGGCCGTTCTCCGCCTGCTGCCGACGACCCGGGGCCGTCTCCTCGACGTCGCCTGCGGCACCGGCATCGTCACCCGGCGGCTCGCCGGCGCGCGTCCCGGACTGCGGGTGACGGGCGCCGACCTGACCCCCGCCATGGTCCGCGCGGCCGCTGCCCGGCTGCCCGGCGGTGTCGTGCGCGCCGACAGCCGCCGGCTGCCCTTCCGCTCCGGCAGCGCCGACGCGGTCACCACCGTCTGGCTGCTGCATCTGCTGGACGGCCCCGAAGACGTCGCCGCCGTCGTCGCCGAGTGCGCCCGGGTGCTGCGGCCCGGCGGGGTCTACGTCACCACCGTCGACAAGGCGGCGGCGCACGACGTCGGCAGCGACATCGACGCCGTCCTCGCCTCCCGTCCGCGCCGCCCCGCAGCGGACGCCGCGGACACGGTCACCACGCACGCCGCACGGCACGGGCTGGTGCCCGCGGGCCGCACGACCTTCCAGGGCGCGGGACAGGGCCGCAGCCCCCGCGCCACCATCGCCGATCTGCGCCGCGGCTGGTTCACCGTGCTGCCGCCCGGCGATCCGCGCACCGAGGAGTTCGCCACCCGGTTGGCCCGGCTCCCGGACCAGGACCGCCCGCGCGCCGACCCGTCCTTCAGCCTCCGTGCCTTTCGCAAACCCCCGACCGGCTAGGCGCGCCCACCGGCTGGCCGGGGACTGCACGCCGGGGCCGGCCGGTCCACACGGGTGGGGTTCGGCGCCCCAGCGCCGCGCGCCCCACCGCCTGGTGCGCCCGGTCCGGGCGCCGCCGTTGCCGTAACGGCAACGCGGGTTGCTTGTCGCCGGTGTGTCGTCGCAGGCTGACCGCACCCCGACGAGAGGCTGACCACCATGGCCCGTGACACCGAGCACCACGACCGCGAGCACCTCGAGACCGACCGTCACGAGACGGGGCATCACGACACCGGGCATCGACAAGGGCACGGGCACGGGCACCGTCAGGGCACCGACGTCGACTGGATCGAGATGGGCCACCGGCTGGAGATCCAGGCGGAGTTGTTCGCCCCCGTCTACCAGCGGGCCATGGCCTGGCTCGCGCAGGAGGTGACCGAGCCGGGGCTGATCGTGGACGCGGGCAGCGGCCCCGGAGTGGTCTCGTGCCTGTTCGCCGAGGCTTTTCCGGGGGCCCGGGTGGTCGCCGTCGACAGTGCCGAACCGCTGCTCGGGCGTGCCGCCGACCGGGCCGCGCGCCTGGGGTTCGCCGACCGCTTCGACACCCTCGCCGGTGAACTGCCGGGCGTGCTCGGCGAGTTGGAGTACCCGGCCGACCTGCTGTGGGCCAGCCGCAGCCTGCATCACCTCGGCGACCAGCGATCCGCGCTCGCCGCGTTCGCCGGGCGACTGGCCCCCGGCGGCACCCTGGCCCTCCTCGAAGGCGGGCTGCCCTCCCGTTTCCTGCCCCGGGACATCGGCATCGGCCGTCCCGGACTGCAGGCGCGGCTCGACGCGCTGGAGGCGGAGTGGTTCGCCCGGATGCGGGCCGACCTGCCCGGCTCCGTCGCCGAGGTCGAGGACTGGGCCGCCCTGCTGACCGCGACCGGCCTGCGGCACGCACGCTCGCGCAGCTTCCTGCTCGACCTGCCCGCCCCCGCGAGCGACCGCGCCCGCTCCTACGTCGCCGACACCCTGTCCCGCCTGCGCGACGGCTTCGGCGAGGCCCTCGACCCCGAGGACCGGGCCACCCTGGACCGCCTGCTCGACCCGTCCGACGCGGCGAGCGTGCACCGCCGGCCGGACGTGTTCCTGCTGGGCGCCTACACCGTGCACACGGCGGTACGGCCGCTCTGACACAGGGCCCCGCCCGCTGCGGCCCGGCGGACACCCAAGGTCTCAGAGCCTCTGAGCCTCGGTTCCGGCGGCCACAGAACGCCCGGACCGCCGTGCGGACGCGCGGTACGCCCATCCGTACCGCTCCACCTGCGGCGGCTCCTGACACCGAGAGCCCCCCGAGTGCCTGGCTCCCCGGCTCATCCGCACCCGGGCGGACGCCCTGAACGGACGCGCGGCCCTGCTACGCCGGCTGGGCCGGTCCGCCCGGCCTGGTGATCAGGTCGGGCGGACCGGCCCAGGGCCGCGTCCCGGTTCAGTTGTTCGCCAGGAACTGCTTGGCCAGCTGGTCCCCGAGGGAGACGGCCGCGCTGTGACTCTCGATGGGGGAGACCTTGGAGTTCTTGAACAGGATGTACGTCACGCCCGAGTCGGCTCCGCCGGTCGCCGGGTCGGGGTCGATGCCGAGGGCCTTGGCGGTGGCGTACGACGCCTCACCGATGATCTTCGTGGGCCCGGTGTCGCCGACGACGGCGTACTCGACCTTGTTGTTGTAGATGACGGCGACCACTCCGCCGCCCTTGATGCCGGCACCGGAGTAGTTCCAGATGCTGCTGGAGCTGGGCACCACGACGTACGGCAGGGTCTCGGCCTTGAGCGGCTTGCCGTCGGACTGGTGGAAGGCCGTGTCGTCCTGGTACCAGGGGTCGCGGTCCTCGTTGCAGTTGGTGGTGCGCTGGCCGTCGCAGTCGACGTCCATGTCGGCCTTCCAGAACACCGCGCCGTTCTTGCCGCACACGGGGACCGTGGCCGAGGTCTCGTCGTCCGTCTTGTACTTGCCGTTGGAGATCTGCGAACAGGACTGCACCTTGGCGAGCAGGTCGGCGGCGCTGACCGAGCCCTCCTGGGCGGACTTGGGGCCCGCCGTCGACGGCGCGGTCGCGGAGGCGTTCGCGGGAAGGACTCCGGCGGCGAGCAGGGCGGCCCCGGAGGCCGCGGCGAGGGTCAGTGTTCGAAGACGCACTGGGGGGGGACCCTTCTGTTAGGAAAGTTTCCTTACCGGGTGCCGTACACGGTGGCCCTCACGACATGTTCTCGTCAAGCCCTGGGTGGCCACGGAGTGAAAGCGGTGCGCATTGCGGTGGTTTCCGAGCCGGGCAAGACTGGAAGCGGGGGGCTGTTCGGGGAAGTGTCCGACCCCTTCGTGGTCACCGACCGAGAGGCCAAGCCTCATGTTCGTTCGCACGGTGTACGCGACCGGCGATCCCGCCGAACTCGGCACGGCGATCCGGGCCCTCAACTCCGAGGGACGCGACCTGCTCGAGGAGCGGCCCGGCTACCGGGGCGCCGGCGTCTTCGTCGACCGGAACCTCGGCAAGCTGCTCACCGTCAGCTGGTGGGAGTCCGAGCAGGCCCGGCACAACAGCGACGAGGTCATGCGCGAGCGGCGGACCGCACTGCTGGCACCCTTCGCGGGCACCCTCGCCGTCGAGAACTACGAGGTCGCGGTCTTCCACGTGCTGCCGCGTCCCACCGCCCACGGCGGGCTGCACCTGATCCGGCTGGAATTCGAGCCGGCCGACGCGGACCAACTCGCCGACGCGTTCCACGCGACCGTGGTGCCCCGGCTCGAAGCCCTGCCCGGCCTGGCCAGGGCCGCCCTGTTCCTGGACCGGGAGCGCGGCCACGGGCTGGCCGGCACGCTCTTCACCGACCACCACTCCCTCGCGGCCTCGCGCGCGGCCCAGGCGGCGGCCCGGCAGGCGGGGGCGGCCAAGGTCCAGATGGCGGTGGTCGGCCTGGAGGAGTTCGAGGTCGTGCACGCGGACGCACACGCCGGCTGACCGGCGGCACACCGCGCACACGCTGACCGCCCCGCACAGCCGTACCCACGCGGGCCGACGTGCCGTACGCACGCGGGCCGACCTGCCGTACTCCCCGCCGGCCGGCGTGCCGCACGGCCGGCGTGCGCCGTACACACGCCGTCTGACCCGCCGCACAGCCGTGCGCCCCGCCTGGGCGGCGGGGCGCACGATGCTGCGTGACCGGTGAGACCGGTGAGACCGGCGCGGGCCGTCGGTCCGGGCCGGAGGGGGCGGGTCAGGCGACGTCGAAGGTGGCCGGGTCGGGGCCCAGGCGCCGGTCCTCGTTGAGCGCGCTGATCGCCGCGAGGTCCTCGTCGTCCAGGCTGAAGTCGAAGACCTCGATGTTCTCCTTGATCCGCGACGGCGTCACGGACTTCGGGATCACGATGTTGCCGAGCTGCACGTGCCAGCGCAGTACGACCTGGGCCGGGGTGCGGTCGTGCTTCCGCGCGATCGCCACGATCGCCGGCACCTCCAGCAGGCCCTTGCCCTGACCGAGCGGCGACCAGGCCTCCGTCGCGATGCCCCGCTCCGCGTGGAACTCGCGGGCCGCGCGCTGCTGCAGATGCGGGTGCAGCTCGATCTGGTTGACCGCCGGGACGACGGAGGTCTCGGAGCTCAGCCGCTCGAGGTGCTCGGGGAGGAAGTTCGACACACCGATGGCGCGGACACGGCCGTCGGCGTGCAGCTTCTCGAAGGCCCTGTAGGTGTCCGTGTACGTGTCCCGGGACGGCAGCGGCCAGTGGATCAGGTACAGGTCGAGGTAGTCCAGACCCAGCTTCTTCAGCGACGCGTCGAAGGCGCGCAGCGTCGAGTCGTACCCCTGGTCGGCGTTCCAGAGCTTGGTGGTGACGAAGACGTCCTCGCGGGGCAGGCCGGAGGCGGCGATGGCCTTGCCGGTGCCCTCTTCGTTGCCGTAGATCGCCGCTGTGTCGATGCTGCGGTACCCGGCCTCGAGCGCCGTGGCGACGGCCTGCTCGGCCTCGTCGTCCGGCACCTGCCATACGCCGAAGCCCAGCTGGGGCATCTCGACGCCGTTGTTGAGGATGATCTCAGGGACCTTGCTGCTCACGAGCTCTTTGATCCTTCGGTTGTGGACAGGTGACACACCCATCGTCAACGATCACGCGCCGCGATGCATTCCTGCCGGCGGGATCGGCCGAGACCGACCGGTTCGGCGGGGACCGGCCGCAAGCCGACCGACCGGTTCGGCGGCGGGACCGGCCGGCGCCTGGGCCCGGCGCGGGGCCGGCCGGCGGTGGTCCGCACCGGGGCCGGACGGCGGGCGTCAGCTGCTGTAGAGGGCGTCGACCTCATTGGCGTACGCCTTCTCGATCGCCTTCCGCTTCAGTTTCAGCGACGGCGTCAGCAGGCCGTGCTCCTCGGTGAAGGGCTGGGCCAGTATCCGGAAGGTGCGGATGGACTCGGCCTGGGAGACGAGCGTGTTGGCGGCGACCACCGCACGCCGCACCTCCGTCTCCAGGTCCCGGTCACGGACCAGCTCGACCGGGGACATCCCCGGCTTCCCCCGCATCTGCAGCCAGTGCTCGACCGCCTCCTGGTCGAGGGTGATCAGGGCGGCGATGTAGGGGCGGTCGTTGCCGACGACGATGCACTGGTTGACCAGCGGGTGGTCGCGGACCCGCTCCTCCAGCACGCCCGGGGAGACGCTCTTGCCCCCCGAGGTCACGAGGATCTCCTTCTTGCGGCCGGTGATGGTGAGGTAGCCGTCCTCGTCCAGCGAGCCGAGGTCGCCGGTGGCCAGCCAGCCGTCGTGCAGCGTCGCGTCGGTGGCCTTCTGGTTGTTCAGGTAGCCCTGGAAGACGTTGCCGCCGCGCAGCCAGATCTCCCCGTCGTCCGCGATGTGCACGGTCATCCCCGGGATGGCCTGGCCGACCGTGCCGTACCGGGTGCGCTCGGGAGGGTTGGCGGTGGCCGCGGCCGTCGACTCGGTCAGGCCGTACCCCTCGTAGATCTGCACGCCCGCGCCGGCGAAGAAGAGTCCCAGTCGGCGGTCCATCGCGGAACCACCGGACATCGCGTTGCGGATGCGGCCGCCCATCGCCGCCCGCACCTTGGAGTACACGAGCTTGTCGAAGAGCTGGTGCTGCATGCGCAGCCCCGCCGAGGGGCCGGGCCCGACGCCCCACGCCTTCGCCTCCACGGCCTCGGCGTACTTCACCGCGATGTCGACCGCCTTCTCGAACGGTCCGTGCCTGCCCTCCTTCTCCGCCTTCCGGCGGGCCGCGTTGAACACCTTCTCGAAGATGTACGGCACGGCGAGGATGAACGTCGGCCGGAACGCGGCCAGGTCGGGCAGCAGGGCGGCGGCGTGCAGCTGGGGCTGATGGCCGAAGCGGACCCGGCCGCGGATCGCGGCGACCTCCACCATCCGCCCGAAGACGTGCGCCAGCGGCAGGAACAGCAGGGTGGACGCCGCGTCGTCCTTCTTGGTGTGGAACACCGGCTGCCACCGCTCGATCATCGTGTCCGCCTCGAACATGAAGTTCGCGTGGGACAGGACGCAGCCCTTGGGGCGGCCGGTGGTGCCGGAGGTGTAGATGATCGTGGCGACCGAGTCGGGGGTGACCGCCTGCCGGTGCCGGTGCACCAGCTCGTCGTCCAGCGGCGCCCCGGCGTCGTACAGCTCCTGCACGCAGCCCGCGTCCAGCTGCCACAGCTGGCGCAGCTGCGGCAGCCGGTCGATGACCGTGGCGATGGTCATCGCATGGTCCTCGTGCTCCACGACGGCCGCCGAGACCTCGGCGTCGTACAGCATCCAGAAGCACTGCTCGGCCGAGGACGTGGGGTAGACGGGCACCACCTGGGCGCCGATGGTCCACAGGGCGAAGTCGAACAGCGTCCACTCGTAGCGGGTGCGGGACATGATGGCGACGCGGTCGCCGAAGCGGATGCCGCGCGCGAGGAGTCCCTTGGCGAGCGCCAGCACCTCGTCGCGGAACTCCGCGGAGGTCACGTCCCGCCACTGCCCGGCGGCGTCCTTGCGGCCGAGGGCGACGTGCAGCGGGTCCGTGAGGGCATACTCGAAGACGACGTCGGCCAGACCGCCCACCGGCGGCGACGACGCCAACGGCGGGTTGGTGAACTCGCGCAAACCTCGCTCCCCGATCCTCGCTGCTTGGTCCCACGCCCCGATGCTCGGCACAGCGCGGTGAAAGCTACCTCACGGTTCCGCCGGGCGGGAGGGGGGCGGAAACCGAGCAAACCTCACGTTTTTCCCGCACGGTGGCCAGAAAATGCCCCCACATGGGGAAGGGCCGGACACAATACTTACGGGTCGGTAAGTTCCGGGACCGTAATCTCCACCGAATCTGTACGCGCCCAGCACGGTGTCGGCCCCGCCGTACCGCACGGAGAGGCGCGCCATGGAACCGCTCGTGCGGGCCCCTCGCCGTCCGCTTGTGGCGCGGGAGCCGCGGCCGGGTGGACCGGCCGCGGTCCGGTGCCGGGCGGGGCGGTCGTGCGGGCGGGTCCGTCAGCCGCTGTGGTGGCGCAGGTGGTCGCCGCCCGTCAGGATCGCCGCCGCCAGGGCGTTCGCCGCGTCCTGGGCCGCAGCCCGGCGCGGGCCGTGGACGAGGACGAAGTCGACCCTGCCCAGTTCGGGCAGACCCGCCCGGTCGGGCAGCCGCGACAGGCCCGGCGGGATGAGGCGGCGGGAGTGCGCCATCACCCCGAGGCCGGCGCGGGCCGCCGCGATCAGCCCGTTGAGGCTGCCGCTCGTGCACACGATCCGCCACTCGCGGCCCTGCCGGTCCAGAACCTCCAGGGCGCGGGCCCGGGTGATGCCGGGCGGCGGATACACGATCAGCGGTACGGGCCGGTCGGCGTCCAGGCGGAGCCGTTCGGCGCCGATCCACACCAGGTCGTCGCGCCAGACCAGCTCACCGCGGGGATCCTCCGGGCGCCGCTTGGCCAGCACCAGGTCGAGCTTCCCGGCGGCCAGCTGTTCGTGCAGCGTGCCGGACAGTTCCACGGTCAGCTCCAGGTCGACCTCCGGATGGTCGTGGCGGAAGCCCTCCAGGATCTCCGGCAGCCGGGTCAGGACGAAGTCCTCGGAGGCCCCGAACCGCAGCCGGCCGCGCACCCGCGTGCCCGTGAAGAACGCCGACGCCTGCTCGTGCACCTCCAGGATCCGGCGGGCGAAACCCAGCATCGCCTCGCCGTCCTCGGTCAGCTCCACCGAGTGGGTGTCCCGGGAGAACAGCTGCCGGCCGACGGCCTCCTCCAGCCGCCGCACATGCTGGCTGACCGTCGACTGGCGCAGGCCCAGCCGGTGGGCGGCCTGCGTGAAGCTGAGCGTCTGGGCCACCGCCAGGAACGTCCGCAGCCGCGTCGGGTCGTACACGGCCGCAGCTTACCCCGTCATCATGGAAGACGATGACAGTCAGAGTGGTATGCCGGATTCCCGATCGGCGAGGGAGGGAGGACGATGGAGAGGGGCGCCGCGGCCCCGGACCGCAGGCCGCCCGACACGTACGGACGCCGTACCCCCGACCCGTGCGGACACCGTCCGCCGACACGTACAGACCCGCACAGCAAACGGAGCACCGTGAAACGCCTGCGTTGGCCGAACTGGATGCCGATCGACCCGTACATCGTGCTGCTGCTCGCCACGGTGGGCCTCGCGACGCTCGTCCCGGCCCGGGGCACCGCCGCCGACGTGGCCTCGGGCGCCTCCACGGCCGCGATCGCCTTCCTGTTCTTCCTCTACGGCGCCCGGCTGTCCACCCGGGAGGCGCTGGACGGGCTCAGGCACTGGCGGCTCCACGTCACGGTGCTGGTCTGCACCTTCGTCCTCTTCCCGGTGTTCGGGATCGCCCTGCGCGGTGTGGTGCCGGTCCTGCTGACGCAGCCCCTCTACCAGGGCCTGCTGTTCCTGACCCTGGTGCCGTCCACGATCCAGTCGTCCATCGCGTTCACGTCGATCGCCCGGGGAAACGTGCCGGCCGCCATCTGCGCCGGCTCCTTCTCCTCCCTCGCCGGCATCGTCCTCACCCCGCTGCTCGCGGCGGCGCTGCTCGGCAACAGCGGCGCCGGGTTCTCCACCGACGCGCTGGTGAAGATCGTGCTGCAGCTGCTGGTGCCGTTCCTCGCCGGGCAGCTGCTGCGGCGCTGGATCGGCGCGTTCATCACCCGCCACAAGAAGGCCCTCGGGCTGGTCGACCGCGGCTCGATCCTGCTCGTCGTCTACACCGCGTTCAGCGAAGGCATGGCCCAGGGCATCTGGCACCAGGTCAGCCCCGTCCGGCTGGCCGGGCTGCTCGCCGTCGAGGCCGTACTGCTGGCCGTGATGCTCGCGCTGACCTGGTACGGCGGCAAGGCGCTCGGCTTCGGCCGGGAGGACCGGATCGCCATCCAGTTCGCCGGCTCGAAGAAGTCCCTCGCCTCGGGGCTGCCCATGGCGAGCGTCCTGTTCGCCTCCCACGCCTCCCTCGCCGTGCTGCCGCTGATGCTCTTCCACCAGATGCAGCTGATGGTGTGCGCCGTCATCGCCAAGCGCCGGGCCCGCGATCCGGAGCCGTCCCGGGACCCGGCGCGCGAGTCAGCCCCGCACGCGGTCCAGGGGCAGCCGCAGGACCGTGTCCTCAGGTGACCGCAGCACCCTCGGGTCCGGCAGCTCCTCGGCGCTGAGCGCCCGCCGCCGTGTCGAAGGTGGTGGGGCGCGGGCGGCTCACAAGGAGCGTGCGGGCGGTTACGGACGCAGGACGACCTTGCCGAGGTTGACCCGGTCCTCGATCGCCGCGTGGGCCTTCGCCGCGTCCTCCAGGGCGAACTCCCCGTACACGGCGGGCCGCACGGCGCCTTCGGCGAACCGAACCCGGGCCCCAGGTCGTCGGCCGGGGTGCGAGCGGACTCGGGGGTGCGGATGGTGCGCACCGGCCGGCGGTGGAGGTGAGGCGGGGCCCCGGGGCGCAGGGGGCGCTCCCCGCCGGCGGGGCCCCGCCGCCGTGCCGCGGGGAACCGGTCAGCCCTGGGCGGCCGCCTCCCGCAGGGCGATCCGGTCCTCACCCGCGTACACGTTCATGGAGCTGCCCCGCAGGAATCCCACCAGGGTGAGGCCCGTCTCCGCGGCCAGGTCGACGGCCAGCGACGACGGCGCGGACACCGCGGCCAGCACCGGAATGCCCGCCATCACCGCCTTCTGCGCCAGCTCGAAGGAGGCCCGGCCCGAGACGAGCAGGATCGTCCGGGACAACGGCAGGTCACCGTTCTGCAGCGCCCGCCCGACCAGCTTGTCCACCGCGTTGTGCCGGCCGACGTCCTCCTTGATGTCCAGCAGCTCCCCGCCCTCGGTGAACAGCGCCGCCGCGTGCAGGCCGCCGGTCCGGTCGAACACCCGCTGGGCCTCCCGCAGACGCTCGGGCAGGCTCGCCAGCAGCTCGGGGGTCACCCGGACCGCCGGAGTGTCGGCGATCGGCCAGCGGGCGGTCGTGCGCACCGCGTCCAGGCTGGCCTTGCCGCACAGCCCGCAGGAGGAGGACGTGTACACGTTCCGCTCCAGGGTGAAGTCCGGCAGTTGCACGCCGGGCGCGGTCCGCACGTCGACCACGTTGTAGGTGTTCGTGCCGTCCGCGGTCGCCCCCGCGCAGTAGACGATGTTCTGCAGGTCGGAGGCGGTGGCCAGGACGCCTTCACTCACCAGGAACCCCGCCGCGAGCGCGAAGTCGTCGCCCGGCGTGCGCATGGTGATCGCGAGCGGCTTGCCGTTCAGCCGGATCTCCAGTGGTTCCTCGGCGACGAGCGTGTCCGGCCGGGTGGAGACCGCCCCCTCCCGGATCCGGAGGACCTTGCGGCGTTCCGTCACTCGTCCCATGGTCTGATCAGCCCCGGTTCTGTACGTGCTGGTAGCCGAAACGGCCCTTGATGCAGAGGTTGCCGTGGGTCACCGGGTTGTCGTGCGGCGAGGTGACCTTGACGATCTCATTGTCCTGCACATGGAGCGTGAGCGTGCAGCCCACCCCGCAGTACGCGCACACCGTGCTCGTCCGCGTCTGGCGGGACTCCTCCCAGGTACCCGCCGCCCGCATGTCGAACTCCGACTTGGGCGACAGCGCCCCCGTCGGGCACACCTCGATGCAGTTCCCGCAGTAGACGCACGCCGAGTCGGTCAGCGGCGCGTCCTGCTCGACGGCGATCCGCGCATCGAAACCCCGCCCGACGACCGAGATGGCGAAGGTGTTCTGCCACTGGTCACCGCAGGCGTCGACGCACTTGTAGCACAGGATGCACTTGCCGTAGTCGCGCACGTACAACTCGTTGTCGATCCTCGGCTCCTCGTTCAGCCGGGCCGCGCCGGGACCGAACCGGTCCGGCTTCGCCTCGTACTCCTTGATCCACTCGGCCGCCCCGGGGGTGGTCGACAGGTCGACGGCCGAGGCGAGCAGCTCCAGGACGAGTCTCCGGCTGTGCCGGACCCGCTCGGTGTCCGTGCGGACCTCCATGCCGGGCTCCGCGCGGCGGGAGCAGGCCGGCACCAGGGTCCGCGAGCCCTCCACCTCGACCACGCAGACCCGGCACGCGTTCTTCGGCCGCAGGGTGTCGCCCTGGCACAGCGTCGGCACGTCCTTCCCGGCGGCCCGGCAGGCGTCCAGGACGGTCGAGCCCTCCGGGACGCGCGCCGGTTCGCCGTCGAGCGTGAACTCCAGCAGCCGGCGCGGGATCCCCAGCGGTGTGATGGTCATTCGTACGCCCCCAGTCGGTCGATGGCGGATTCCACGGCGTTCCACGCGGTCTGCCCGAGACCGCAGATCGAGGCGTCCCGCATCGCCCGGCCGACCTCCCGCAGCAGGGCGACGTCCGCCGCGGCGGCCGTCCCGGTGCGCTCGGCGATCCGGCGCAGCGCCTCCTCCTGCCGCACGGTCCCGATCCGGCACGGCACGCACTGCCCGCAGGACTCCTCCCGGAAGAACTCGGCGATGCGCAGCAGCAGCCGGGGCAGTGGCACGCTGTCGTCGAAGGCCATCACCACCCCGGAGCCGAGCGTGGTGCCGGCCTGACGGGTGCCTTCGATGGTGAGCGGGATGTCCAGTTCGTCGGGCCGCACGAACCCGCCCGCCGCCCCGCCCAGCAGCACCGCCCGCAGCCCCGGACGCACCCCGGCCCGCTCCAGCAGTTCGCGCAGCGTGGCCCCGAACGGCAGTTCGTACACCCCGGGGCGGGCCACGCTGCCGGAGACGCAGAACAGCTTCGGCCCGGTGGAGCCCGCGGTGCCGATCGCCGCGTACGCCGGGGCGCCCATCGTCAGGATCGGCAGGACGTTGACCAGCGTCTCCACGTTGTTCTCGGCCGTCGGCCTGCCGAACAGGCCCTTCTCGACCGGGAAGGGCGGCTTGGAGCGCGGTTCGCCCCGGTAGCCCTCGATGGAGTTGAACAGGGCCGTCTCCTCGCCGCAGATGTAGGCGCCGGCACCCCGCCTGATCTCGATGTCCAGGCTGTAACCCTGGCCGAGGATGTCGTCGCCGAGCAGGCCCCGGGCGCGGGCCTGGCCGATCGCGTGCCCGAGGCGCCGGATCGCCCGCGGGTACTCGCCGCGGACGTACACGAACGCCCGGTGCGCGGAGACCGCGTACGAGGCGATCGTGATCGCCTCCACGAGCGCGAACGGGTCGCCCTCCATCAGCACCCGGTCCTTGAAGGTGCCGGGCTCGGACTCGTCGGCATTGCACACCAGATAGTGCGGACGGTCCGGCTGGGACGCCGTGGCCTGCCACTTGCGGCCGGTGGGGAACGCGGCGCCGCCGCGCCCGACCAGGGCCGAGTCGGTCACCTCGCGGATCACTCCGGACGGCCCCAGCTCGAAGGCCCGGCGCAGGGCCGCGTAGCCGCCGTGCGCGCGATAGTCGTCCAGCGAGGACGGATCGACCACGCCGACGCGGCGCAGCAGCAGCAGCGAGGGATCCCCCGCCTGGGGCACCGCCGCCACGGCCGGCGGCTCCTCGGGCGCCGCGTCCGGTGCGCTCGCCGCGCGGACGGCCGCCGTGACGGACGCCGGGGCCGACACGGCCGTACGGACCTGCTCGCCCGCCCGGACCGCGAGGGCCGCCGGGGCGCGTTCGCACAGTCCGAGGCACGGGGAGCGCTCGACGCTCACCCCGCTGCCGGGGCCGAGCCGGGCCTCGGCGCCGGCGCACAGCCGGTCCGCCCCGGCCGCCGTGCACGCCAGGTCGGTGCAGACGCGCAGGACCGTCGCGGGACGCGGCCGGACCGAGAACATGGCGTAGAAGGTGGCGACGCCGTACGCCTCGGCCGGAGGCACGGTCAGTCTGCGGCACAGGTAGGCGAGGCCGCCCTCGCTGATCCAGCCGACGCGGTCGTTCAGGGCGTGCAGCCCCGGCAGCAGCAGGTCGCGCCGGTCACGGGCCTCCCGGCCGCCGCGCGCCCACCTCAGGTCGGCGTCGGTGCGGTCGGCGCCCTCCCAGGAGGACTCCGGCGGCCCCAGCAGGGCGTCCACGGCCGCCCGTTCCTCGTCCGTCGGCTTGCTGTCGCCGAAGTGCAGGTCCACGCCCTCACCTCACATTCGTCGTGGCCGGGAGCTTCTCGATCCGGATCGCCGACGCCTTGAACTCCGCCGTCCCCGCGATCGGGCAGTTCGCCTCGATCGTCAGCTGGTTGGTGTCCACCTCGTCGGGAAAGTGCATCGTCATGAAGGCCAGGCCCGGCCGGAGCGCGGTGTCGATCCACACCGGCGCCACCACCGCCCCGCGCCGCGAGGAGACCCGGACCTCCTCGCCGACCACGACCCCGTACCGCTCGGCGTCCTCCGGGCACAGCTCCACGTACTCGCCGCGCCGCAGCGGTGAGGCGAAACCACCGCTCTGCACACCGGTGTTGTACGAGTCCAGGCGCCGCCCGGTGGTGAGCCGGATCGGGTACCGCTCGTCGGTGAGGTCCACCGGCGGATCGTGCCGGACCAGGCCGAACGGCGCGGGCGCCCCGCGCCTGCCGGGATCGCTCTCCCACAACCTGCCGTGCAGGTACGGCGGTTCGAGCCGTACGGGGTCCGGGCAGGGCCACTGGATGCCCTGGTGTTCCGCCAGCCGCGCGTACGTCATCCCGTAGTGGTCGGGGGAGACCGACCGCAGCTCGTTCCAGACGGCCTCCGCGTCGGGGTACTTCCAGTCGTGGCCCAGCCGGCCGGCCAGCGCGCAGATGATGTCGATGTCCTCGCGGGCCTCGCCGGGCGGGGCCACGGCGCGGCGCACCCGCTGCACCCGGCGCTCGCTGTTGGTGGTCGTGCCCTCCGTCTCCGCCCACCCGGCGGTCGCCGGCAGCACCACGTCGGCCAGTTCGGCGGTCTTCGTGAGGAAGATGTCCTGCACGACCAGGAAGTCCAGCGCGCGCAGCCGCCGTACGGCCTGCTCGCTGTCCGCCTCCGACTGCGCCGGGTTCTCCCCGATGCAGTACACGGCCTTGAGCGAGCCCGTCTCCATCGCCTCGAACATCTCGGTGAGGTTCAGTCCGTGGTACGGCGGGATCACCGTGTCCCAGGCCGACTCGAACTTCAGCCGTACCTCGGCGTCGAGGATGTCCTGGAATCCGGGCAGGCGGTTGGGGATCGCGCCCATGTCCCCGCCGCCCTGCACGTTGTTCTGGCCGCGCAGCGGCTGCAGCCCGGAGCCGTAGCGCCCCACATGGCCGGTGAGCAGGGACAGGTTGATCAGCGCGCGGACGTTGTCGGTGCCGTTGTGGTGCTCGGTGATGCCGAGGGTCCAGCACAGCTGGGCGCGCTCGGCGCGGGCGTAGGCGTGCGCCAGCTCCCTGATGGCACGTGCGGGTACCCCGGTCACCTTCTCGGCCAGCGACGGCGTCCACGGTTCGACCAGCGTGCGGTACTCCTCGAAACCGGTGGTCGCCCGCGCGATGAACGCCTCGTTGGCGAGCCCGGCGTGGATGATCTCGCGGCCGATCGCGTGCGCCATCGGGATGTCGGTGCCGACGTTGAGGCCGAGCCAGCTCTCCGCCCACTCGGCGGTGGACGTCCGGCGCGGGTCGACGGCGTACATCCGGGCGCCGTTCCTGATCCCCTTCAGCACGTGCTGGAAGAAGATCGGGTGCGCGAAGCGGGCGTTGGAGCCCCACATGACGATGACGTCGGTGTGCTCGATCTCCTCGTACGACGACGTGCCGCCGCCCGAGCCGAACGCCGCCGACAGGCCCGCGACGCTGGGGGCGTGGCAGGTCCGGTTGCAGGAGTCGACGTTGTGGGTGCCCATCACGACCCGGGCGAACTTCTGCGCCACGTAATTCGTCTCGTTCGTGGCCCGGGAGCAGGAGAACAGGCCGAACGCGCCCCGGTTGCGTTCCAGGCCCCGGGCCGCCCGGTCCAGCGCCTCCTCCCAGCCGGCCGGCCGCAGCGGCCCCTCACGGGTGTCCCGGACCAGCGGGTGGGTGAGCCGGGTGTAGGTCTTCGGTTGCCGTTTCCTCATGCGGCGCTCCTCAGCGCGAGCAGGTCCGAGATGGCGTGCACGGTGCGCAGTGTGGGCACCTCGACGCCGGTGATGTCCGCGAGTTCGATGACGGCCGCGAGCAGCACGTCCAGTTCCAGCGGCTTGCCGCGCTCCAGGTCCTGGAGCGTGGAGGTGCGGTGGTCGCCGACGCGCTCCGCGCCCGCGAGCCGCCGCTCGATGGAGACGCCGACCTCGCAGCCCAGCACCTCGGCGACGCGGAGCGTCTCGCGCATCATCGTCTCGATGACCCGGCGGGTGCCGCCGTGCCGGCACATCTGCCGCATGGTGGCGCGGGCCAGGGCGCTGATCGGGTTGAAGGAGATGTTTCCCAGCAGCTTGAGCCAGATGTCGGCGCGCAGGTCCCGCTCCACGGGGCACTTGAGCCCGCCGGCCCGCATCGCCTCGCTGAGGTCCAGGCAGCGCGCGGACACACTCCGGTCGGGCTCGCCGACGGAGAACCGGGTGCCCTCCAGGTGCCGGACCACCCCGGGTGCCTGGAGTTCGGTGGCCGCGTAGACGACGCAGCCGACGGCCCGTTCGGGCGCCAGGACCGCGCTGACCGCCCCGCCCGGGTCCACGCTCTCCAGGCGCCGGCCGTCGTAGGGGTCACCGTGCCGGTGGAAGTACCACCAGGGGATGCCGTTCTGCGCGGCCACCACGGTGGTGCGCTCGTGCAGCAGCGGCGCGATCAGCGGCCCGCACGCCGCGTACGCGTTCGCCTTCAGGCCCAGGAAGACGTGGTCCACCGGGCCGACCTCGGCCGGGTCGTCGGTGGCGTGGGGGTGCGCGGTGAAGTCCCCGCGCGGGCTGAGCACCCGTACACCGTGCCGCCTCATGGCCGCCAGGTGCGGTCCACGGGCGACGAGATGCACGTCGGCGCCGGCGCGGTGGAGCGCGGCACCGACATAGGCGCCGATCGCACCGGCGCCGAGGACTGCGACTTTCACGGAACGCTCCGTTCGGTTTGAGGGATACCGCGGAGGTGGTGGAGGAGCCGGAACACGCTCGGCTGAATCCTGTCGACGAAATATTGTCTACAGTATGGAGAAGTGCGCGGCAAGGGTGCGCGCGGCAACCGGTGCGCGGCCGGCGACCGTTGAGCGCAGTCCGCATACCGTTCACCGCATACGGTCGACGCCGCACCTTCTCAACACACGGCTCCCGCCCTACCGTCCGGCATCATGAGCAGCCCCCCTCTCGCACCGCCGGGCTGGAGCCGTTGGCTCGTCCCGCCCGCCGCCCTCTCCGTCCACCTGTCCATCGGCCAGGCCTACGCCTGGAGCGTGTTCAAACCGTCGCTGGAGTCCGCGCTCGATCTCGACGGCACCCAGAGCGCACTGCCCTTCCAGCTGGCGATCGTGATGCTCGGGCTGTCCGCCGCGTTCGGCGGCACGCTCGTGGAACGCAAGGGGCCCCGCTGGGCGATGTCCGTGGCCCTCGCCTGCTTCTCCTCCGGTTTCCTGATCGCCGCGCTCGGCGCCCAGACGAAGCAGTTCTGGCTGATCGTCCTCGGCTACGGCTTCGTCGGCGGCATCGGCCTCGGCATCGGCTACATCTCGCCCGTCTCCACCCTGATCAAGTGGTTCCCCGACCGCCCGGGCATGGCCACCGGCATCGCCATCATGGGCTTCGGCGGCGGTGCGCTGATCGCCTCGCCCTGGTCGGCGCAGATGCTCCGGTCGTTCGGCACCGGCCACTCCGGGATCGCGCTCGCCTTCCTCGTCCACGGCCTGACGTACGCCGTCTTCATGTCGCTCGGCGTGCTGCTCGTGCGCGTCCCCCGCACCGAGAAGCCCGCGGACGGCGGCCCTGCCGCCTCCGACGGCGTGCAGGTGTCCGCCCGCACTGCGGTGCGCACGCCGCAGTTCTGGTTCCTGTGGGTCGTGCTGTGCACGAACGTCACCGCCGGGATCGGGATCCTGGAGAAGGCCGCCCCGATGATCACGGACTTCTTCGCGCACACCGCCGCCCCGGTGTCGGCCTCCGCGGCCGCCGGCTTCGTCGCGCTGCTGTCTGCCGCGAACATGGCCGGCCGGATCGGCTGGTCGTCCGCCTCCGACCTGATCGGACGCAAGAACGTCTACCGCGTCTACCTCGGCGTCGGCGCGCTGATGTACCTGCTCATCGCGCTGTTCGGCGATGCGTCGAAGCCGCTGTTCGTGCTCTGCGCGCTGGTGATCCTCTCCTTCTACGGCGGCGGCTTCGCGACGATCCCCGCCTACCTGAAGGACCTCTTCGGCACGTACCAGGTCGGTGCCATCCACGGCCGGCTGCTCACCGCCTGGTCGACGGCGGGCATCCTCGGGCCGCTGATCGTCAACTGGATCGCCGACCGGCAGGAAGCGGCCGGCAGGCACGGCTCCTCGCTGTACGGGCTCTCGTTCGGCATCATGATCGGCCTGCTCGCCGTGGGCTTCGCCGCCAACGAACTCGTCCGCCCCGTCCACGTCCGCCACCACCTCCCCGCCCCGAGAAAGGCCGCCGATGCCCAGCGACACCAGTCCGCCTGAGCGCCGGGGCCTGATCGCCCTGGCCTGGCTGTGGGTGGGAGCACCCCTCGTCTACGGGGTGTACGAACTCGTACAGAAGGCGACACAACTGTTCACCGGATGAGTGCTCGGGCGTCCGAGGGTCTAGGCGAAGCCGACAACTCGGGCGCCCGTTTCCTGTGGCTTCACCTGTCCTCGTACCCGCGAGTCACTGATCAGACTGGGGACCCGCCACCCACGGCAACGAGGGGAACCCACGACATGATCGGCTCGCGCATCGCCGCCGTCGGCCACTACCAGCCCGCCAGGGTGCTCACCAACGACGAACTGGCCCGCATGGTCGACACCAGTGACGAGTGGATCCGCAGCCGGGTGGGCATCCTGACCCGGCACATCGCGGGCCCCGACGAACCGGTCGACGAGCTCGCGGCCCACGCCGCCGCCAAGGCCCTCGCCGCCGCCGGCCTCACGCCGGGCGACGTCGACCTGGTCGTCGTCGCCACCTCGACCGCGATCGACCGGTCCCCGAACACCGCCGCCCGGGTGGCCGCCCGCCTCGGCATCCCGCAGCCGGCCGCCATGGACGTCAACGTCGTCTGCGCCGGCTTCACCCACGCCCTCGCCACCGCCGACCACGCCGTCCGGGCGGGCGCGGCGAGCCGGGCGCTGGTCATCGGCGCGGACAAGATGTCCGAGGTCACCGACTGGGCCGACCGCACCACCTGCGTCCTGGTCGGCGACGGGGCGGGAGCCGCCGTGGTCGAGGCGTGCCCGCCGGGCCAGGAGCCCGGGATCGGGCCGGTGCTGTGGGGATCGGTGCCCGAGATGGGGAACGCGGTGCGCATCGAGGGCACCCCGCCCCGGTTCGCCCAGGAGGGGCAGAGCGTCTACCGCTGGGCCACCACCCAGCTGCCGCCCATCGCCCGGCGCGCCTGCCTGAAGGCCGGCATCGACCCCGCCGACCTGGCCGCGGTCGTCCTGCACCAGGCGAACCTGCGGATCATCGAGCCGCTCGCCGAGAAGCTCGGCGCGGTCAACGCGGTGATCGCCCGCGATGTCACCGAGTCCGGCAACACCTCCGCGGCCAGCATCCCGCTCGCGCTGTCCAAGCTGATCGAACGGGGCGCGGTCCGCAGCGGGGACCCGGCCCTGCTGTTCGGCTTCGGCGGCAACCTGTCGTACGCCGGGCAGGTCGTGCGGTGCCCGTGAACCCCTCCACGGGGGCGCGCCGGACCTTGTGACCCGCTCGACTCCCGCCTCCTCTGGCTTTTGTGCACCGTAGACTGTAGACGAAAGACAATCCATAGTGGGCAGTCCACCGTGTACCGCGGACCGCCCGCCGTGTACGGCAGCCAGCTCAGGAGGGGGACGCGATGTTGTCGACCGGACTGCCGCAGGGAGCCGTGCCGAAGCTGGAACGGCCCGGCCCGTTGCGTGACCGTGTCTACGAGGCACTGCTGGAACTGATCACCACGCGCGCCCTGCAGCCCGGCCAGCATCTCGTGGAGAGCGAGCTCGCCGGGCACCTCGGCGTCTCCCGGCAGCCGGTGCGCGAGGCGCTCCAGCGGCTGAACACCGAGGGCTGGGTCGATCTGCGGCCCGCCCAGGGCGCGTTCGTGCACGAGCCCACCGAGGAAGAGGCCGACCAGCTCCTGACGGTCCGCACGCTGCTGGAGGCGGAGGCGGCCCGGCTGGCCGCGGCGCACGCGGACGGCCCCGGCATCGCCCTCCTGGAGGAGCTGTGCGCCGAGGGCGAGAAGGCGGTGGCGGCCGAGGAGGTCGACCGTGCGGTCGCCCTCAACGCGGCCTTCCACACCAAGGTGATGGAGCTGGCCGGCAACACGGTCCTCGCCGAACTCGCCGCCCAGGTCGACCGGCGCGTCCGCTGGTACTACACGCCGGTGGCCCGGCAGCGCGGCCGGCAGTCGTGGATCGAGCACCGTGAACTGATCGCCGCGATCGCCGCCCGTGACGAACAGGGCGCCACTCGCCTGATGCGGGAACACACCGAGCACACCCGGCGCTCGTACCACGACCGCAACGCGAGCTGAACCGGCACCCGTTGTCGACACCCGCCTGAGCCCGGCGCCCGAGCGCCCGCCTGTCGCCCGACGCTCGTTCCCGGCCGTCAGCCGTCAGCCGTCAGCCGTCAGCCGTCAGCGCCGGCCGTCAGTCGTCAGCCGCCCGTGTCCGTCGCCTGTGCGCGCGCCGGCCGTAACCGGCCGCCCCGGCGCCCCCGGGTGAGACGTACGAAGCCCTCCGGTGCTCCGCGCGTGACGGGCGGAGCACCGGAGGGGAGCCGGCCGGGCGGGCCGGTGGGGGAGTGCGGGGCCGTCAGGCGGCCGGCCGCGGGTCGGTGGCCGGTGCCTGCCCGGCGTCGGTCCGGCCCGGCTGGCGCAGCAGCAGGGCGATCCCCGCCGCCACCATCGAGACACCGCCGGCCAGCGCGTAGGCGCCGTTGTAGCCCCAGGCGCCCACCACCATCGAGCCGAGTCCGCCGCCGAACAGCCCGCTGACCAGCTTGCCGCTGTACACCAGGCCGTAGTTGGTGGCGTTGTAGTTCTCACCGAAGTAGTCCGGGGTCAGCGCGGCGAACATCGGGTAGAACGCGCCGCCGCCGAAGCCGGAGAGGAAGGCGAAGAACAGGAACAGCCACTCGTTCTTCATGTCACCGGCCCAGATGACGCCGAACTGGGCGAGCCCGAGCACCACGATGACGAACACCAGCGTCGACTTGCGGCCCCACAGGTCGGACAGCCAGCCGACCACCGCGCGTCCGATGCCGTTGATGACGGCCATGACGCCCATCGAGGAGGCCGCCACCAGGGGCCCGAAGCCGATGTCCCTGGCGAAGTCGACCTGGAAGGAGATCCCGAAGATCGACACGCCCGCGGTCATCACCACCGTGATCCACATCAGCGGGAGCATGCCGCTCCGGATCGCCTCCTTGGGGGTGTACTGGCGCACCGCCGGGGGGTTCTTCGCCAGGCTCGCGGAGCTCTTGCCGTTCCCGGTGTGCGACAGCGGGTCGACGTCGGCCGGCCACCAGTTCTTCGGCGGGTCCTTGAAGAAGAAGGCGCAGACCGCGACCACGGCCAGGACGTAGACGCCGATCAGATCGAGCACCGTGTGGTAGTTCCCGGTGTCGAAGGCGTAGTTGAAGATGAAGATGAAGGGCAGCGAGCCGTAGGCGAAGCCGCCGTTGACGAAGCCGGTCCTCGCGCCGCGCCGCTCCGGGAACCACTTGCCGACCATGTTGATGCACGTCGCGTAGATCAGCCCGGAGCCGACACCGCCCACCACACCGAAGCCGACGACGGCCAGCAGTACGTTGTCGAGGTGGGAGAGGGCCAGGAAGCCGAGCAGGCACATCCCGGAACCCGTGTACATGGCCCGCCGTGCCGTGAGCACGCCGCGCTCGCGCAGCCAGCCTGCCGGGAAGGCGATGCCCGCCTGGAAGAAGACCCAGACGCTCAGGATCCAGAACGTGTTGCTCTGGCTCCAGCCGTGGGCCGACGACAGGGTGTCCTCCGCGGAGCCGTAGGCGTACTCGGAGACGCTGATGGCCATCATGGAGATCCACGGGAGATACACCATGAACTTGCGCGAGTGGCCGAGGATGTCCCGGTCCGTCTCACCGACGCGGTAGATCCGGCCCCGGGCGTCGGTCACTTCACGGTACGGGCGGTTCGGCGTGCCGGGGTCGGCCGGAGTGTTCCTTGCTGTCGTGGGATCTGCCGTCATGTCAGGCCATCTCCTCGCCGAGGGGGTGCGGATTGGGGACGATGCGCCGGGCACTGGGCCGGCCCGGAGCCTTGAGGAAGAGCGCCGGCACGGCGCAGGCGAGCCCGGTGCAGCCCGCCAGGACGAGGGCGCCGTGCGGATCGTGGCCGCCGGGAGTGCCGGCCGCCGTGCCGAGTCCGGCGGCGAGCACGGCGACGGCCAGGGAAACGGCCACCACCAGCCCGTAGACGCTCGCACTGTGGTTCTCGCCGAAGTGGTCGGCGGCCGTCGCGGCGGCCAGCGGAAGGACCGCGCCACCGGCGAGCCCGGTGGCCGCCGCGCAGCCGAGGAAGAGCGGCACACCGCCGAAGGCGCCCGCGGCCAGCGCCCCGAACTGCGCGCCGCCCAGCACCAGACAGGCCGCGAGCACGGTGGTGCGCCGCCCGACGCGGTCGGAGAGCGCACCGACCGCCACCGCCCCCGCGCCGGCCGCCACGGCCAGGGTCAGCGCGGCCCGCACGGCCCCCTCGGTGAAGCCCGCCGCCCGGCCGAACGGCACCAGGAAGCCGGCGCCGAGGGCCGCGCCACCGGCCGTGCCCGGCACCCACAGGCACATGAGCCACAGCGCCGGGGTGCGGACGGCCTCCCTCGGCGTGCACTGGCGCACGGCGGGCGGATTCTTCTCCCGCACACGCCGGGCGACGGGATCGGCCGGCACCCGGAGCGGTTCGGCGTCCGGCGGCCACCAGTTCTCCGGCGGATCCCGGAAGAACCGGCCCGCCGACGCCACCACGAGGCACACGCCCGCCCCGGTCACGGCCAGCAGGGCCCGGTGGTCGGCCCGGCCGAGCACGGGATCGAGGACCGGGAGGAACGGTACGGCCCCGAAGGCCCAGCCGCTCGCCACCAGGCCCGTCGGACCGCCACGGCGTTCGGGATACCACTTGCCGGGCAGCGTCAGGCAGGTCGCGTGGACGAGGCCGGCGCCGGCGCCGCCGACCACCCCGAAGCCCAGCGCGGCGACCGGGAGGTTCGGGGCGAACGCGAGCGAGAGGCATCCGAGGAGGGTGCCGAACGCGCCGGTCGTCACGACCGCGCGGGCAGGCAGCCGGCGGTTCTCCCGCAGCAGCCCGGCGGGAAGGGCCACGGCGGCCTGGCACAGCACCCACAGGCCCGCCGGCAGGCGGAGTTCCGCGGCACCCCACCGGTGGGCGTCACGAAGGCCGTCCCACGCGGCGACGACGGCGTACGCGGCACAGGCGATGCCCGTCACGCCCAGCCAGGGCAGGACGACCATCCAGACGCGGCCGCGGCCCATGAGGTCGGCATCGCTCTCGCCGACCCGGTACACGCGCCCCTTGCAGTCCCTCACCTCCCGGCACAGCGGGGAGGAGGGTGGATCGGTGGTTTCCATTGCGGCTGTACCCCTTGCGTCGAAAGAACTGGCCAGCGCCCCCTGTCCCATGCCTTTCGTGCGCGCGCGGGTCCCGGGGCCGGCCGACGCGCACCGCCGGCCGGCCCCCGCTCACTCACCTCATGAGCCGCCCCCCAGCAAGCCGGCCGCCCGCGCCCACCGGTACTTCGCGCCGAGCACGGCCACCGGCAGCTCGGTCGTGTACGGGTAGGCCACGACCCCCCGCTCGTACAGGTACTGACAGGCCTCCTCGACCTCGACGTCCCCGGCCAGCGACGCCACGACCGGCTTCTCGATCCCCCGCTCGCGGAACTCGGCGACCACGCGTGCGGTCAGTTCGGCGAAGACCATGGGCGGGGTGACGATGGTGTGCCAGTAGCCGAGCACGAGCGCATGGACGCGGGGGTCCTCCAGCCCCAGCCGGATCGTCGCCTCGTACGTCGACGGCGGCTCGCCTCCGGTGATGTCGACGGGGTTGCCGGCCGCGCCGAACGGCGGGATGTACCGGCGGAACGCCTCGTCCAGGTCGGGCGGGATCTCCATCAGGGACAGCCCGTTGTCCGTCACCGCGTCCGACAGCAGGACGCCGCTGCCGCCGGCCCCCGTGATGATCACGACGTTGTCGCCCTCCGGGGCGGGCAGTACGGGCAGCGCCCGCGCGTACTCCAGCATGTCGCGCAGGCCCGGTGCCCGGATGACGCCCGCCTGCCGCAGGATGTCGTCGTACACCGCGTCGTCACCGGCGAGGGCCCCCGTGTGCGAACCGGCCGCCTTCGCGCCCGCCGCCGTACGCCCCGCCTTCAGCACGACGACCGGCTTCTTCGGCACGGTGGCGCGGGCCGCCTCCACGAACGCCCGCCCGTCCTTGAGGTCTTCGAGGTGCATGGCGATGCACTCGGTGTGCGGGTCCTCGCCGAACCAGGTCAGCAGGTCGTCCTCGTCCAGGTCCGACTTGTTGCCGAGGCCGACGATCGCCGACACCCCGGTCTTCGTGGTGCGGGCGAAGCCCAGGATGGCCATGCCGATACCACCGGACTGCGACGTCAGCGCCACGCCGCCCTTCACGTCGTACGGCGTGCAGAACGTGGCGCACAGGTCCTGCCAGGTGGAGTAGTAGCCGTAGATGTTCGGGCCCAGCAGGCGGACGCCGTGCCGTTCGGCGATCTCCACGATCTGTGCCTGGAGTTCGTGCTCGCCGGTCTCCGCGAACCCGGAGGGGATGAGGACGGCGTTGGGTATCCTCTTGCGTCCCACCTCCTCCAGAGCCGCGGCCACGAACTTGGCGGGAATGGCGAAGACGGCCACATCCACCTCACCGGGAACGTCCGTGACACTCTTGTACGCCTTGCGGCCCAGAATGTCATCGGCCCGGGGGTTCACCGGATGGATCTCCCCGGCGAAGCCGCCGTCGAGGAGGTTGCGCATCACCGAATTGCCGATCTTGCCCGGCTCGTTGGAGGCACCGATCACGGCGACGGACGCCGGCTGCATCAACCGCCGCATGGACGCGAGGATCTCCTCGCGGGTGTACGTCCTCCGAGGCACCGGCTGCTCGCCGGCGAGGATCACCCGGATGTCGGCGGCGACCGCGCCGTCCGCCGTCGCGATCACCGGGTTGAGGTCGACCTCCGCGATCTCCGGGAAGTCCGTGACCAGTTGGGAGACCCGCCGGATCTGTTCCGCGACGGCCCACCGGTCCACCCCGGCCTGTCCGCGCACGCCGCGCAGGATCTGTGCCGACCGGATCGAGTCGAGCATCGACAGCGCCTCGTCGGCGCCGACCGGTGCCAGCCGGAAGGTCACGTCCTTCAGCACCTCGACCAGCACCCCGCCGAGCCCGAACGCCACCACCTTCCCGAACGTCGGGTCGGTGACCGCGCCGACGATGACCTCCTGGCCCCGCGGCAGCAACTCCTGCACCTGCACGCCCAGAATGCGGGCCCCGGCGTCGTAGGCGCGGGCGTTCCCGACGATCCGGTGGAACGCGGCCCGCACCTCGGCCGCGCCCTCGACCCCGACGACCACCCCGCCGGCCTCGGTCTTGTGCAGGATGTCCGGCGAGACGATCTTCATGACCACCGGCCGGCCGAAGCGCGCCGCCGCGGCCACCGCCTCGTCGACGTCCGCCGCCAGCTCCTCGCCCGGCACGGTGATCCCGTAGGCGTCGGCGAGCACCTTGCCCTCGGGCGCCGTCAGCGTGGTACGGCCCTCGGCCCGCACGGCGTCGAGGAGAGCGCGCACCCTCAGCTCCCGGTCTTCCGCCATCACGTCAGATCACCCCGTTCGACTTCAGCAGGCGCAGTTCCTCGTCACCGAGGCCCAGTTCACCCACGTAGACCTCGGCGTTGTGTTCGCCGAGCAGTGGCGAGGTGCGCACGTCGACGGGGGAGTCGGAGAGCTTGAGCGGACTGCCGACGGTCACGAACTCGCCGCGCTCGGGGTGCGGGACGCGCACCACCATCTCGTTGGCGGCCAGCGAGGCGTCCTCGATGATCTCCTTGGTGGACAGGATCGGGCCGCACGGGATGCCGTGCGCGTTGAGCCGGTCCAGGACCTCCCACTTGGGGAGCGTGCTGGACCACTCCTCGATCAGCTGGAACATCTTGTTCAGCTTCGGCAGCCGGGCCTCGGGTGTCGCCCACTCGGGATCGGCCGCGAGTTCGGGCCGGCCGATGAGTTCGCTGATCGGCTTCCAGCCGACGGGCTGCACGATGACGTACACGTAGTCGTTCGGACCGCCCGGCGCGCATCGGACCGCCCAGCCGGGCTGGCCGCCGCCCGAGGCGTTCCCGGACCGGGGAACCTCCGTGCCGAAGTCGTCGTTGGGGTATTCCCGGAGCGGCCCGTGTGCCAGGCGTTGCTGGTCGCGCAGCTTCACCCGGCACAGGTTGAGCACGGCGTGCTGCATGGCCACGTTGACCCGCTGCCCCCGCCCGGTCCGCTCCCGCTGGAACAGCGCCGCGAGGATCCCCGCCACGGCGTGCACACCCGTGCCCGAGTCTCCGATCTGGGCCCCGGTCGCCAGCGGCGGCCCGTCCTCGAAACCGGTGGTCGACATCGACCCGCCCATGGCCTGCGCGACGACCTCGTAGGCCTTGAAACCGGTGTACGGGCCGTCCCCGAACCCCTTGATGGAGGCGTAGACGATCCGCGGGTTGATCTCCTTGATGCGGTCCCAGGTGAAGCCCATCCGGTCGACCGCGCCGGGGCCGAAGTTCTCGACCATGACGTCCGAGCGCCGGATCAGCTCGGTGAGGATCTCCCTGCCGCGCTCGGTCTTGGTGTTCAGCGTGATGCTCCGCTTGTTGCAGTTGAGCATCGTGAAGTAGAGCGAGTCGACGTCCGGCAGGTCCCGCAGCTGCGTACGGGTGATGTCGCCGGACGGCGCCTCCAGCTTGACGACGTCGGCACCGAGCCAGGCGAGCAGCTGGGTGGCGGAGGGACCGGACTGGACGTGCGTCATGTCCAGCACCCGGATGCCGTCCAGGGCCCTGGTGGGCGTTGTGGTCATGCGGTCCACCTCACTTGTACATCGTCTGGTTCATGGTTCCGGGGGCGTACGCGTCCGGGTCGACCCAGACGTTGATCAGGGACGGCTTGCCGGACTCGCGGGCCCGGCGCAGAGCGGGACCGATGTCGGCGGGGTCGCGGACCTCCTCGCCGTGACCGCCCAGCATCCGCGCGAACTCGTCGTACGGCACGTCGCCGAGGGTGTTGCCGACCCGCTCGCGCTCCTTGCCGTACTTGACGGCCTGGCCGTAACGGATCTGGTTCATCGAGGAGTTGTTGCCGACGATGCCCACGAAGGGCAGGTCGTAGCGGACGAGGGTCTCGAAGTCCCAGCCGGTCAGGGAGAAGGCGCCGTCCCCGAAGAGGGCGACGACCTCCTTGTCCGGGCGCGCCTGCTTCGCGGCGAGCACGAAGGGGATGCCGACGCCGAGAGTGCCGAGGGGGCCCGGGTCCATCCAGTGGCCCGGCGACTTGGGCTGCACCACCTGCCCGGAGAAGGTGACGATGTCACCGCCGTCGCCGATGTAGACCGAGTCCTCGGTGAGGAAGTCGTTGATCTCGCTGACCAGTCGGTACGGGTGGATGGGCGAGGCGTCGGACCGCAGCTGCGGCAGCCGCTTGTCGAGCGCCGTCCGCTCCGCCGAGCGCAGCTCCTCCAGCCACTCCTTGCGCCGGGCCGCGCCCGCGTCGATCCGTCCGGAGGCGGCCTCGGTCACCGACTTCAGCACCAGGCCGGCGTCGCCGACGATGCCCAGGTCGATGTCGCGGTTCTTGCCGACGGTGCGGTAGTCGAGGTCGATCTGCACGACCGTGGCGTCCGGGGACAGCCGTTTGCCGTAGCCCATGCGGAAGTCGAAGGGCGTGCCGACGATCACGATGACGTCGGCGTGGGAGAACGCGTAGCGGCGCGAGAGCTGGAAGTGGTGGGGGTCGCCGGGCGGGAGGGTGCCGCGGCCGGCACCGTTCATGTACCCCGGGATGTTCAGCGTGCGCACCAGCTCGACGGCGGCCTCGGTGCCCCGGGTGGTCCACACCTGGCTGCCCAGCAGGATCGCGGGCTTCTCTGCGTGCACCAGCAGGTCGGCGAGGCGCTCGACCGCCTCCGGGTCGCCGGCCGAGCGGGTCGAGGCGCGGTAGGCGCCGGTGCGGGGCACCCGGGCCTTCGCGACCGGCACCTTGGCGTCCAGGACATCACGGGGGATCTCCAGGAAGGCGGGGCCGGGCGCTCCGTGGTAGCACTCGCGGAAGGCCATCGACACCATGTCGGCCGCGCGTGCCGTGTCCGGCACCGTCGCCGCGAACTTGGTGATCGGCGTCATCATGTCGACGTGCGGCAGGTCCTGCAGGGAGCCCATCTTGTGCTGGGTGAGGGCGCCTTGACCGCCGATGAGGAGCATCGGGGACTCCGCGCGGAAGGCGTTGGCGACCCCCGTGACGGCGTCGGTGGTACCGGGCCCCGCGGTGACGACCGCGCAGCCCGGCCGTCCGGTGATGCGCGCGTAGCCGTCGGCGGCGTGGGCGGCGACCTGCTCGTGGCGTACGTCGACGACTTCGATGCCCTCGTCGACGCAGCCGTCGTAGATATCGATGATGTGGCCGCCGCACAGCGTGTAGATGCGGTCGACCCCCTCGGCCTTGAGCGCCTTGGCAACGAGATGACCACCGGAGATGACGTCCTGGGTGTCGTCGGGCATGGCGGAGTCCGTCCCTTTCGTCGGGGTGCGAGCGGCTCACGGCGCGCTGTATGCAGTAGATTGCATACAGTCGACGAATACTGTATGAAGCTTGTTATCCCGCATCCGGTGGGTGGTGTCCAGGGGGCGAACGCACTTTTGGGTCACCGGAATCCGGCCGCCTCGGCCGTCGCCCCCGGAGCCGCTGGCGACCTCGCAGACAGGAGCCGGAATGGACCTGTACGAACACCAGGCAAGGCAACTCTTCGAGGAGTACGGCATATCGGTGCCGCGGGCGGAGGTCACCGACTCCCCCGAGGAGGCCCGCGAGATCGCGCGCCGGCTCGGCGGCCGGGCCGTGGTCAAGGCCCAGGTGAAGACGGGCGGCCGCGGCAAGGCGGGCGGAGTCAGGCTCGCCGCCGACCCGGCGGCCGCCGAACTGACGGCACGGCAGATCCTCGGCATGGACATCAGGGGCCATCGGGTCGGCCAGGTGATGCTCGCCCAACCCGTCGACATCGCCGAGGAGTTCTACGTCTCCTATGTGCTCGACCGGACGGCCGGCGGCTTCCTCGCCATCGCCTCCGCGCAGGGCGGCATGGACATCGAGGAGGTGGCCGCGAGCCGGCCCGAGGCGGTCGCCCGGATCCCGGTCGACCGGACCGAGGGCGTGACCTCCGCCCTGGCCGGACGGATCGCGAGCGCGGCCGGGCTGCCACCGCAGACCGCCGACGTCCTGATGCGGCTGTGGCGGGTACTGGCCGACGAGGACGCGCTGCTCGTCGAGGTCAATCCGCTGGTGCGCACCGCCCAGGGGCGGATCCTCGCCCTCGACGGCAAGGTCACCCTGGACGACAACGCGCGCTTCCGGCAGGCACGTTGGGGCGCGGACGCCGACGAGCACGCCGATCCGCTGGAGGCGATGGCCGCGGACCGCGGGCTCAACTACGTCAGGCTCGACGGCGAGGTCGGCGTCATCGGCAACGGCGCGGGGCTGGTCATGTCGACCCTGGACGTGGTCGCCGGCTGCGGCGCCCGCCCCGCGAACTTCCTCGACATCGGCGGCGGGGCCTCCGCGCAGGTCATGGCAGACGGACTGGCGGTGATCCTCGCCGACCCGGCCGTGCGGTCGGTGTTCGTCAACGTGTTCGGCGGGATCACCGCATGCGACGCGGTCGCCGACGGGATCGTGGCGGCCGTCGACCGGATCCGGCTGACCAGGCCGCTGGTCGTCCGCCTCGACGGCAACAACGCGGCCCGGGGCCGCGCGATCCTCGGCGAGCGCGCGCACCCGCTGATCGAACAGGTCACCACGATGGACGGCGCCGCCCGCCGGGCCGCCGAACTCGCCCACGCGGACCAGGGAGCCGGCACATGGCCATCTATCTGACCAAGGACAGCAAGGTCCTCGTGCAGGGCATGACCGGCGCCGAGGGCATGAAGCACACCCGGCGCATGCTCGCGGCCGGTACGGACGTGGTCGGCGGGGTCAACCCGCGCAAGGCGGGGCGGAGCGTCGACTTCGACGGCCGGACGATCCCGGTCTTCGGGTCCGTCGCCGACGGCGTCCGCTCGACCGGCGCCGACGTCACGGTCGTCTTCGTGCCCCCGGCCTTCGCCAGGGCCGCGGTGACCGAGGCCGCCGACGCGGGCGTCCGCATCGCCGTCGTCATCACCGAGGGCATACCGGTCCACGACACCGTCGCCTTCACCGCCTACGCGCGCGGCAAGGGCACCCGGGTCATCGGCCCGAACTGCCCCGGCCTGATCAGCCCCGGCCAGTCCGACGCGGGCATCATCCCCGCCGACATCACCAAGCCCGGCCGCATCGGACTGGTGTCCAAGTCGGGCACCCTCACCTACCAGCTCATGTACGAACTGCGGGACATCGGCTTCTCCACCTGCGTCGGCATCGGCGGCGACCCCGTCGTCGGCACCACACACATCGACTGCCTGGCCGCCTTCCAGGACGACCCCGACACCGAACTCGTCGTCCTCATCGGCGAGATCGGCGGCGACGCGGAGGAGCGCGCCGCCGCCTACATCCGCGACCACGTCACCAAGCCGGTCGTCGGCTACATCGCCGGGTTCACCGCGCCGGAGGGCCGCACCATGGGCCACGCCGGCGCCATCGTCTCCGGCTCCACCGGCACGGCCCGGGCCAAGCAGGAGGCCCTGCAGGCCGCGGGGGTCCGGGTCGGCGGCACCCCGAGCGAGACGGCACGACTGGTCATGGACGCCCTGACCGGCGGCTGAGCGAGCTCTGGCGGGCGGCGCGTTCGGCTGCGTCACGCACCGGTTCATCCCGCTCGGACTGCGAGCGGGCCATGTCCGGCGCCAGGTTCGGCTGTCCACGCCCGTTCCGATCGAGGGCGGCCTCCGCCCGGCACGACCTACGGCTGTCCAACGCCGCCCGGACCGTGAGCGGGTCCTGCTCGGCACCACCTACGGCTGTTCAGCCCCGCCCGGACCCTGAGCGGGTCCTGCCCGGCACCACGTACGACTGTTCGCGTCCGTTCCGATCGTGAGCGGGCCCTGCCCGGCACCACGTACGGCTGTTCACGCCCGTTCCGAACGTGAGCGGGTCCTGCCCGGCACCACCTACGGCTGTCCACCCCCGCCCCGACCGTGCAGCGAGAGCGGAGACGACGTTATGGCACCCACCCTCAGCCCGACCCCCGAGTCCCCGGCCGTCCTGAAACCCGGCACCGCCTACGCGGACGCCTGGCGGCGCTGCCGGACCGCCGCCCCCGAGGCCTTCCGGGACGACCACGTCCTCAATCTCTGGGACGCCGCCTGGCGGCCCGGCGGGCGGACGCTCCCGGCGACCACGCCCGTGGACGGCACCCCGATCGCCGGCGCCCCGCGGCTGGACGGCGCCACCGCCCAGCGCGCCGTACGCGCCGCCCTCGACCAGCACCGCGCCTGGCGGCACGTGCCCCTGCCGGAACGGCGGGCCCGGATCGCCGCCACCCTGGACGCACTGGCCGAACACCGCGACCTGCTCGCCCTGCTGCTCGTCTGGGAGATCGGCAAGCCCTGGCGGCTCGCCCGCGCGGACGTCGACCGGGCGATCGACGGCGTCCGCTGGTACGTCGACGGCATCGGACCCATGCTCACCGGCCGGTCCCCGCTGGACGGACCCGTCTCCAACATCGCCAGCTGGAACTATCCGATGAGCGTCCTCGTGCACGCCGTCCTCGTCCAGGCCCTGGCCGGCAACGCGGTCATCGCCAAGACCCCGACCGACGGCGGGGTGGCCTGCCTCACCCTCGCCGCGGCGCTGGCCGCGCGCGAGGGGGTGCCGGTCACCCTGGTCGGCGGCAGCGGCCGCGAGCTGAACCAGGCGCTGGTCCGGGCGCCGGAGATCGGCTGCGTGTCGTTCGTCGGCGGCCGCGACACCGGCGCCGCCGTCGCCACCGCCGTCGCCGACCTCGGCAAACGGCACATCCTGGAACAGGAGGGACTGAACACCTGGGGGGTGTGGGACTTCTCCGACTGGCCACGGCTGACCGAACTGATCCCCAGGCTCTTCGACTACGGCAAGCAGCGCTGCACCGCATACCCGCGGTTCGTCGTGCAGCGCTCCCTATTCGACGCCTTCCTGGCCGCCTATCTGCCGGCGGTCGGGAGCGTCCGCGTCGGCCACCCGCTCGCCGTCGCGGACCCCGCCGACCCCCTGCCGGACCTCGACTTCGGCCCGCTGATCAACGCGGCCAAGGCCAAGGAACTCGCCGACCAGGTCGCCGAGGCGATCGACCGGGGCGCCGTACCCCTGTACCGCGGCCGCCCAGAGGCCGCGCGCTTCCTGCCCGGCCAGGACACCTCCGCGTACGTCCACCCCGTCACCCTGCTCAACCCGCCGCCCTCCTCCCCGCTCCATCACGCGGAGCCGTTCGGCCCGGTCGACACGATCGTCCTGGTCGACACCGAGGCCGAACTGCTGGCCGCCATGAACGCGTCCAACGGCGCCCTGGCGGCCACCCTCGCCACCGACGACCGTGCCACCTACGAACGGCTCGCCCCGCAGATCCGCGCCTTCAAGACCGGCCACGGCGTGCCCCGATCCCGCGGTGACCGGGACGAGCTGTTCGGCGGGTTCGGCGCGTCCTGGCGCGGCGCCTTCGTCGGCGGCGAACTGCTGGTGCGCGCGGTCACCCGGGGACCGGCGGGGGAGCGGCTGCCCGGAAACTTCCCGGAGTACCAGCTCATGCCGTGACCTCGCGAGGGCCGGCCGGTGCGAAGGCGGGCGGGGCATGCCCCGTGCGCGGTGCGCGGCCCGTGCGCGGTGCAGATCACGGTTGAGCCGTGCAGATGCCGGGCGGGGTGGCAGACGC
>NZ_JBEOTD010000053.1:0-45289 GCF_040426375.1 Streptomyces sp. NPDC096012
CTACGAACGCAAAGCCGAACACTTCCTGGCCTTCACCGCCATCGCCTGCAGCCTCATCTGCTACCGCAGACTCACCAAATGAGACGACGTCTAAGCTCGGCGTCATGGATGCACTGCCGCCCTGCCCCGACCACGACCGGTTCGCCGGCCGTCGCGTGGAGGGCGGGTGGTGGCCCGTGGCCGACGTGCTGGCCCATCTGGCGGGGCGCTGGCGGGTGCGCCGCAGCGTGCGCGACCTGCCGAGCGGGGACGAGGGGCACTTCGAGGGGGTCACCGTCTTCGGCCCGCTGGAGGGCGGCGGGCTGCTGCACGAGGAGTCCGGCGTCTTCACGTGGCAGGGCGTGGCGCGGCCCGCGACGCGGACGCTGCGCTTCCTGCCGGGCCCGGTGCCGGGAACGGCTGACGTGCGGTTCGCGGACGGGCGGCACTTCCACGCGCTGGACCTGTCGACGGGGCACCATGTCGCCGACCATCCCTGCGCGGCCGACCTCTACCGGGGCGAGTTCACCGTCCGGGACGCCGGCCACTGGCGCTCGGTGTGGCGGGTCCGGGGCCCGGCGAAGGATCTGCTCCTCACCACCGACTACACGCGCGACGAGTCCGGCCGGGCGCACGAGGACTGAGAGCCGGGGGGACCGGGCGCGCGGGGACTGAGAGCGGGGGGACCGGGCGCGCGAGGACTGAGAGCGGGGGGACCGGGCGCGCGAGGACTGAGAGCGAGGGGACCGGGCGCGCGAGGACGGGACCTGCAAGGACCGGGCGCGCCAGGTCCGGGCCCGCAGGGACCGGGCCCGAGAGGACCGGGCCCGAGAGGACCGGTCCCGAGGGGCCCGGGCGCGCTGCTGGGCCGGCCGGGCCCACGGGGAGACCGGCTAGGCGCGTGAGGGCTGGGCGCAGACACCGTCGAGACGGAGGTTCCAGCGGCCCGAGCGGCCGGTCACGGTGGTCGTCGACAACGGGCGCACGTCGATGTTCCAGTAGCTGGCGGGCGGAGCCTTCAGGGCGTAGACGAGAGCGGCGCGGATCACGGACGGCTCCGCGACCGCCACGATCCGGCCGGCGTCGTCCACCGGCCGGGTGTCGAGCCAGCCGCCCACCCGGGAGATGAAGGCCAGCAGGGACTCACCGCCGTGCGGGGTGGCACGCGGGTCGGTGAGCCAGGCGTCCACCGCCTCCGGCTCGCGGGCCATCGCCTCGCCCAGCGTCAGCCCGCGCCAGCGGCCCATGTCGCAGTCCCGCAGGGCGAGCTGGACCAGCGGGGCGTACCCCAGCGCGTCACCGGTGCCCCGGCTGCGCGGGGTCGGCGAGCAGTAGCGCAGTTCGGCCGCCGCCAGCGGGATCAGTTCCCCGGCGGCGCGCTGCACCTCGTCCCAGTCGGCCTGGTCCAGCGGCCGGTCGTCCTCGAACCGCTCGGCGAGCAGCGAGGAGCTGCGCGCGGCGGCGACGAACGTCACCCTCAGTGGCATGCGGTGATGGTGAGCCGCGACGGTACGCAGGTCAAGAGCCGCCGCCGGTGCGTCACCAACGGTGACCGGACGCTCACCCAGGGGGTCGATCATCACTGGTCAACCCGCCTCCCCCTGGGCACCCCGGCCGGTCGTGTACACCACCGCGGCCGGCGGGGACACCCGGGGCGCCCCGGCTACAGCACCTCGTCACAGGCGGCCCGCAGCCGCCGTACCCCCTCCGCGATCTCGCCCGTGCCGGCGACCGCCGCGAAGCTGAGCCGGAGGTGGGCGGCCGGGGGTTCGGCGCTGAAGTAGGGGCGGCCGGGGGTGAGGGCGACGCCCGCGCGCAGGGCGGCGGCGGCCAGTGCGGACTCGTCCGTGCCGTCAGGGAGGCGCAGCCAGAGGTGGTAGCCGCCGGAGGGGATGTGCGGGAGGGCGAGTTCCGGCAGCGATCCGGCGAGCGCGCCCGTCATGGCGTCGCGGCGCTCCTTCAGCCCGGCGGAGACCGCGCGCAGATGCCGGGGCCAGGCCGGTGAGCCGACGAGTTCCAGAGCGGCCTCCTGAAGCGGCCGGGGGACGAAGAAGCTGTCCACGACCTGGATGGCGCGCAGCCGTTCCAGCACCGGGCCGCGCGCTGCGAGGGCGCTCACCCGGAAGCTCGGCGAGGTCGCCTTGGTCAGCGAACCGACGTGGACGACCACGCCGTCCGGGTCGTCGGCGGCCAGCGGCCGGGGCAGCGGGCCGGCGTCGGCGTGCACCAGGCGCCGCACGAAGTCGTCCTCGACGACGAACGCGCCGGCCTCGCGCGCGATGCGCAGCACCTCGGCCCGCCGCCCGGGGGCGAGCACGGCGCCGGTCGGGTTCTGGAACAGGGGCTGGCAGACGAAGACCCGGGCGCCGCTGGCCCGGAAGGCGTCGGCGAGCAGGTCGGGGCGCACTCCGTCGGGGTCGACGGGCACCGGGACCGGGCGCACGCCGGCCGCGCGGGCGAGGGCCAGCATGCCCGGGTAGGTCGGCGACTCGACGAGGACCGGGGCGCCGGGCGGGGCGAGCGCGCGCAGGGCGGTGGCCAGCGCGGCCTGCCCGCCCGCCGCGATCAGCACCTCGGCCGCCGTGACGGCGCCGCCGATCCCGCGCGCGAACCACTCCCGCAGTTCCGCCAGCCCTTCCAGCGGAGGTCTCCCCCAGGCGCCCGGCCGCCGCCCGGCCCGGGCCAGGGCCGCCGCCATGGCCCGCTCCGGTTGCAGGGAGGGGTGCAGATAGCCGCCGTTGAACTCCAGCACTCCGGGCGGCGGCGCGGCGAGCGAGACCGTGACACCGGCGGCGTCCACGGTGCGGGGTACGAGTTCGGCGGCGGCGTCGGCGCTCAGTGCGACCTCCTGCCAGGAGGTGTCCCCGACGGGGACCTGAGCCGCGTACGGCCGGGCCCGGAACGCGCCCGCGCCGGGCCGGGTGACCACCAGCCCCTCGGCGGACAGCTGGGCGAGGGCCCGCGAGACGGTCACCGGGCTCACCCGGTACCGCTCGACCAGCGCCCGACTGGACGGCAGCTTTCCACCAGGTGAGTAGCGGTCCAGTTCCCGTCGGAGCTGTTCTGCCAATTCGCCCACGCTGCTACTCTGGTTCATGAGGACTGAGAGTAGCGCTACTGCCACAACCGCGATAGCGGTGACCGCTCCGGGGGAGCCTCCCCGGGAGCACCGGGCCCTCGGCACCGGGCTGGCCGCCCTCGGGGTCGCCTCCTTCTCGCTGACCTTCCCGGCCACGGCCTGGGGGCTGGAGAGCTTCGGGCCCTGGTCCCTGGTGGCCGTGCGCAGTGTCCTGGCCGCGCTGGTCGCCGGGGGCTGTCTGCTGGTGCTGCGCGTGCGGCCGCCGGAGCGGCGCCATCTGCCGGGGCTGGCGGTCGTCGCACTCGGCGTGGTGCTGGGCTTCCCGCTGCTGACCACGCTCGCCCTGCAGACCTCCACCACCGCGCACGCCGCCGTGGTGGTGGGTCTGCTGCCGCTGACCACGGCAGCCTGCTCCGCCCTGCGCACCGGCAGCCGGCCCTCCCGCCGGTTCTGGCTGGCGGCCGTGACCGGCGCGGTGGCCGTGCTCGGCTTCACGATCGCCCAGAGCGGCGGCGCCCTCACCGCCGCCGACGGCTTTCTCTTCGCGGCCCTGCTGGTGTGCGCGGCCGGGTACACCGAGGGCGGCCGGCTGGCCCGGGTCATGCCGGGCTGGCAGGTCATCGGCTGGGCGCTGGTGCTGTGCCTGCCGCTCAGCGTGCCGGCCGCCGCGGTGGCGCTGGCGTACGAGCCCGTGCATCCGACCGGACACGGCATCGCGGGTGTGCTGTGGGTGGCGCTGGGCTCGCAGTTCCTCGGCCTGGTCGTCTGGTACCGGGGAATGGCCGCCATCGGCGTCCCCCGGGCCAGCCAGTTGCAGTTGGCGCAGCCGCTGCTCACACTGGTGTGGTCGGCGCTGCTGCTGGGCGAGCACTTCACGGCCGCCGCTCCCCTGACGGCCGTGGCCGTACTCGTGTGTATCGCCGTCACCCAGCGGTCGTGATCGTGAGGAGGGCCCGCAGATGCGCGCAATCAAGGGCGACCGGCTAGTCCAGCACGGCAGAGTGGTCGGTCAGCACGACCAGGTCTCGGAAGTGGTCGAAGTACTGGGGCAGGAGGGCAACCCGCCCTACCGCGTGCGGTTCCAGGACGGACACGAGAGGATCATGTGCCCCGGGCCCGACTGCCAGGTGAAGCACCACCAGGAGGAGCGAGGGCGGTAGGGGGTCAGCGCGGCGGTTTCGCCGGTCGTCCGTAGTGATCGGCGACCACGCGCCCCATCGCCCCGATCGGGTCGGCCGCCACGTCCTTGGCGGCGAAGAAGACATGCCCCCGCACCTGCGGGTGGCGGGCGGCCAGGGTGAGGTGCCGGGACAGCTCGACCGGGTCCTGCCATGCGGAGGGCTGCCCGGCGGCACCCGCCTTGTACAGGGCCTCGCCGAGGTACAGGTGTGTCCTGGTGCCCTCGGCGACCCCTGCCCACCAGGCGGCCAGTTCCGCGTAGTCGGCGGCGGCATTGCCGATGTGCCAGTACAGCTGCGGGGCCACGTAGTCGATCCAGTGGTTCCTGACCCACTTGCGGGTGTCCGCGTACAGGTCGTCGTACGTCTGGATGCCCGCCCGCGTGTCCGAGCCGCGGGAGTCCGTCGAGGCGTTGCGCCACACCCCGAAGGGGCTGATGCCGAACCGGGTGCCGGGCCGGACCCGCTGGACGCCGGTGGCCGTCTCCCGCACCAGCCTGTCGATGTTGTCCCGCCGCCAGGCGGCCCGGCCCGTGAAGGCGCCACCGTAGCGGTCGTAGGCGTCGTCGTCGTCGAAGGTCTGTCCGGCGACCGGGTAGGGGTAGAAGTAGTCGTCGAAGTGGACGGCGTCGACCGGGTAGCGGGCGACCGCGTCGAGCATCGCCCGCTGGACGAAGGAGCGGACCTCGGGCAGACCGGGGTTGTAGAAGAGCCGCCCGCCGTAGCGCACCACCCAGCCGGGGTGTCTGCGCGCGGGGTGCCAGGCGGCCAGCCGGTCCGGATCGGTGTGGTTGGCGATCCGGTACGGATTGAACCAGGCGTGCAGCTCAAGCCCGCGGGCGTGCGCCTCTTCCACGGCGGTGCCGAGCGGGTCCCAGCCGGGATCCCGGCCCTGGGTTCCGGTGAGATACTCGGACCACGGCTCGTACGGCGACGGCCACAGGGCGTCCGCGGTGGGCCGGACCTGGAAGATCACCGTGTTCAGCCGGTCGCGCACCGCCTTGTCGAGATGGGCGATCAGCTCCTTGCGCTGGGCGGCCGCCGTGAGGCCGGGCCGGGAGGGCCAGTCCCGGTTGACGACGGTCGCCAGCCACATGCCCCGCATCTCGGTGCCCGCACGGGGTGCGGCCCCGGCCGCCGCCACGTCGGCACGGGAAGCGGTGCCGGCCGCCGCCGCGCCCCCGACCGCCGTGACCGGCACCGACAGGGCAGCCAGCGTGAAGGCCCGCCGAGACATCCGTACCGTACGCGCCACCGCAGGCCCCCATACGCTCCGGATCCGCTCCATCACGGATCGTTTCGCGCCCAAGGATGCCCCGACCCGGGCGATCGATCATCGATACTTGGCGGTAACGTGCACGATCGGAGCAGGCGCCCCAACCCGGAGGTCTGCCAGCGAGCCGGAGAACCCAGCGAAGGGAACGATGTGACCGACATCGAACGCGTCGGAGTCGTGGGCTGCGGCCAGATGGGCGCGGGCATCGCCGAGGTGTGCGCCCGCGCGGGACTGGACGTGAAGGTCGCCGAGACCACCGGCGAGGCCCTGGAGATCGGCCGTACCCGGCTGTTCAGCTCCCTGGCCAAGGCCGCGGAGCGCGGCAAGATCACGGAGGAGGAGCGGGAGGCCACCCAGGCGCGCCTGAGCTTCACCACCGACCTGGGCGAGTTCGCCGACCGTGACCTCGTGATCGAGGCCGTCGTGGAGAACGAGCAGGTCAAGACGGAGATCTTCCAGGTGCTGGACCAGGTGGTGACCCGCCCGGACGCGATCCTCGCCTCCAACACCTCCTCCATCCCGCTGGTGAAGCTGGCCGTCACCACCTCCCGCCCGGACCACGTGGTCGGCATCCACTTCTTCAACCCCGCTCCGGTGCAGCAGCTGGTCGAGCTGATCCCGGCGCTCACCACCTCCGAGGGCACCCTCAGCCGCGCCCAGGTCTTCGCCGAGAAGGTGCTCGGCAAGCACGCCATCCGCGCCCAGGACCGCTCCGGATTCGTCGTCAACGCGCTGCTGGTGCCCTACCTGCTGTCCGCGATCCGGATGTTCGAGTCGGGCATCGCGAGCCGCGAGGACATCGACAACGGCATGGAGATGGGCTGCGCCCACCCGATGGGCCCGCTCAAGCTCTCCGACCTGATCGGTCTGGACACCATCGTCTCCATCGCCAACTCGATGTACGCCGAGTACAAGGAGCCGCTGTACGCCGCTCCCCCGCTGCTGCAGCGCATGGTGGAGGCGGGCCGGCTGGGGCGGAAGACCTCTTCCGGCTTCTACACGTACTAGCGAGTGCGGCGACGCCGCCGAGTGGCGCTGTTCCAGGACGAGTTCACCCGGGCCGGCGCCCATGGCGGCGTTGCCGTGGACTGCCTCTCGCGGCACCCGCCCCGCCCTCGTCCGCGCCTCCTCGCCCCGCCCGTGTGGACGGCACGGGGATACGGCCTGGTGAGCGGCATCGACCGACAGCGAACCAGCCCTGACCTGAGGATTTGCGCCTTTCGAAGCTGCCAGAGCCTTTCCCGCTCACTCAGCGGAAAATCCCCTGGAAAGTCCCTGGTTCGGAGCGGCCCACCCAACGCTACAGAGGTCCTCCTCGCCATCTGGCCGGACCTCCACCCAGATGAATCCTGGAGGTCAACCCGTCGCGGGACCGCCGCTCCCCGGCACACGTGACACCCACAGCGCGCGGGCGAACCTGGACGCGGCGACGGCGGCGCACAACGACCCGGAGGCCGCCACCGTCAGCGCCAAGTCCAAGGCCGAGTTGGAGGCACTGGCCGTAAGCAAGGAGAGGGCGCGTCTGGAAGCCGCGGCGCAGATGCGGAAGCTGGGCCAGTCGTACTCGCATTCGGCCACGCAGATGGATGCGCTGGAGAGGCCCAAGTTTCCACCGCCGCCGAAGGCGCTTCAACCGAAGGCACGGACAGTCGATGAAAACGAAATCGTCGCGAGCGGGGGAAGCGGGGCTGGGACGTCCTCATCTGGAGGTCCAGCACCCACGCTGACGGGAGTGGGAGGAAGGCACCAGACGGTTCCCGGAGTCCATGAGGTCGGAGCTGTCGCAGCCAGTGCTTCCGATACGCGGGACGGTACCGGCCGTGAGACGGTCCACCAGCCCTTGCCTGAGGTCCCAGACCACGTAGGCACGAAAATCGACGATACGGTGGTTTCGCCACCGCACCCGACCACACCGACGGCTCCGGGCCCGGTCGACGGGCCGTCAGGGGGCCGGGCTGGAGGCGGAACGCCGCCGCCTGTAGGGCCTCCTCCGCTGCCGTCAGGCCGCGCTTTCGACCCGTCAGTGAGCCCTGGAGGCACGGGGCGTGCGGTGACGGGCGGCCGTCCGATGCCCATGCCACGACAGGAGATCTCGAAACCAACGCCGACACGTGCACCAGCCACTGGCGGCACGACCAGAGGCCCCGTGGGCCCGGCGCAGCCGGTGACGGGAGGCCGTACAACTGCGATGCCCGGGCGAGCGTTCCCTGGTGAGGCGCCCGGACGTGCGCCCGTCAGCAAGGGCATCGTCGGTGGTCGCCCGACTGCACCCACCACGGGGCAGCCGGCCGGCAGGTTGCCGCGGGGTGCCGTCGTGGGCGGCGAGACACCCGTATCCGGCACGACCGGGCGTGGGTCCGCCGGTCGGACTATGGGCGCAGCTCCCAGAGGGGCGAACCCCGCCCAGGGGCCAGTCTCGGCCGAGCGGCGAGGTGGGTTCCCGCCTGCCGAGAAGGGCATCGTGGGAGGTCGCCCGCAACAGCAGGCGCCTTCGACCGGCCGGCCGGGCACCGGCAAGGCGAACGGCGGTAACGGCACCTTCGGTCTCGCACCTGGCGCCAAGATCCTTCCGATCCGCGTGCCGGACCGAGGCTTGGACTCCGACAGGTACACCGATGAGTTCAGCAACGTAGTGAGCCGGGGGATCCGGTACGCCGTCGACTCCGGCGCCCAGGTCATCAACATCTCCATGAGGGCGTACAAAGGCTCTGCCGAACTCACTGCTGCCGTGAAGTACGCCCTGAACAAGGGAGCACTGATCTTCGCCGGATCCGGTAATGACGGCACCTCGGAAGTCGAATTCCCCGCAGGGACTCCCGGGATGGTGGCGGTGGGCGCCGTAGGCCGTGACCTCCGCAGGACGAAGGAATCCCAGTACGGTCCACAGACCGACATCGCCGCCCCCGGTGACGAGATGTACCACGCGTGCCCGAACGGCAAGGGCCTCTGCCGCTCCCGTGGCACCAGCGACGCCACCGCCCTCGCGTCTGCCAGCGCCGCCCTCATCTGGTCCAAGCACCCGACCTGGACCAACAACCAGGTCCTCCGCGTCATGCTCAACACAGCTGGCGCCCCCACAGACGGCGCCAAGCGCAACGACTCCATCGGCTACGGCATCGTGCGGCCGCGCATCGCCCTGGAGAACCCCGGTGATCCCGGACCGGCCGATACCTACCCGCTGCCGGACATCTCAGCCGCATCCTCCGCGTCGCCCTCTCCCGGCACTGCCGGTCCCAAGGACTCCGCCTCGCAGGGGAAGGATGGCAAAGCGGCGGCCGAAGCTTCCTCCGACAAGGGCGGGAGCCACACGCTGTGGATCGCACTGGGCATCGGAACTGCGGTACTCATCGGCGGATTTGTCGCGGCTGTTGTCACAAGGAAGCGTCGCCCCTGAGAAGCACGAGTGCGGCGGTTAGCCTGGCAGGCGCACGCCAACCGAGGTGTAACGGGGAGAGAGTTTATGTCCGAGTCGGCAGGAGATCGGCACATGGCGCACGGTCATGCCACGCACCCAGTGGGTATGCGGCTCAATCACCTGCAGGACATCCCGGGTGGCGGTGGGCCCGACCTCGCGCACTCTCCGGACGAGAAGAAGGCCGCAGCGGACACTCTCCGCAAGGACATCGAACCGGATGCCAGAAAGGCCGGGCAGCAGGCGGACGACGAGACGGGTGCCGTGGTGAAGGCGTTCGACGCCAAGGACGGACACGGCTGGCTCACGTCCACTGCCGTGCGCAAGGCGCACAAGACCTGGGGCGAACAGGTCCAGAACTTCCTGAACCGGCTGGCAGGGGATGAATCAGCCCTCCGGAACAACAACACCGTGTTGACCGGAACGGACACAGGAGTGGCCGGTACCGCGCGCAAGGTATCCGTGCTCGACACGTACTCACCGCCGCCGAAGCACTGACAGACAGCCGAGCTGTCTCGCACGCCACCGAATTCACTGCTTCCAACGGGGACCCATGCCGACCTACCACGAGATCCTGACGACCGACCTGTCCACGCTCGCCACGGCCGCCGAACGCTGGGACGGCATGGCAAATGACTTCAACAAGCAGGAGACCGCGTACCGGCGGGACGTCCACGGCATCACCCTGCTCCCGACGTTCGCGGGCGAGAGCCGGCAGGCCGCCAACGCGCGCTTCGGCGTCAGGCTCACGGAGTTCCAGAGCGCCCAGACCGAGGCCAAGGCGATCGCCTCGCTCCTCCGTGAAGCGCACACCCAGTTCGTGGACCTGCGCAAGAAGCTGGAGTCGGCCCGCGACGATGCGATCGCCAAGGGCATGAAGGTGTCGGACCAGGGCGTGGTCTCGTACGACACCGGGAAGCTCAGCGCGGGGGAACGGCAGGAGATGGCGCACGACCCCGACTCTCAGGAAAGCGTCCGCAAGTCCGTCGCCTCCTGGCAAGCCCGCATCGAGCAGTGCGTGAAGGCCGTGGACGACGCCGACAAGGGAGTCGAGGTCGCTTTCACCGCCGTCGTGAAAGGCCCCGACATGGGCGACGGCACGGTCCCCGGCTTCAACGGCAAGGCCCAGGGCGACATCGACACGTACGAGGCCCAGGAGGCAGACGACATCGCCCGACGGGTCGCCAAGGGCGAGAAGGTTTCCGCCGCCGACCTCGCCGAACTGCGCCGCACTTTCCGGGACAACAAAGGCGACAAGACATTCAGCCAGACCTTCCTGGACGGGCTGGGGCCGGACGGAACGCTCAAGTTCACGAACAATCTAGAAGACCTTGCGTACTTTGACGACACCAGGAACAGGAACACCTACCTCGAAATCAATGGCGGCCTTGCGGACTCCCTGGCGGTCGCCACACGGGTGCCGGACTTCAAGGACGCCGAGGGCAGACACCTCCGCTTCGGGACCGCCGCGTACAACGAGGCGGTCCAGGCCTGGACGAAGACCGATAACGCTCGGTTCTACAACAAGTGGCGTGCGGCGCTACGTGAACACGGCGACGACAAATACGCCCTCGAAGTAGCGGGAGAGAAGATCCCCGTCGGGTACGGGCAGGGCCAGAAGATACGCGGCTACCAAAGCCTCGCCACGCTCATGCAGCAGGGGCACGGCTACTCGTCCCAGTTTGTCGCGGACGTCGCTGACGACATGATCGCCACGGAGAAGAAGGACCCCAATATTTGGGATCTCTACGGCAAGTTCAGCACCAAGGACGGCGACGGCTGGTTCGCGAACGACCCCGTCGACGGCGCCCTTGAGGTCATGTCGCGCAATCCGGAAGGGGCGACCGGCTATCTCGACCCCGGCACCGCCGCCGGCAAGGAACGCTTGGACTACCTCCTCGGCCACCGGAACTGGAACATCATCCACACCACGCACGAGGGCGCCAAGACCGACTATGTGGGGCCCGACGTGGAGGACAGTGACGCCCGCAAGGGCTTCGGCGATGCCTTGGAGGCCGCGACGACCGGCCAGGCGCCGGGCGGCTGTCATCCGGTCGGTCGGCACACCGAGCCGCAGGCCCGCATCCTGCAACACACCATCGACACACTGAACTCGGCGAACCAGGCGAAGAAACTCCCGACGAACCTTACGCTTCCGCTGGCGCACATCCTGACGGCATACACGCCGGACACCCATGAGATCAACGCGCAGTCGGATTCCCGTTTTGAGCTTCCTCCGGGCAACACAGGCTCGGCCTGGAGCGACAAGAACGGAGCACACATCACTGTTGCGCGGGACTCCCTTACCAAGCTCATGCGCGGAATAGCCAATGATCCCACGGCGTTCGGACATGTCTACGCCGCGGAGCAGCACCACGCTCACGATCTATTGGCCGTTCTTCCACAGGATGCCAGCAAGACGGTGATCAGTAATCGCATCACCGACTGTTCGCGGGCCATGGGCACGTATGACGGCGTCCGCGCCGACATCATCTTCGGTGAACGCTTCAACAAGACGCAGTGGGCTGCCGACTTCAACCACGGCCTCAGCAGCTCGCTCAGTACCGCACTGATGTTCAAGCCGAAGAACGCCGAATTCCTCGGGCCGGCCGGGGATGTGGCTTCAAGGGCTCTCGATCTGTACACGTACGAATCGAACAAGGAACACGTGGCCGAAGCGAACCTCAAGGCCACGGAAGACAACGTCAAACTCTACGCAGCTGGACAGCACGACGTGGAGAACATGGTCAGGATGTGGGCCCAGAGCCGCGGCAACGACATCAACAGCGACTGGACGAAGCAATACGTCCACGTTGGCCAGCAGGACTACAACTACGGCCGTGACCGGGCGCTCGACGTTCTCCGAGCCGACCGGTGACGCCGAAGGGTGACACCGCCCGAACGGGAAGAGCACGATGAAGATCTTTACAAACCGCAGGCAGCGCCGGGTCGGCTGGTCCGTGGGCGGCATCCTGCTGACGCTGTACATCGTGGCGCAGACGCTCTACAGCACTGGCGTCTACGCGTCCTGGCGGGATCAACAGTCCCTGGACTCGGCATGCGACGGCACCCTGGCTCAGGGCGGCCTCGGCGACGCGCTGAATTCCTCGCATGTGCGTGCCAGAGCCTCCGACGACTCGGAGTACCTAGCGGCCTGCCTGCTCAACAGGCCCGACACGGGTCGGCATGGCGGCGCTCTCCAGCTCATGCTCCGCTGGAGCGACCAGTCGGCCACATCCGAGGCCCTCGCACCGTTCAGCAAGCACGCCAACGGACTCCAGGGGCAGGCGGCGCCACTCGGCAACGGCTGGCCGGGCTACGTCCGGTACGACGGGGCAGCGCAAGTCATGGTCGCCCTGGACTGTCAGAACAACAAGAACAGGGCTCTCGTGGCATACGGCGACCTCATCCAGTGGCCGGACGATGTCAAGACGACGGGACCCGTGCTCACCGGGCTGGGCAGAGTGACGACGGAAACCGCACAGAAGGCGGCTGCCAAGTACGGGTGCCGGGCGCAGGGCGGCAGGCAGCTGACCCACGTCTCGCTCCCGTCCCCGAACGGGAAGACAACCCCTCGGCAACTTGCACAGGCCCAGGGCTCCTGCGTCGCGCTGCGCGGACTCGCCGGCCAGGCGTCCGACGCCGGGACGCCCGACTTCGTCGAGTACCCTACTGACGCACACACGCCGCAGGCCAACTGCTATCTGTACACCCCGGCAGGGAAGCCGGGTTACGGCCTGTATGCGTACTACGGTGCCGTCGCCAAGGACTTTGAATCGGTCAATGTGGCTAACCGTAGTGACGACTACGCCCTGGCCACCGCCAGGTGCCCTCAGTCGGATCAGGAGGCGGTATTCGCGCTCTACCATCTCTACGACCGGGACACCGACAGCTACCCCGTCCGCCATTACTCGGGGTCGTTCGCCAAATCCGCATTGAAGGCATTCGCCGAGCACGAGGCAGAGCAGCGCGGCTGTACCGACGTGAGGATGATGTCCCGATCATGAGGCGTTGCCAGGCCTTCATAGGTGGTTGATCTGATGGGCTTTTTCGATGTGTTCACCGGCACCCAGCACCCGAAAGGCGGCGTTGCACCGCGGTCAGCCGAGGAAGTCCAGGCGGCACTGCTCGAAGTCAACGGGCCGGACGTGCCCTATGTCGTGCGTAATGGTGCTGCTGAGGGTGCCGGACTGGTGGCGGAATGGCGTATCCGGGATCCGGCCTGGCACGCCTTCTTTGCCCGGACCCAGGTGAGCCGGACTCTTCAGATCAGGATGCGCCTGGTCCCGGAGAGCCGCGAAGTCCGCGCTCTCGACCGCGAGTGGGAAGTCACCTGGATCGGAAGTACGCCCCGGTTGGCGCTGCCGGCAGAGCAGTCCCGCGGGCAGGTGAAGACGGTCTCCCGGCGCTGGACGGTCGAGCGGGGGGCCGACGGCCGCCTCCAGAAGACAGAGGAGTTCCTCTTCGATTCCGCCGAGCTGAAGGCACCCCTGCAGGAGGCCGTCCTCGGCGCGGGGTGGACATGGCGCGGGGTCCTGTTCAAACTGTGATCGCCCCTGCCTGCAACTCGGCCTGTCCCCGCCAAGCCTGACCGGGCCGGAGCCCGGCCGCGGCCCATCGCGGGGCGAAGTCCGTCAGAACACCGAGCTTGACGGTGACCACGTCCTGATAGCTGAGCATGCCCATGCTTCTCCCCGTCCCCGTGTCCCCGTTTTCCTAGACCTCGTGCCCCTGGTGGGGCCCGGCTTTGATCTGCGCCGTCCGGCTGGCGACGCCGTAGTCGACGTACTGGAGATGCTCATGGCTCCCCTCCAGCGCCGCCCGGTCCTGCTCCAGGCGCGCCTTCAGGTTCTTGACCTGCAACTCCCATTCCGTATGGGCGTCCTTCAGCCCGGAACCGGTCTGCCAGCCGCTGAACTCCCGCACGGCTGCTCCTGAGGATCATCGGCGTGACTGCCTGCCTTGTCCGTTCCCTGCGGTATCTCACCCTGCAAGGCCTTGACTGCGGCGTCGTTCCCCGCCTTGTTCGTCTTCAGATCAGGGGTGCCCCCGGCGCCGCCTCCTCCCGCACCCGCGGCGCTGTCCAGCTGCATCCCGTTCTCCCGACGGGCCAGCGCATCGGCCTTCAACTGCTCCCACTCGTCCCACGCCATCTCAGGGCCTCCCCCCCGGGCATCACAGGCCACCCGTCTGCGAGTCCGACGTGGAACCGTGTCCGCCATGGCCGGACGCATCCGCCCCGCCGTGAGCGTGTCCCTTTGATCCCGGCCCGGCCCCATCGACAGCCAGTTTGTCGGCTTCCACACGGATGCGGTGCAGGCGATCGCGAACGTCGGCGTCGAGGTTGTGATAGTTACTCTTCGACGCGTCGACCGTGACCATCAGCCCCTCGATCTGCAGAGCCAGCACCTTGGAAAGGCGCTCCAGCTGGGAATGCACCTGGCTGTAGGCACCGTGGAGCGCGTCTGCTTCGTCGAAGCTACCCAACCGCCCTGCCGACAGCGTGCCGTCCGCAATCCTGTGCGGGGCAGCCTTCGACTTCTCCAGCCGAGTCAGAAGGTCGTTCACCCGGTCCTTGAAGGCCGTCAGCGTCTCGCCCTCGACCCTAAGTTGCCGGGCCATGACGGCACCGGCACCTGCGATCGGCGCGACACCCGACGCGGCCAGCGCGCCGGCCGCCGATTCCAGCGCAGCCGCAGCTGCCTGCGGATCCCCCGTGTCGTCCGCCATCGAGTCCTCCCCGTGCTGCCAGCCCCTCAGCAGTCCCTTAGAGGTCCTAACAAAGGCGTTGAATGTGTCGGTGAGTGATCAGGCAGGTGGCGAGGCCGAGGAAGGCCTCGTGGATGTCGTCGCGCCGCTCCCAGCGGATCCGCAGGCGACGGAATCCGTGCAGCCACGCGATAGTGCGCTCGACGACCCAGCGGAAAACGCCCAGACCAGAGCCGTGTTCTATGCCTCGCTCCGCGATGACCGGGCGGATACCCCGCTGCCACAGCAGGCGCCGGTATTTGTCGTGGTCGTAGCCGCGGTCGGCAAGCAGGGCGTCAGGTCGATGTCTGGGCCGGCCGACGACGCCGGCAACCGCCGGAATCTTGTCGAGCAGGGGCAGCAACTGAGTGACGTCGTTGCGGTTTCCGCCGGTCAGCGACACCGCGAGCGGGATGCCCTGGCCGTCGGTGAGGACGTGGTGCTTGCTACCCGGCCGTGCGCGGTCGACCGGGCTGGGACCGCTTTTGGGCCCCGTCGAGCAGCCCGGACGTGGGAGGAGTCGATCACCGCCCGCGACCAGTCCAGCTTCTTCGCCGCCCGCAGCTTCTTCAGGAGCACCAGGTGCAGTTCGTCCCACACGCCGGCCTCGTTCCACGCGGCCAGCCGCCGCCAGCAGGTCATGCCAGAGCCAAAGCCCAGCTCCTGCGGCAGGTACTCCCACTGGATGCCCGTGTGCAGGACGAACAGGATCCCGCACAGCGCCTGCCGGTCCGGGACTCGCGGTCTACCCTCGACCAGCTTCGGACCTGGCACGGGCAGCAACGGCTCGATGAGCGACCACAGTTCGTCCGAAACGATCCAGGGCCGCGACTGACGTTTCCCCACGATCGAACCAACGACCAGCCACGCCGAACGTCACATGATCAACGGCTTCTGTTAGGACCTCTTAGCCACTCGCTCGCGGCGCCCCTGCCATCACCATCCGTAACACAGGCAACCCAGGCACGATAGTCGTGATCTTGCCTGGTCACGGAATTTTGACGCCGCCCACGGCCCGCGACTGACCGGAAAGTGACCATGCCGTACGTCACGGGCCACATCGCTGAATCCGTCTGACTCCTCGTTGCATCCAGAACCGGGGCAGGGGCGGCGTCCGCCGTCAGACGCGGGGGCGTCTCGCGAATGGCTGGAAGGGAAGGAGCCCCGGTCGCACTCATCTCTACACCTACGGCTGATTACGAAGTGCGACGCTTCGAGGGCCCGGCACCGGTTTCGGTGCCGGGCCCGTCTGTTTCACACACCGTGTGCGCGCCGGGCACGCATATGCCCATCGCACACGCTCCCCACGCGCCCACCAGGCGAGTTGACTCTTCATGCGCATGCAAGGGATGCGGAACCACACCTACCATCACCGAAGGGAGCGGACACGTGACCGCCGATCCGGAGCATCCCGTGATCCGAGGAGAACTCGCAGAGTTACGGCGCCGCCTCGACGTGGCCTACGCCCGCGTCGAGGGAGGGCTGGCCCTGCTCAGCCACCGCACCGAGGAGACCGCGAAGGAACTGGACGAGCTGAACAGCCGCATGCTCTCCCTCGAACACGCCCGCTGGCCGCTGCGCTCACTCGCCGCGCTCACGGCGCTGGGCGCGCTCGTCGTCACGGTCTGGCAGGCGCTGGCGGCCCACTAGCCCTCCGCGAGCCTGAGATGGTGCAGCAGGAGTAACGCGGCCGCCATGTTGGCGGCCGGGACCTCCCCGCGGGCGATCAGGTCGGGGACGAGTTTGAGCGGGACCCATTCCCGGCGGTCCGACTCGAAGTCGTCCACGGGATGCCCGGTGTACTCGCCCCGGTCGGACCAGTAGATGTGGTGCCGGGCGTCCGTGAGGCCGTTGGACGGCTCCACGCTCATGAGGTGGTGCAGGGGTCCCGGCCGCCAGCCGGTCTCCTCCTCCAGTTCCCTGGCGGCCGCACTCGCGATGTCCTCGCCGTCCTCGACGACGCCCGCGGCCAGCTCCCATCCCCAGCTGTCGGTGATGAAGCGGTGCCGCCACAGGAGCAGGACCTCGTTGGCCTCGTTGACGACCGTGGCCACGGCCACCGGCCGCAGCCGGATCAGGAAGTGGTCGAGGTGCCGGCCGTCCGGCAACTCGACATCCGCGAGATTGACGCTGAACCAGCGGTTCGCATACACAGTTTGTTCGTTCTGTTTCGTCCACTGCACGGTTCTGCCACCTTCCGCCGAGTAAGTGGCAATATCGCAGCAGAGACGGTCCTCCCTACAGTGGGCCTACAGCGGTACGCGCAGCGCACCGTCGATGAGTTCCGCGGCCTCGGCGGTGCCGGCCGAGCCGCAGCGCACCAGATGCTCGCGTACCGCGCGCAGTCTGTCGCGCAGCCGCTGGGACTCCATCCCGCGCGCCTGCTCGGCCATCTGCACGGCGGTGACCACTGCCTTCTCGGCATTGCCCTGGCGCAGTTCGATGGTGCTGAGCATGGCGAGCCGGTGCACCCGCCCCCGGTCGTGCGCCGGATTGTCCACGGCGGCGGCCGCGTGGTCCCGGGCGGCCGCCAGTTCCCCGAGACTGAGCAGCGCCTCGGCCACCTGGACGTTGACCAGCCCGGGCTGCACATATCCCGTCTCGTCGGGCTCGTGTCCGCGCCGGATGCGGTCGGCGGCGGTCTCGGCGCGCCGTATGCAGGACAGGGCGCCGGCCGAATCGCCGAGGTGGGCGTACGCCTTGGCCTGCATCGCGTAGAGGTCGGAGGCGAGCGCCGGTGTGATGTGCTTGCCGGCGGCGCGCAGCGCGGCCTCGGCGAAGGCGACGGCCTGCCGGTACTCCCGCATGAACAGCGCCTGGTTGACCAGCAGCGCTATCACGTACGCGCCGAGTCCGCGGTCGCCGCTGGCCTTTGCCAGTCTGAGCGCCTGGTGGAAGTAGCGCTGGGCGAGTCCGTGCGCGTCGGAGTCGTAGGCGCAGATGCCGGCGATCGCCACCAATCCGCCCGTGGCGCGGTGCAGTTGGCGTCCCGTGGCGTCGGTGTAGCTGCCGCGCAGCAGCGGTGCGGCCTCGGCGTTGAGGAAACCGACGATCCGCGTCCGGGTCGCGACGCCGCCCGCCTTGCGGTACATCTGCTCGTAGTGCGCACGGGCGGCGCGCAGCATCTCGAGGTCGGCCGTGGTCACCCGGTGTCTGCCGCCGCGCGAGACGTCGACGTCCTCGGGTGGGTTCTCCCACTCCCAGACGGGCATGACGGCTGGGGTCCCGGTGACGGCCGGGGCCCCGAGCACGTGAGGCCGCTGCTGTTCGTCGGAGCGCCACAGGGCGGTGGCCCGCTCCACGAATCCGCCGAGGGATCCGGAGGGCGCGGTAGCCGGCTCGCCCGGCACTCCGAGACCGATGTCGTCCAGGGTCACCGGCCGGTGCAGCCGCCCGGCCAGCACCTCGCAGATCAGGTCGGGCACCTGGCCGCGGGGGCGCTGGCCCTTCAGCCAGCGTGCCACGGCGGTGTGTTCGTAGCGGAGCGCGAGGCCCCGTCGGCGGCCCGCCTGATTGACGTGGGCGGCGAGACCGGCGTGAGAGATCCCCGCCTCGTCCAGGATGGCGTCGAGAAGAGTGTTGGGCTGCATGGGATGCCCTCGAGTGGCCTGGGTGCGATCAGCGTAGTGCGTCCGCTTTCACACGGGGTGTGAACGGAACACGCGCATCCGGTGGGTACGCGTGCTGTCGCGGTACGTGTCCGGTTCGGTTGACTGAGGTGCCTCGCAAGAGGCCGGCCGGGCCGCCGGTTCCCCCTCGAATCGCGGCGGCCCGGCTGGAGGTTCGGGCCTCGGCGCCGGTCCGGGGGCGGCAGCGAGTCGGGCGTCGGCACCGGCCCGGGAAGCAGCAGCAAGCCGGGCCTCGACACCGCCCCGGGAAGCAGCAGCAAGCCAGGCCTCGACACCGCCCCGGGAAGCAGCAGCAAGCCAGGCCTCGACACCGCCCCGGGAAGCAGCGGCGAGTCGGCGTCGGCGGGGCGTGCGGACATCCGCTGTCAGAGGTGTGTGCTCCGCCTCCGGTTCACGGTGGCCGGTCTCGCCCGTGCCGCGGAGCCGCAGGTGTCGCCGTCCCGCGTCCCGGTGCGGGACCGCCCGGCCCGTCCCCGGTCGTTGCGCACGACCAGTACCGCCACGTCGTCCGACGGCCGGTCGGCGGTGTGGCGCAGGAGGGCCGTGAAGACCGTGCCCAGCACCGCCTGGGCGGAGGTCGGCTGCTCGCCCGTCGCCTTGCGCAGCACTTCCCGCAGCGGGAAGAACCGGCCCCCGGCGTCCCGGGCGTCCTCGGCGCCGTCCGTGAAGAGGACCAGCGAGTCGCCGGGGAGCAGCCGGCCGCAGGACCGTGCCTCCGGTTCCGGCGGCAGCGGGAAAGGGCCGAGCGGCGGGAGCGGCTCGGCACGGGACAGCGGCACGACGGCCGTACCGCGCAGGCGGTACGGCCAGGGATGGCCGCAGTTGAGGGTGCGCAGCTCGCCCTCCCTGCCGATCTCCAGAAGCAGCAGGGTGACGAACTCCTCCGAGACCGGGTGGTCGGGGGCCCGGCCGCCGTGCGCGGGGTGTTCCGCGCGGGCCTGTTCGCGCAAGTGCCGGGACAGAGCGCGTTCCAGTCTGCCGAGGACCCGGCCGAGTTCCGGCTCGTCGTGGGCCGCCTCCCGGAAGCTGCCCAGGACGGCGGCGGCGGTCCCCAGCGCGGACAGGCCGTGCCCTCGTACGTCGCCCATCACCACCCGCACCCCGTGCTCGGTGGCGATCGCCTCGTACAGATCGCCGCCGACGCTGGCGCCCTGGTCCGCGGAGAGCTGGGCGGCGGCCACGTTCAGCCCGTCGAGGCGGGGCGGCAGCGGGCGCAGGACGACGCTCTGTGCGGCGCGGGCCGCCCGGCGGGCGAGCCGCAGTTCGCGCAGGAGAGTGCGGCGGACCTGGCATATCAGGCCGGTGCCGACGGCGAAGAACACGGCGCTGGTGACGATCCGGGCGCCGAGCCCGTTCTGCTGGGCGAGCGGGCAGCCGAGTTTGTAGCCGACGGCGACGGCTCCCCAGACCGTGGGCAGGACGATTGCCCGCGCGGTGGGCGCCCGCGCCTTGATGCGGATCATGCCTCTGGTCCCCCATGTGGGTCCCGACAGCGGACGGACCGGCCTCGGAAGGCCGGTCCGATTCTGTCGACGGCATGACCCGGAAGAGCCAGTTCGCCTGCGATTCCCACCCGAACGAGTGAGCACGCCCCGGCCCGGCCCGCATTGCAGGCCGGGCCGGGAATCGGCGCTCAGCCGCGGAGCACGGCCCCGGTCCGCTCGCCGGCGAGGGCGACGGCCGCGTCCCGGGCCGCGGAGGCCTCGTCCACGGTCAGCGTCCGGTCGGCCGCGCGGAAGCGCAGCGCGTACGCCAGCGACTTGCGGCCTTCGCCGAGCTGCTCGGCGTTCTCGTACACGTCGAACAGCCGGATGGACTCCAGCAGCTCACCCGCGCCCGCCCGCAGCGCGGCCTCGACCTCCGCGGCCGGGACCGGCTTGTCCACGACGAGGGCGACGTCCTGCGTGGCCACCGGGAACGTGGAGATGCTCGGCGCCTGCGGCACGCCGCCGCCCGCCGCCTCCAGGGCGTCCAGGTTCAGCTCCATCGCGCTGGTGCGCTCGGGCAGGCCCAGGGCCTTGAGGACCCGCGGGTGCAGTTCTCCCGCATGGCCCACGACCTGCTCCGTGCCGTCGGCGGTGACCACCAGCTCGGCACAGCGGCCCGGATGCCACGGGCCGTACTGCCCCTTGCGGACGACCAGATCCGCACCGGCCTCCCGGGCGACGGTGCGCGCCGCATCGACGGCGTCGGCCCAGTCCGACGGGCGGCCCTTGCCCCACCAGCCGGCCTGTTCGCGGGAGCCGGTGAGGACGACGGCGATGTGCCGGGGCTGCTCGGGCAGTACGGCGTCCAGCCCGGCCAGCTCCTCGTCGGTGGGGCGCCGGTCGGCGGGCAGGTGCGCGGCGGCGCGGCGCTCCGCGCGAGGATGGAAGACCAGACCCGTCTCGAACAGCGCCAGGTCGTGCGAGCCCCGGCCGTCGTTGCGCCGCAGGGCACCCAGCAGGCCGGGCAGCAGCGTCGTACGGAGTGCGGGCTCCTCGTCGCTCAGCGGGTTGGCCAGCTTCACGACCCGGCGGGCCGGGTCGCCCGCGTCCAGACCGAGCTGGTCGAAGACCTGCTCGGCGACGAACGGGTAGTTCGGCGCCTCGACGTAGCCCGCGCCGGCCAGTGCCCTGCCGACCCGGCGGTGCAGCCGCTGGCGGTGGGTCAGGCCGTGGCCCGAGACCGGCCTGGGCAGCGTGGAGGGCAGGTTCTCGTAGCCCTCCAGGCGGATGACCTCTTCGGCCAGGTCGTTCGCCTCGAGCAGGTCGGGCCGCCACGACGGGACGGTGACGAGCAGTTCGTCCTGCCCGTAGACGTCGCAGCCGATCTGCTGCAGGCGGCGGACGACGGTCTCGCGGCCGTACTCGACGCCCGCGACCCTGTCCGGGTGGTCGGCCGGGACGGTGATCGTGTGCGGCCCGGAGGGCGCGACGATCTCCGTGACGCCGGCCTCGGCCGTGCCGCCCGCGAGCAGGACCAGCAGGTCCACGGTCCGCTGCGCGGCGGCCGCGGCCGCCTGCGGGTCGACGCCCCGCTCGAAACGGCGGGACGCCTCGGAGGACAGCTTGTGACGGCGGGCCGTGCGCGCGACCGAGACGGCGTCGAAGTGGGCCGCCTCGATGACCACGTCGCTCGTGGCGTTCTCCACGTCGTCGTGGTCGGCGATCTCGGTGTCGGCGCCGCCCATGACGCCGGCCAGGCCGATCGGGCCGCGCTCGTCGGTGATGACCAGGTCCTCGGCGTGCAGCTTCCGCTCGACGCCGTCGAGGGTGACGAGCTTCTCGCCCTCCTCCGCCCGGCGCACGCCGATGGTGCCCTGGACCCGCGTGCGGTCGTAGGCGTGCAGGGGCTGGCCCAGCTCCATCATCACGTAGTTGGTGACGTCGACGGCGAGGGAGATCGGGCGCATGCCGACCTTCTGCAGCCGGCGCTGCAGCCAGATCGGGGAGCGCGCCTCGGGGCTCAGGCCGGTCACCGTGCGGGCGGTGAAGCGGTCGCAGCCCGCGGGGTCGGTGACCTGGACGGGGTAGCCGTAGGCGTTCGGCGCGGGCACGTCCAGCAGGGCCGGGTCGCGCAGCGGCAGGCCGTAGGCGATGGCGGTCTCGCGGGCGACGCCGCGGATGGACAGGCAGTCGCCGCGGTTGGCGGTGACGGCGATGTCCAGGACCTCGTCGACCAGCTCCAGCAGCTCGACGGCGTCCTTGCCGACCTCGGTCTCCGGCGGCAGCACGATGATGCCGTGGCTGCCGTCGTCGCCCATGCCCAGCTCGTCGCCGGAGCAGATCATGCCGTGGGAGGTCTTGCCGTAGGTCTTGCGGGCGGCGATGGAGAAGCCGCCGGGCAGCGTGGCGCCCGGCAGGACCACGACGACCTTGTCGCCGACGGCGAAGTTGCGGGCGCCGCAGACGATCTCCTGGGGCTCACCGGTGCCGTTGGCCTGACCGACGTCGACGGTGCAGAAGCGGATCGGCTTCTTGAAGCCCTCCAGCTCCTCGATGGTCAGCACCTGGCCGACGACCAGCGGGCCCTTGAGGTCGGCGCCGAGCTGCTCGACGGTCTCGACCTCGAGGCCGGCCGAAATGAGCTTGGCCTGGACGTCACGGCCGGTCTCGGTCGCCGGCAGGTCGACGTACTCCCGCAGCCAAGAAAGCGGGACCCGCATCAGATCTCCATCCCGAACGGCCGGGTGAACCGGACGTCACCCTCGACCATGTCTCGCATGTCCTCGACGTTGTGGCGGAACATCAGCATCCGCTCGATGCCGAACCCGAAGGCGAAGCCGCTGTACTTCTCCGGGTCGACGCCGCAGGCCGCCAGCACCCGCGGGTTGACCATGCCGCAGCCGCCCAGCTCGATCCAGCCCTCGCTGGAGCAGGTGCGGCAGGGCCGGTCGGGGTTGCCGACGGACTCGCCGCGGCAGACGTAGCACACCATGTCCATCTCGGCGGACGGCTCGGTGAACGGGAAGAAGTTCGGCCGCAGCCGGGTCTTCATGCCCGCGCCGAACAGGGACTGGACCATGTGGTCCAGGGTGCCCTTGAGGTCGGCCATGGTCAGGCCCTCGTCCACGGCGAGCAGCTCGACCTGGTGGAAGACGGGCGTGTGCGTGGCGTCCAGCTCGTCCGTGCGGTACACGCGGCCGGGGCAGATCACGTAGACCGGCAGCTCGCGGCTGAGCAGGGAGCGGATCTGCACCGGCGAGGTGTGGGTGCGCAGCACGACACCGGACTCGCTGCCGCCGTCCTCCCCCTGCACGAAGAACGTGTCGGCCTCGCCGCGGGCCGGGTGGTCCGGGCCGATGTTGAGGGCGTCGAAGTTGAACCACTCGGCCTCGGCCTCGGGGCCCTCGGCCACCTCGTAGCCCATGGCCACGAAGACGTCCTCGATGCGCTCCGAGAGCGTGGTCAGCGGGTGCCGGGCACCGGCCGGGACACGGTCGTACGGCAGCGTGACGTCGACGTCCTCCTCGACCAGTACGCGCGCGTCGCGCTCGGCTTCCAGTTCTGCCTGGCGGGCGGCGAGGGCCTTGTTCACGGCGCCGCGGGCCATGCCGACGCGCTTGCCGGCCTCGGCCTTGGCGTGCGGGGGCAGGGCGCCGATCTCGCGGTTGGCGAGGGCCAGCGGGGAGGCCGGGCCGGTGTGGGCGACCTTCGCCTCGTGGAGCGCGTCGAGGGAGCCCGCGGCGGCGAAGGCGGCGAGCGCCTCGTCCCGCATGCGCTCGATCTCTTCCGGTTTCAAGGCCTCGACCTCTACAGGGTCGTACGACTTATTCGGTGCCGACATCTCTTCCCGTGCTTCCGGTTGGCTGGCGGATGGTCCCGTCACCGACTCGTGCGGGCCGTGTGAAGGACACAAAGGTGCCAAAGGCCGAGTCTAACGGGGTGAGGGAACGCGAATGCGCCCGCGGGGCGCTCAGGCCAGGTAGGCCGGGGCCGCCACGGGCAACGTAAATCGGAACTCGGCCCCGCCGCCGGCGGCGCGGCCGACCGTGATGGTGCCGCCGTGGGCCTCGACGATGCCTTTCACGATGTAGAGCCCGAGGCCGGTGCCGCCGCGCTTGCTGCCCCGCCAGAAGCGGGTGAAGACGCGGTTCATGGACTCCTCCGGGATGCCGGGCCCCTCGTCGCTCACGGTGACCGACGTGGCTGCGTGCTCACCGTCCTCGCCCTCGCGTGGGGACGCCGACGGCGTGATGTCGATGGTGACGGTTCCCTCGCCGTGCCGCACGGCATTTTCGATGAGGTTGCTGAGCACCTGGTCGACCTTGTCGGGGTCGGCCCACAGGGCGGGCAGCGGGTGCTCGATGCGGAGCAGGAAGCGCTCGGCGCGCTGACCTGCGGCGACGTAGGCCTGGATGTGCCGGGAGACGGCGGCACCGATGTCGACGGGCTGCCGGCGCACCTCCAGCCGCCCGCTGTCGATCCGGGAGATGTCCAGCAGCTCGGCGATCAGGCGGGTGACGCGGTCGGCGTCGGCGTCGACGGTCTCCAGCATCAGCCGCTTCTGGTCGTCGGTGAAGCGTTCCCACTTCGCGAGGAGCGTGGCGGTGAAACCCTTCACGGAGGTCAGCGGGGAGCGCAGCTCATGGGCGACGGTGGCGATCAGCTCGGCGTGGCTGCGTTCGGTGCGGCGGCGGGCCTCGGTGTCCCGCAGGCAGACGACCACCTGCCGGACGGGCCCGAGCGGCTCGTCGCGCACGTAGCGGGCGGAGACCAGCACCTCCCGGCCGCCGGGCAGAAGCAGGTTGCGCTCGGGCTGCCGGACCCGGATCGCGAGCCCGCCGTAGGGATCGGTGAGCTGCCACCAGCGCCGCCCCTCCAGGTCCTCCAGGGGGAGCGCCTTGTCCAGGGACCGGCCGAGGGCGTCGGCGGCCGGTACGGCGGTGATGCGCGCGGCGGCCGCGTTGAAGCCGACGACCCGGCCGTGCTCGTCGGCGACGACGAGTCCGTCGGGCAGCTGGTCGGGATCGACACCCGGTCCGGCCTCGCGGTCCCGGGGCGCGGCCGTCCGCCGCCCGTCCCGGCCCTCCGGCGCGGTGCTGGTGCCGGCCACACTCATCCCCGTACCCCACCTCTCAGACGGCGCAGGGCCCCGAGCTGGTCACCTTACTAGCTCTGGGTTACGGAGCGGCACCCTCCGGAGGCGCGCTGTGCCCGGGCCGACGCGTAGAGACATACGGCGGCGGCGGTGGCGAGGTTCAGGCTCTCGGCTCGTCCGTGGATGGGGACGCTCACGACGGCGTCGGCGAGCGAGCGGGTCTCCTCGGGGAGCCCCCAGGCCTCGTTGCCGAAGATCCAGGCGGTGGGTCCGCCCATGGCGCCCTTGTCCAGTTCCTCGTCGAGGTCGCGGTCGCCGGCGCCGTCGGCGGCGAGGATGCGCACACCAGCCGCCTGCAGCCCCGCCACGGCCCGCTCGACGGGCACGCCGACGGCGACGGGCAGGTGGAAGTGCGAGCCGACGGAGGCCCGTACGGCCTTGGGGTTGTACAGGTCGACGGAGGCGTCCGTGAGGATCACGGCCTCGGCTCCGGCGGCGTCGGCGCAGCGCAGCACGGTGCCGGCGTTCCCGGGGTCGCGGACGTGGGCGAGGACGGCGACGAGCCGGGGGCGGGCGGCGAGGATGTCCTCGAAGGGGGTGTCCAGGAACCGGCAGACGCCGACCAGGCCCTGCGGGGTGACGGTGGTGGAGATGTCGGCGATGACCTCTTCGGAGGCGAGGTGCACCCGGGCGCCGGCGCCGCGGGCCGCGCCGATGATGTCGGCGTACCGCTCGGCGGCCTCGACGGTGGCGAACAGCTCCACCAGCGTGGCCGCCCCGTCCGCGCCCCGGTGCCCGGCGGCCTCCCGCACGGCCTGCGGCCCCTCCGCGAGGAACAGCCGGTCCTTGCCCCGGAAGTTCCGCTTGGCGAGCCGGCGCGCGGCGACGACACGCGCGGACCGGGGGGAGATCAGCTCGGGGGCGGAGGTCATCCTCATCTTCACTTTCGGGAAGGTCTTCTGTGTGTGGCTCCGACCGGCGGGCCCGCCGGTCGGAGCCCTCCCCGCACGAGCGGCGGGAGGAGCCGGGGCGGCAGGCACCGTGCGGCGCCCTGCGGCAGCGCGGGCAGTGCGTGTGGCGCAGCCGGCGTGCAGTGCCCCGAAGGGGCGCGGGAGCCGCGCGAGCACCCCTCGCGGGCCCCGCGGCCGGACCACCCGCCGCAGCCCCCAACAACAAGACCCGCAAGCCGTGAAGCCTGCGGGTCCCGGTGAGCGTCGGCTAGAGCCAGCGCGGCGTCACGCGGCCTTCGGCGCGTTGACGTCCGACGGCAGCGCCTTCTGCGCCACCTCGACGAGCGCCGCGAAGGCGTTCGCGTCGTTCACGGCCAGCTCGGCCAGGATCTTGCGGTCGACCTCGACGTTGGCGGCCTTCAGACCCTGGATGAAGCGGTTGTAGGTGATGCCGTTGGCGCGGGCGGCGGCGTTGATGCGCTGGATCCACAGCTGACGGAAGTCGCCCTTGCGCTTCTTACGGTCGTTGTAGTTGTAGACCAGCGAGTGGGTGACCTGCTCCTTGGCCTTGCGGTACAGGCGCGAACGCTGACCGCGGTAGCCGGAGGCCTGCTCGAGGATCGCCCGGCGCTTCTTGTGGGCGTTGACTGCCCGCTTGACGCGTGCCACTTTTTAACTCCTTGTAGCGGGGTCGTGGGGGTGCTCACACGACCCGGAAACGATTCGGTCCCGGTCCTGGCGTACGGCGCTCAGCGGTTGGAGCGCCGGTACGTCACTTGCCGAGAAGCTTCTTGATCTTCGCGGCGTCGCCCGGGGCCATCTCGGCGTTGCCGGTGAGGCGACGCGTGACGCGGGACGACTTGTGCTCGAGCAGGTGGCGCTTGCCGGCGCGCTGGCGGAGCACCTTGCCGGAGCCGGTGATCTTGAAGCGCTTGCTGGCACCGCTGTGCGTCTTGTTCTTCGGCATAGCGCCGTTCTCTCCTCGTCAGTGGCGCTCCGATGCCCGGTCGTGAAACCGGGCACCGCGGAGCGTCGCTCTTGTATCGGTTACATCCTCGGGGACGGTCGTCCCCCGGGATCACGCCTCGGCAGGCTCCTCGAAGGGGGCCTCGACAGGCTCCTCCGACGATCCCTCAGCCTCGGCAGGGTTCTGCGACTTGCCGGGGTTCGCCTTCGCCTCGGCCTTGCGGGCCTCCTGCGCCTGACGGGCCTCGGCCATCGCCTCGGTCTTCTTCTTGTGCGGACCGAGAACCATGATCATGTTTCGGCCGTCCTGCTTCGGGTTCGACTCCACGAAACCGAGGTCCTGGACGTCCTCCGCGAGGCGCTGCAGCAGTCGGTAGCCCAGCTCGGGCCGGGACTGCTCGCGACCACGGAACATGATCGTGATCTTGACCTTGTCGCCCTGCTTGAGGAACCGGACGACGTGACCCTTCTTGGTGTCATAGTCGTGCGGGTCGATCTTCGGCCGGAGCTTCATCTCCTTGATGACCGTGTGCGCCTGGTTCTTGCGCGCCTCACGGGCCTTCATGGCCGACTCGTACTTGAACTTCCCGTAGTCCATGAGCTTGCACACGGGCGGACGGGCGTTCGCCGCGACCTCGACCAGGTCCAGGTCGTACTCCTGCGCAAGCTCCAGTGCCTTAGCGAGCGGGACAATGCCCACCTGCTCGCCACTGGGACCGACAAGTCGCACCTCGGGAACGCGAATCCGGTCGTTGATGCGGGGCTCGGCGCTGATGGATCCTCCTCGGTAGCACCACGCGGCGGTCTGGCGGACAGCCGCGTAACGTCTCTGTTCGTTAGACCTAACCGCGCCGAAGCACAAAAAATGCCCCGGACGATCACAGGTGGGCGGGCTCCAATGGGTACCGGAGCACCGCCGCGGTGACCGCGGGGCGCACATTCGGGCGACTCCATCGTCCGTACGGAACGATGGTGGCCGCCTGACCGGAGACCCGCCGTCCCGGGGGACGGTCAGGTGGGAGATCGGAGCCTCCACTTGTGGGCCGGTCGTCCTGTTTTCACACACGACGTGACCGGCCGGTCGTCCACCAGGTTAGCAGGATCGCTTGACAAGGGCTAATTGAGGGCCGCCCGGCCGGACCGCCTATCGTGTGGGGCATGAGTGACACCCCTCCCGACTCCCCCGACTTCGACGCGATGACCCGCGACATCGCCGAGGTCCCCGCCGTCGAGGTGATCGTGACGGTCGCCGTCAACCTGATGAGCGCCTCCGCCGTGAAGCTCGGGCTCAGCGAGGAGGGCGAGAAGTACAAGGACCTCGACGAGGCCCGCAAGCTGATCACCGCTCTCGCCGGTCTGCTGGACGCGAGCGCGACCGAGGTCAGCTCCTTCCACGCCGCCCCGCTGCGCGACGGTCTGAAGTCGCTGCAGCTGGCGTTCCGTGAGGCGTCGATCGTCCCGGACGAGCCTGGCCAGGGCCCCGGTGAGAAGTACACCGGGCCGGTCTACGGCTAGTCCGTCCCGCTCATCCCCGCACGTACAAGGGCTCGCCCGGAGGCGTGGTCCCGGCCGGCAGCAGTGCCAGGTCGAGGCCGCGCACCAGGCGGGCCCGCAGCGTCTCGTCGGCCGCGAGGCGCTCGGCGACCGCCCGGGCGGCCCCGGCGGCCTCGGCGGCCGGGTCGAGGACGAGCGCGAGGGTGCCGTCCGCCCGCCCCGGCCCGAGGTGGGCGCGGAGCACGGCGGGCTCGGCCGCGACGGCCGTGCGGACGGCCTCGACGACGGCCGGGTCCGTGAGCGGATCGGTGCTGGTGCGGCCCTCGGCGAGGGCGAGCAGCGCCGGGCCGGTCAGCTCGAACGGCACGGGCCCGGCGAGATCCAGCACGACCGTGTCGGCCTTCTCGTGCGCGGCGGCCTCGAGGGCCTGGTGCAGCGGTACGGCGACCGGGCGGGCCGCGGCGTCCCAGCGGGCGAGCGACGCGGTGGAGGTGAAGGCGGGCAGGGCGGTGCGGTGGCCGGCCTTGAGCGTGGGGACGGCCATGTCGCTGGTCTTCTCGCGGCGCAGCCCGTTCTCGTCCTCCTCGACCTCGCCGAGCACGGCGACGACGGGAACCAGCAGACGGGCGCCCTTGAGCGCGTCCAGGACGGCCCCGAGGGCGCCGCGATCCTCGGACCAGGCGGCGAGCGCGGCACTCAGCCGGGGGTCGGCGGAGCCGTCGTCGTCGGAGAAGCCGGGGTCGGGAATGTTCTTGTTCGCCACGGTCACCGAGCCTATAGCGGGGTGACCGACGCGCTCGTGCGGGGCCGCGGGCCCGGTCGGCGGCTGGCTGACGGCGGCCTGGCGGGCGTACGCCACGACGCTGATCCGGGACAGCGACGACGCGTCCGCGACGGACGAGCCCCGTGGACCGTCAGGGGGTTTCCCTGCGGTTTCTCCAGAGGATCACCCCGGCCACCAGCAGGACTCCGCCGGCGCCGCCCGCCAGGGGTGCCGCCCAGTCGGACGCGCCGCCGCCGGACTCCGCCGCGTCCGGGCCGGAGCCGAAGTACTTCTCGCCGTAGGACGCCGAACGCAGGCCGCGGGGTTTCAGGGCCGCCGCGGATCTCAGTGCGGCCGCCGGGTCGATCATGCCGAAGCCCCGGGAGTCGTCACGGCCGCCCGCCGGGGCGTCCCGGGCGGTGTCCTCCAGGAGCTTCTTGACCTGGGCCGGGGACAGCCGGGGGTGGGCGGCCTTGATCAGGGCGGCCGCGCCGGAGACGAAGGCGGAGGCCGCGCTCGTGCCCCAGCCTTCGTAGTACTTGTGGTCGGGGTCGGCGATCACGATGTTCACGCCGGGCGCGCTGACCGCGGCGTACCAGCGGCGGGTGGAGAAGGAGGCGCGGGTGCCGTACCTGTCCACGGCGGTGGCGGCGATGACGCCCGGGTAGGCGGCCGGATAGGAGACGTGGTCACCCTTGTCGCCGCCGTTGCCCGCCGAGGCCACGACGACCACGCCCTTCTTCAGGGCGTACTGCACGGCCTCGTCCTCGCTCGGCTCGGGGTGGGCGGAGTCGGAGTCGTCGCCGAGGGAGAGGTTGATGACGTCGGCGCCGTGGTCGGCGGCCCAGCGGATGCCGTCGGCGAGGGCGTTGCCGCGGGTGGTGCGGGCCTTGGAGCGTGCGGGGTCGCCGTCCTCCAGGATCACGCGGACCGGCAGGATCTTCGCTTCCGGGGCGACGCCCAGTACGCCGTCGCCGCCCCCGGGGCCGTGGCCGTGACCGGCGATGATGCCGGCCATGGCGGTGCCGTGCCGGGCCCAGGTGCGGTCGCCCGGCCCGGAGCCGAAACCGATCATGTCCTTGGTGGGCAGGACGTTGCCGGTGAGGTCGGGGTGGTCGGCCTCGACGCCGGTGTCCAGGACGGCGACGGTGACGCCGGCACCCTTGGTGGTCTGCCAGGCCTGGGACAGGTGCAGCGCGGACAGGCCCCACTGCTGGCCGCGGAGGCCGTCGGCGTGGGCGGCGGCGGACGGCAGCAGGACGAGGGAGCCGGCGAGCAGGAGGCTCGCCGCGGCCGCGGTGGGGCGCGGGTGGCGGCCGCCGGGGATCGAGGGCTTCGCGGACAGGCGACTGGTCCCGCGGATCGACGGCCTCACGAACAGGCTGCGCGGGCCGGGGAGCGATGCCCCCACGAACAGGCTGCGCAGGCCCGGGAACGATGCCCCCACGAACAGGCTGCGCAGCCCGCGGAGCGACATCCGCACGCGCGGGCGGCGGTGGCCGCGGAGCGACGGCCTCACGAGCGGACGGCGGTGGCCGCGGGCCGAAAGCCTCATGAAGGGTTCTCCGTGGCCGAGCCGATGGTCTGGCGCAGGCGCCGTTCGACGCGGTCGGCCAGGCCCTGGGCCTCGTTGCCGAGGCCGGCCTGGGCCGTGGCCGTGGTGGCGCCGGAGCGGACGGCGTCCGCGGCGGGCTGGGGCGAGTCGACGGTACGGCCGTCGGCCCAGCCGGAGACGGCGTAGGCGACGACGGGGGCGTCGGTGAGGACGGACACGGTCCAGGTGGCGCGCTGCGCGTCGCCGAAGCGCTCCGCCGCGGTGCCCTTGGCCGCGAACGGCCGCGGCAGCAGGTCGCCGCGCCGGTCCAGTCGCTCGTCGCGGAAGCGCCGGGCCAACGCGGACATGGCGGCCGGGTCGGCCTTGGTGAACAGCAGGCCGACGGTGGTGACATGGCTCTGGGTGGCGTCGGTGTAGGTGGCGCGCAGGAGCCGTCGGCAGCCGACCGGGGCGAGTGCCTTGCGGAGCAGCGGGTCGAAGGCGTCGGCGCAACCGCTGTCCGGGGCCACGGCGATCCGGGTCCAGGTGCGGTCGGCTCCGCCGGGTCCCGCTCCGGTGCCCTCGACGGTGGGCGGGAACAACTGGTCGACGGGCGTGCTGTGCCAGAGCGCGGCGGCGGCGGTGTACTGGCCGGCGGCAGGGCGCCCTTCGCCCTCTCCGGTGAGCCAGCTCCCGGTCACCGCGCCGCCGATGAGGCCGAGGCCGAGTACGAGACACGCGGCGGCGGCCGCGGTGCGTGGTGGGACCCCGGTGTGCCGGCGCGTACCGAAAGCCTCGGGCTCCCCGAACGACACCACCGGCCGAGTGGCACTCCAGGACAGGGCCGGGTCCGGCGCGGCCGCGGCGCTCGCCGGGTGCCGGGCACCAGCCTCCGATCTCCAGCCGCCCGCTCCCCGCGCCGTCTCCGCAGGGGCAGCGGACACGGGGGCCGTCGGGCCGGCGACGGGACCCGCGGCAGCGCGCAGGGAACCGGCACCCTGAGGCGCCGGTGCGCCGAACACGCCGGACGTGGAACCGGCACCACGACCGGCCGACGCCCCCGAAACGCCGGACGCGGGGAGGGCACCGGCACCATGACCGGCCGGCGCCCCCGAAACGCCAGGCGCGGGGAGGGAACCGGCGAGACGACCGGCCGGCGCACCGGATGCGTCGGCCGCGGGCACGGAAGCGGCCCGGGAGTCGTCCCCGGACCGAGCGAACGCGCGCGAGTCGCCGGCGGACGGCACGGCGGCACCCGGAGAACCCGAGGATGCGCGGCGGGCACCGCCCGGCGGCATCGAGGAGGCACGCGAGGCGCCGGTGGCCGTCGAGGGCGCGGTGAACCCGGTGGCCGTCGAGGGCGCGTTGAACCCGGTCCCCGTGGGCGCGTTGAACCCGGACGGCGCGGTCGGCCCGGTGGACGTGGTCGGCCCAGCGGGAGCGGCCGGCCCGGTGGGCGCAGTGAACCCGGACGGCCCGCTCAGCCCGGTGGACGTGGTCGGCCCAGCGGGAGCGGCCGGCCCGGTGGGCGCAGTGAACCCGGACGGCCCGCTCAGCCCGGTCGACGTGGTCGGCCCGGCGGGAGCGGCCGGTCCGGTGGGCCCGGCGGGAGGGGACGCGGGGCCGGGGTGCCGGGGACCGCCGGGCGGGGGAATCGGGCGGAGGCGGGTCGTCGTCTCCTGGGGGGTCTCCGGCGGGGCGTCCGGAAAGCGGGCGGACGCGGGCGGCGGGGGCGGGCTCACCGGGTCGGAGACCTCGGGCACGGCGGAGGTGCGGAAGGCCGGCCCACGTCGCTGACGGCCGTCGGTCACCGGCCCGGAGCCGGCGGCACGGGCCCGTTCGCCGGGCTCGGCGGCTCCGGTGGGCGGCCGGGAGGCACGCGGGGTGAAGACGGAAGGCTCGTCGTCGGGATCGTCGTCCGTCGGTGCTCCGCCCGGACGCCCGGTACCCGGCCGAGCCGACCGGGAGTCCGCACGTGGCCCCCAGGCCGCCGCCGGTGCGCGCGAAACGGTTCCCCGCTCGGGCAGTTGCGAGCCACCCGTTGCCGGACCCTGCTCGGAGGCCCGGGAGCCACCCGTTGCCGGACCCTGCTCGGAGATCCGGGAGGCAACCGGTGCCGCACCCTGCCCGGGCACCCCGGAGACGCCCCTGGTCGGCACTTGCGGGGCGGCGGTGGGCGGGGTCGAGGGGCGTGGTGGGGCGGCGGTGGGCGGGGTCGAGGGGCGTGGTGGGACGGGGGCGTGGCGCGCTTCCGAGCTCATGCACCCCCCGTTTCCTCGTGCCCGGGCCGTCCTGCCTGGCGGGCCGTGCTCCTCCCCGGCCGCGCCCGGTGCGGAAGCTCCCTCCCGGGCACGCATACCCGTACGGCCGGACGGGCATCCCGGTTCAGCCGGCGCGCCGAGCGCGTCCCGGCCGGGCGTGTTCCGCCGTACGTGCGCGTCACTCTACGGGTTGTCGGCGGGTGACCGGGAACCAGTCCGCGGCACCGGGGCATCTGCCCGGTACGTCCCCCTACCCTGCGGTAATCCGGTCTGGCAGGCTTCCGTCATGACTGCGCTCGCCGCCGACAGGGCCCGTTACGACCGGGCCACCGCCCATCTCGACGCCCCTCTGGCGATCGTGGACCTGGACGCCTTCGACGCCAACGCGGACGATCTCGTGCGCCGGGCCGGCGGCAAGCCGGTCCGGGTCGCCAGCAAGTCGGTCCGCTGCCGCGCGCTGCTGGAGCGCGTCCTGGCCCGGGACGGATTCCAGGGCGTCATGTCGTTCACCCTGGCCGAGTCGCTGTGGCTCGCGCGTTCGGGGTTCGGCGACATCCTGCTCGCCTACCCGTCGGCCGACCGCGCCGGGTTCGCGGAGCTGGCCGCCGATCCCAAACTCGCCGGTGCCGTCACCGTCATGGTGGACGACCCGGCCCAGCTCGACCTGATCGACGCGGCGCGTGCCGGCGGGCGTGAAGTGGTGCGGGTCTGCCTGGAGATGGACACCTCGCTGCGGCTGCTGGGTGGACGGGTGCGGGTGGGGGCGCGCCGTTCACCGCTGCGCTCCCCCGCTCAACTCGCCGAGCTGGCACGGTCGGTGGCGCGGCGCCCCGGGTTCCGGCTGGTGGGCGTCATGGCGTACGAAGGGCACATCGCCGGGGTCGGGGACGCGGTGGCCGGCCGGCGGCTGCGTTCACGGGCGATCCGGCTGATGCAGGCCGCGGCCCGGCGCGAGCTGGCCGAGCGGCGGGCCGCCGTGGTGCACGCCGTGCGCGCGGTCGTCCCCGGCCTGGAGTTCGTCAACGGCGGTGGCACCGGCAGTGTGCAGCACACGGCCGCCGAGGACGCGGTGACGGAGATAGCGGCCGGTTCGGGCCTGTACGTGCCGCGGCTCTTCGACAACTACACGTCCTTCACGGGCCGTCCGGCCGCCCTCTTCGCCCTGCCGGTGGTGCGGCGGCCCGGTGTCGGTGTCGTCACCGTGCTCGGCGGAGGCTACCCGGCCTCCGGGGCCGCCGGACCCGACCGGCTGCCGGTGCCGTATCTGCCGGAGGGGCTGGCGTACGACCCGCAGGAAGGGCCGGGCGAGGTGCAGACCCCCCTGCTGGGCGCGCCCGCCGACGACCTGCTCGTCGGCGACAAGGTGTGGTTCCGGCACGCCAAGGCGGGCGAGCTGTGCGAGCGGTTCGACGCGCTGCGCCTGATCGAGGGCGACACGGTCACGGCGACCGTGCCCACCTACCGGGGTGAGGGCCACACGTTCCTCTGAGGGAGCGCCCGGCGGCCGGCCCGCGCTCCCGTCAGTGCACGGTGTCCGCCTGGTCCGGCACCGGCGAGCCGTCGGCGCGGCGGACCGGCTGGTGGGTGCCGTCGGGGGCCGTGCGGGCCGTGGTGGAGCAGGGGTAGGGCTCCGGCCTGCGCGGCAGCGGTTCGATGAACATGGGGTTGATCAGCCAGCGACCGTCGGCGTCGTCGTAGGCCCGGCACATCAGCTCGGGTTTGTTGCGGTTGATCACGACGTGGGCGCCGGTGGCGTCGCCCACGAAGGTGACGTCGGTGTCGGCGTCGCCGCCCGCGACGGCGGGCCGCCGCTTCCAGGGCTGCTTGTGCCAGGCCCGGGCGCCGTGGACGCCGTAGATCTCCTGGTTGATCCAGCAGCGTTTGCCGTCGATGTACGGGATGGCGGCGCCCCTGCTCGCGGGCACGTCTCCGCAGCCCTCGTTGCGGGTGGTGATGCGTCCTCGCCGGTCGAGGACCGAGCGGATGGCGATGGTGTGGGCCGCGTCGACGCCGATGGCCCGGGACCAGACCTCGGTGACGGGTTCGGAGCCGGCGGAGACGATGTAGACGCGGAACCCGGCCCGTTGCAGGGTGCGGACGAGGTCGCGCTGCTGGTCGTAGTAGCGGATGTACGCGGGGACGGTGTGGGTGCCGAGGGTGCGGGTGGCGCCGATCGGCGCGGCGAGGGCCTCGCTGCGGGCGGCGCGGGCGTAGGCGGCGACCTCGGCGGGGGTGCGGCCGGCGAAGAGCTGGGGCACCCAGGCGTACTGGGGCACGGTGCGCCGGTGGTTCCACCGTCCCGCGAAGGCGGCGGCCCCGCTCATGGTCGTGCCGTTCTCGCGGATCTCGACGATCTCGTCGGTGCAGTGCGGGCGGTCGGACGTGCGCAGTCGCGCCCCGGCGCCGGAGCCGCAGGCGGCGGTCAGGGCCCGGTCGGCGCTGTCCGTCAGCCAGGCGCTGGTGTCCTTCCAGCGGGCGGGACGCGGCAGCCGGTCGTGCCGCAGGGCCCAGGAGAGGGTGGCGTCGGTGACGTCGTTCTTGGTGATCGTGTTGTCCCAGTCGAACGCCGCCACCGCTCCCCGGTGCCCGGAGCAGGTGCCACGGGCGTCGATCACCCGCTGCAGGCGTTCGCGGTTGCCGCCGTACCAATCACCGCGCAGGTGCGGGCAGTTGCGGGAGATGGTGTCGGCTTCGGCGGTTGCGGTGGGCGCGGCCGCCAGGACGGCGGCCGCTGCCAGGGTCCACGCGGAAAGCTGTCGCATACCACGGGGACCGTACACCTCGGGTCTACAGGGGCGTGACGTACGCGCCCGAGATCCCGCCGTCCACCAGGAAGTCGGTGGCGTTGACGAACGAGGAGTCGTCGCTGGCCAGGAAGGCGACGGCGGCGGCGATCTCGTCGGCCTCGGCGAACCGGCCGACCGGGATGTGGACCAGGCGGCGGGCGGCCCGCTCCGGGTCCTTCGCGAACAGCTCCCGCAGCAGCGGGGTGTTGACCGGGCCGGGGCACAGCGCGTTGACCCGGATGCCCTCGCGGGCGAACTGCACGCCCAGCTCGCGGGACATGGCGAGGACGCCGCCCTTGGACGCGGTGTAGGAGATCTGGGAGGTGGCCGCGCCCATCCGGGCGACGAAGGACGCGGTGTTGATGATGGAGCCCCTGCCCTGGCGGCGCATGTAGGGGATGGCGGCCTTGCAGCACAGGTAGACGGAGGTGAGGTTGACCTCCTGGACCCGCTTCCAGGCGTCCAGGCCGGTCTCCAGGATGGAGTCGTCGTCGGGCGGGGAGATGCCGGCGTTGTTGAAGGCGACGTCGACGCTGCCGTAGGTGTCGTACGCCGTCCTGAAGAGCGCCTCGACCTGCTCGGGGTCGGTGACGTCGACGCGGACGAACAGTCCGCCGACCTCGTCGGCGGCGGCCTTGCCCGCGGTCTCGTCGATGTCCGCGCAGACCACATGGGCGCCTTCGGCGGCGAGCCGGCGGGCGGTGGCGAGTCCGATGCCGCTGCCGGCTCCGGTGACGACGGCGGTACGGCCGACCAGGCGGCGGCAAACGTGGGTGTCGGTCACTGTGCGGGGCCCTCCGTGCTGATGAAGACGTTCTTGGTTTCGGTGAAGGCGGTCAGGGCGTCGGGGCCCAGTTCACGGCCGAGGCCGGACTGTTTGAAGCCGCCGAACGGGGTCCAGTAGCGGACGCTGGAGTGGGAGTTGACGGACAGGTTGCCGGCGCGGACGGCCTGGGAGACGCGCAGGGCGCGGCCGATGTCCCGGGTCCAGATGGAGCCGGAGAGGCCGTAGGGGGTGTCGTTGGCGAGGCGGACGGCGTCCTGCTCGTCGGTGAAGGGCAGGAGGACGGCGACGGGTCCGAAGATCTCCTCGCGGGCCGCCGGGCTGTCGTGCCGCTCCCCGGTGAGGACGGTCGGCGGGAACCAGAAGCCGGGTCCCTCGGGGGCGCTGCCGCGCAGGGCCGGGGCGTCCGCGGGGACGTACGACCGCACCCGCGCCAGCTGCCGGGCGGAGATCAGCGGGCCCATCCGGGTCTTCTCGTCGGCCGGGTCGCCCACGACGACGGCGGCGAGCGCCTCGGCGAGGAGGTCGCGGGCCTCGTCGTACACCGACTCCTGGACGAGGATGCGGGTGCGGGCGCAGCAGTCCTGGCCGGAGTTGTCCAGGAACGAGAACGGGTCGAGTGCGGTCTCGAGGTCGGCGTCGGCGAAGACGACGTTGGGGCTCTTGCCGCCGAGTTCGAGGGTGACGGGCTTGACCAGGCGGGCGCAGCGCTCCATGACCTCGCGGCCGGTGGTCGTGGAGCCGGTGAACACGATCTTGGCGACGCCGGGGTGGTCCACCAGGGCGCGCCCGGCGGTGTGGCCGTAGCCGGGCAGCACCTGGAAGAGGTGCTCGGGAAGGCCTGCCTCCAGGGCGAGTTCGGCGAGCCGGAGCGCGGTGAGCGGGGTGGTCTCGGCCGGCTTCAGGACGACCGCGTTGCCCGCCGCGAGCGCCGGGAAGGAGCCCCAGGCGGCGATCGGCATGGGGAAGTTCCAGGGGGCGATCACGCCGATGACGCCTAGGGGTTCGTGGAAGGTGACGTTCCAGCCGCCGGGGGCCGGGATCTGCCGTCCGACGACGCGTTCGGCGCCGCCGGCCGCGTACAGCAGCAGGTCGCGGGCGTTGCCGGCCTCCCAGCGGGCGTTGCCCACGGTGTGCCCGGCCTCGCGGACCTCCAGCCGGGCGAGTTCCTCGAGGTGGGCGTCCACGGTGTCGGCGTAGCGGCGCAGCAGGCGGGCCCGGTCGGCGGGCGCGAGGGCGGCCCAGCCGGCCTGGGCGCGTGCGGCGCGTACGACGGCGGCGTCCACGTCGTCGGCGCCCGCGGCGGGGACGGTGGCGACGACCTCCTCGGTGGCGGGGTTGAGGACCTTCAGCTCCTGGGGGTCGGACACGGGGGTGACCTTTCACAGGCGTCGGAACACGGTGTCGGAGGAGCGCCGGCGGCGGCGGGTCAGGAGGGTTCCGGCAACCACTCCCAGGCGCCGGGACGGGGGTGGTCCGGGAAGCACGCGCGGGGGTGGAGTCAGGGGCGTCCACGCAAGCGCCCGCCGGGGTCGGGTCAGGGGCGTCCGCGGAAGCGTCGCGGGGTGGGATCAGGGGAGTTCACGCAAGCCTCCGCCAGGGTCGCGTCGGGGGTGTTCGCGGGAGGACCCTCCTGGTCCGGTCAGGGGCGTTCGCGGGGGCTCTCACAGGCGTTCGAAGGAGCGGCGCAGTTCCCAGTCGGTGACCGCGGCGTCGTACGCCTCCAGCTCGACGCGGGCCATGTTCCGGTAGTGGGCCACCACTTCGTCGCCGAACGCGGCCCGGGCGATGGGGCTGTTCTCCCACAGCTCGGCGGCCTCGCGCAGGGTCGTCGGCACCTGGTCGTAGCCGGCGCTGTAGGCGTTGCCGGGGCATGGCTCGGGCAGTTCGAGCTTGTGCTCGACGCCGTGCAGGCCGGCCGCGATCAGCCCGGCCACGGCGAGGTAGGGGTTCACGTCGCCGCCGGGCAGGCGGTTCTCGAAGCGCATCGAGCGCCCGTGGCCGACCACGCGCAGGGCGCACGTGCGGTTGTCGTGGCCCCAGGCGACGGCGGTCGGGGCGAAGGAGCCGGGCTGGAACCGCTTGTAGCTGTTGATGTTCGGGGCGTAGAGCAGCGAGAAGTCGCGCAGGGCGGCGAGCTGCCCGGCGAGGAAGTACCGCATCACGTCGGACATCCCGTCGGGGCCCGCCATCGCGTTGGCGCCGTCGGCGTCCGTCAGCGAGAGGTGGATGTGGCAGGAGTTGCCCTCGCGCTCGTTGTACTTGGCCATGAAGGTGATCGAGACGCCTTCCTGGGCGGCGATCTCCTTGGCTCCGGTCTTGTACAGGGCGTGCTGGTCGCAGGTGCGCAGGGCCTCGTCGTACCGGAAGACGATCTCGTGCTGGCCGGGGTTGCACTCGCCCTTGGCGGACTCCACGGTGAGGCCGGCGCCGGCCATCTCGTTGCGCAGGCGGCGCAGCAGGGGTTCGATGCGGCCGGTGCCGAGGACGGAGTAGTCGATGTTGTACTGGTTGGCCGGGGTCAGGCCCCGGTAGCCGGCGTTCCAGGCCTGCTCGTAGGTGTCCTTGAAGACGATGAACTCCAGCTCGGTGCCGACCTGGGCGGTGTAGCCGAGTTCCGCGAGCCGCTCCAGCTGGCGGCGCAGGATCTGGCGGGGCGCGGCGACCACCGGGGAGTCGTCGTTCCAGGCGAGGTCGGCGACGAGCAGGGCGGTGCCGGGGTGCCAGGGGACGCGGCGCAGGGTCGTGAGGTCGGGATGCATGGCGAAGTCGCCGTAGCCGCGGTCCCAGGAGGACATCGCGTAGCCGTCGACCGTGTTCATCTCGGTGTCGACGGCCAGGAGGTAGTTGCAGCCCTCGGTGCCGTGGTGCAGGACCTCGTCGAGGAAGAAGCGGGCGGCGAACCGCTTGCCCTGGAGACGCCCTTGCATGTCGGGGAAGGCCAGGACGACAGTGTCGATCTCACCGCTCGCGACGAGGGCGTGCAGTTCCTCGACACTGAGCGGGGCGGTGCGGTGTGCCACGGGAGAGCCTCCTTGGGCGCCTTCGCGCTTCTTCGGCCGGGCCGGGAGTCATAAGGTATTGCTCAGAACCATTGCTTGGGAAGGGGGTAGGGCGGATGTCGCGGGAGACGGAGTGGCAGGGGGCGCGCGCCCGGGAGGCCGGCGACCGGCTCGCACCGGTGCTGCGGCCGGTGCGGGCGGGCAACGGCTTCGAGGAGGCGCTGGAGCAGATCCTGCAGGTGGTCCGGCTCGGCCTGGTGCCGGGCGGCGGGCGGCTGCCGGCCGAGCGGGAGCTGGCGGAGCGGCTCGGGATCAGCCGGGTGACGCTGCGCGAGGTGCTGAAGGTGCTGCAGGACCAGGGGCTGGTGGAGGCGCGGCGCGGGCGGTACGGCGGCACGTTCGTGCGGCCCCGCACGGACGCGGGCGGCGAGGACGAGCTGCGCCGGCGCATCGCCGAGGTCGACATCGAGGACGTGCTGCGCTTCCGCGAGGTACTGGAGGTCGGGGCGGCCGGGCTGTGTGCGGCGCACGGGCTGACCGAGGAGCAGTCCGGCCGGCTGCGGCAGGCGCTGGACCGCACCCACGAGGCCCCGCTGGCCGACTACCGGCGCCTGGACACGCTGCTGCACCTGACGATCGCCGAGCTGTGCGGTTCGCCGTCGCTGACCGCGCAGTACGCCGCCGTCCGGGCCACGGTCAACGACCTGCTCGACTGCATCCCGCTGCTGGTGCGCAACCTGGAGCACTCCCAGCGCCAGCACACCGCGCTGGTGGAGGCGGTGCTGGACGGTGACGCGGACGGGGCCCGGGAGATGATGCGCGAGCACTGCGCGGGCACGGCCGCCCTGCTGCGGGGCTTCCTGACGTAGCCCGGCTTCTGCAAAGGTACGCGGGTGCACCTTTGACTTCGAGGGAGGGCGGCATGACCGTACGACCGCTGATCGGTGTGAGCACGTATCTGGAGAGGGGTGCGCGCTGGGGCGTGTGGGAGCTGGCGGCGGCGCTGCTGCCGGCCGCGTACCCGCGCATGGTGCAGCGGGCCGGCGGCCTGGCCGCGATGCTGCCACCGGACGCGCCGGAGCACGCGCCGGCCGCGGTGGCCCGGCTCGACGGGCTGGTGATCGCGGGCGGCCCGGACGTCGATCCGGCGCGCTACGGCGCCGAGCGCTCCCCGCGTACGGGTCCTCCGGCACCGGAGCGGGACGCCTGGGAGCTGGCCCTGATCGACGCGGCACTGGCCGCCGGTGTGCCGTTGCTGGGGGTCTGCCGGGGCATGCAGCTGCTGAACGTGGCCCTCGGCGGCAGCCTCGTCCAGCACCTGGACGGGCACGCGGAGGTGGTCGGCGTGTTCGGCGGGCACCCGGTGAAGCCGGTGCCGGGCACGCTGTACGCCGGGATCGTCCCGGAGGAGCTGACGGTGCCGACGTACCACCACCAGTCGGTGGAGCGGCTCGGTGCGGGTCTCCTGCCGTCGGCCTACGCGGCGGACGGGACCGTGGAGGCCGTCGAACTGCCGCCGGACCGGGGCTGGGTGCTCGGGGTGCAGTGGCACCCGGAGATGGGCGAGGACCTGCGGGTGATGCGCGCCCTGATCACCGCCGCGTCCTGAGCCGGGCCGCGGCCGCCGCAGGGTCCTCGGCTCGTACGCCGGCCCACCGCGAGGGCGTCCCGAGCCGGGCCCCGGCTGCCCCGGGATCCTCGGCTCGTACACCGGCACACCCGCGAGCGCGTCCCGAACCGGGCCGGGGCGGCCCCGGGATCCTCGGCTCGTACACCGGCACACCCCGTGTGGCCTCTTGAGCCGGGCCCCGGCTGCCCGGGGATCCTCGGCTCGTACACCGGCACACCGCGAGGGCGTCCCGAGCCGGGCCCGGCGGCCCCGGGATCCTCGGCTCGCACACCGGCACACCCGCGACGGCCTCCCGAGCCGGGCCACCCCGTGCGGCCTCCTGAGCCGGGCCGCGGCCGCCCCGGAGTCCTCTGCCCGGACAGCGGCCCCGTCTCACCCGCGCGTCAGCGACAGCAGCTCCCGGGCCGGGCCGGTCGGCCGGTGCCCCGTCGGCCACACCGCCCGCAGGTCCCGGCGCAGCGGGACAGCCTCCACCGGAATGCCGACCAGGCGCCGCAGGGCCAGCTCCTCCCCCACCGCCAGTTCGCTCAGCACGGACGGGCCCGCGCCGCTGACCGCGGACGCCTTGACCGCCGTGGTCGAGGACAGCTCGATCAGCGGCCGGGCCAGGCCGCCGAGGGCCGCGTCCAGGACCTGGCGGGTACCGGAGCCGCGCTCGCGCAGGATGAGCGGGGTCGCCGCGAGTTCCTCCGCCGTCACGGGCCGCCCGCGCCGGGCCCACGGATGGCCGGGGGCGGTGACGACGATCAGCCGGTCGTGGGCGATCACCGTGGAGTCCAGGCCGGTCGGCACCGACAGGCCCTCCACGAACCCGAGGTCCGCCTCGCCGGACAGCACGAGCTCCGCCACCTTCGCCGAGTTGCCCGCGAGCAGGGACACGGCGGTGTCCGGACGCTCGGCGTGCAACGCGAGCAGCCAGCCAGGCAGCAGGTACTCGGCGATGGTCATGCTCGCCGCCACCCGCAGGCGCGAGTCCCGGTGGTCGCGCAGCGCCCGCGCGCCCGCGTCGAAGGACGCCGCCGCCTCCACCACCCGGCGGGCCCAGTCCGTCACCAGGGCGCCCGCGTCGGTCAGCCGGGAACCCCGCGGCGAGCGGTCCACCAGGGCCACCCCCAGCTGCCGTTCCATGGAGCGCACCCGGCTGCTGGCGGCCGGCTGGGTGATGCCGACCTCCCGGGCCGCCGCGCCCAGACTGCCCAGCCGCGCCACCGCGAGCAACAGCTCCAGTGCGGCCAGATCCGGCACCCGGTAGGCCAGTGACTCCGCGCGCTCTCGCTTCCCCTCCGCCTCACTCATAAGACCAGCTTATGCCCTGATAGAGGGGAACCCCCTGGTCAGCGGCGGGCAACCGGGAGACGGTGGAGCCATGGTCACCGCAGCCCCGCCCCTGCCCGCCCCCGCCCTGTCCCGCGCCGCCCGGGTCCGGCACCTCGGCCCCAACTGGTACGCCTCCGTCATGGGCACCGCCGTCCTCGGCTCGGCCGGCACCACGCTGACCGGGCACCCGAGCGGGCTGCGCGGCGTCCTCGCCGGGTTCTGGGTGCTGTCGCTGCTCATGCTGGTGGTCCTGCTGACGGCTCGGGCGCTGCACTGGACCCGCCACGGCGACCAGGCCCGCGCCCATCTCCTCGACCCGGCCATGGCCCCCTTCTACGGCTGTCTGGCCATGGCCCTGCTGGCGGTGGGCGGCGGCGCCATGACGGCCGGACGCCCCCTGCTCGGCACCGGACCGGCCGTGGCCCTGGACGCCGTGCTGTTCACCGCCGGTACGGCCGTCGGGCTCGCGGCCGCCGTCACCGTCCCCTACCTGATGGCCGTACGGCACCGCGTCGAGCCCTCCCAGGCCACCCCGGTGTGGCTGCTGCCGCTGGTCGCGCCCATGGTGTCGGCCGCGCTCGGCCCGCTGCTCGTGCCGCACCTGCCGCCCGGCCAGCCCCGCGAGAGCCTGCTGCTCGGCTGCTTCGCGCTGTTCGGGCTGAGCCTGTTCGCCACGCTGCTGACGCTGCCGCTGCTCTTCGGCCGGCTGCTCACCTCGGGCCCGCTGCCGCTCGCGCTCACCCCGACCCTGTTCCTGGTCCTCGGCCCGCTCGGGCAGTCCACCACCGCGGTGGGGCTGATCGCGGACGCCGCTCCCGGTGTCGTGCCGGCCCCGTACGACCGCGGCCTCGGGGTGTTCGCCGTGCTGTACGGGGTGCCGGTCATGGGGTTCGCGCTGCTGTGGCTGGGACTGGCGACCGCGCACGTGGTGCGGGCCCGGCGGCAGGGCATGGGGTTCGCGATGACCTGGTGGGCGTTCACCTTCCCGGTCGGCACCTGTGTCACCGGCGCCGCGACGCTCGCCCGGCACACCGGACTCGCCGGGTACGAGGCCCTCGCCGTCGGCCTGTACGCCGTTCTCGTCGCCGCCTGGCTCGCGGCCACCGGCGGGACGCTGCGCGGCCTGTTCACCGGCGAGCTGCTGCGAGGGCCCCGGCCAGCACGCGCGGCGCCCGCGCCAGTGACGGGCCGTACCAGGTCAGGTGCCGTCCGCTGACCAGCGCGCAGGGCAGGCCGGGGAAGGCCTCCGGGCCGTCTTCGGCGGTGAAGCGGTAGGGCTCGTCGGGCAGGACCACCAGGTCCGGGGCCGCCGCGCGCAGTTCCTCCAGGGGCACCCGGGGGTACCGCTCGGGGTGCGCCGCGTAGAGGTGGTCGACGCCCAGGCGGGCCAGCAGGTCACCGGCGAAGGTGTCCCGGCCGAGGACCATCCAGGGGCGGCGCCAGACCGGTACGACCGCCGTCCTGCGCACGGCCGGCTCCGGCAGCGCGGTCCAGGCCTCCTCCGCCTCGTCCAGCCAGCGCGGGCGGCCCGGCGCCTCGCACGCGGTCAGCACCCGGTCCAGCTCCGCGCAGGCCTGCGGCACGGTGCGCACCTCGGTGACCAGCACGTCCACGCCGGCCGCGCGCAGCGCGTCGAGGTCGGGGGCCCGGTTCTCCTCCTCGTTGGCGATCACCAGGTCGGGCGCGAGCGCGATGATCCGGTCCACCCGGGGGTTCTTGGTGCCGCCGATCCGGGTGACGTCCAGGCCCGCCGGGCGTTCGCACCAGTCCGTGGCGCCGACGAGGACCCCGGGCACGGTCGCCGCCACGGCCTCCGTCAGCGACGGGACCAGCGAGACGACCCGCACTACCGGGTCCGGTCCTGCACCGCCTCGATGTGTTCGGCGACCGCGACCACCACGACCCGGGTGTCCGGGACCGTGGCCCGCCAGCGGTGCCGGACGCCGCCGGTCAGGTACAGGGTGTCACCACGACCGAGACGGTAGGCGCGGCCCTCCGCCTCGATCTCCACGGCACCGTCGGCGACGTACATCAGCTCGTCGTTGCGGTGCTGGAACTCGCGGCCCGCATCGTGGTCGCCGGTGAACTCGGAGGCGTGCAGCTGATGGTGGCCGCGCACCAGGGAACGGGTGCGCGGGTCGAAGTCCCCGTCGGCGAGGGGCTCCGCGCGGACGACGTCCACGCTGGCGGCGGGGTCGGCGGCGGCGAGGAGCTCGACAGCCGTGGTACGCAGGGCGTCGGCCAGCTTCTCCAGGGAGCTGCTACTGGGGCGCGCCCGGTCGTTCTCGACCTGGCTGAGGAAGGGCACCGACAGGCCGGTGCGCTCCGCCACGACCGCGAGGGTCAGCTCCAGCGCACGGCGGCGTCGCCGGACGGCCGCGCCCACCCGCACGGGCTGCTGCTCTTTGTGGTCGCCCATCGCTCCGGCTCCCTCCCTCGCTCGTCGTGCAGCTGTCCGGGTGCCCACTGTGGAGCACACCTCTTCCGATGACTTGTCTGCACCCTACGCATGTTCGGCAAACCGTTTCACGCGGCTGTCGCATCCCCGACGTGGTCACGGGCCCGCACCCTCACGGTTCACGCCAGTCCGCCGGGGGTGCGGACTCCCGGCGAGAAGCGTCCACCCGGAGGATGAACATGCCGACCAGCTGGGCCTGGAGCCCTACCGCGGGCCAACCGTCATCACCCACCGTGATTGGCCGGATTGCCCCCGTGTCCGGCACGGCACGAGGAGGGACCGCTCCCGGGGACCGCGGCACATGGGGGGCTCCCGGGGTCCGCACGGCACATGGGGGTCCGCTCCCAGGGTCCGCACGCCGCAGGGGGCGTACCGGTGAGGCCCGCGCTACAGAGGGCGCACCGCTCCCGGGGCCGCACACCACAAGGGGGCGGACGGCACCGTACGTCGTACGGGGCCCCCCCCGCCCCCGGCGGCCCGGAGGCCGGCGCGCCCCCGGCCCAGTGCCGAGGGCGCGCCGC
>NZ_JBEOTD010000054.1:0-42871 GCF_040426375.1 Streptomyces sp. NPDC096012
GCGCGCCCGGGGGGGGGTGCGCGCGTCGGCGGGGCGGGCGGGGCGCGCCCCCCCGGGGGTCGGCCCCCCCGCCCCCCGGGGTGGAGGTGGGCCGACCCCCGTGCGGCCCACCTCCGCCCTGTCCGTGCCCGGGCCGCCGGCGGCGGGGCCGTCGGCGCCCGCCGGGGCGGGGGTCACGCGGTGCGGGGCTGCCGGTGCCGGCGGGGGCGGTCGATATGTGACTCGGCGGCCGCGGCACCCTCGCAGGACTCGTCGCGGGCGGCGCGGCGGGCCCGGGCGGCCTCGCGGGCCAGACGGTGCTGGGCGGCCTCGCGGATCAGCTGGGCGGAACGCATCCGGTGGTATTCGATCTCGAACACGGCTTGTCCTTCAGGTGAGTCGGGGTGGTGCTTCGCTTTCTGCGACGCCTCCACCTTCGTCTCCCAGGGGGGTCGGCCACATCGGGAGAGTTCCGCATCTTCGGGCCGCCGGCGGGCCGCACGCACGCGTAAGGGGCCTTAGGGAGTCCGTAAGGTGCTCACGGATTCCCTAAGGCCCCTGGGACCTGCGGGTTGTCAGCCGGCCGAGGGCACGCCGAGCAGCGCGTCGGAGTACTTGAGGACGGCCAGGAGGAGGCCGACGACGCCGAGCGAGACGCCGGCCCAGGCGACCGACCTGGTCCAGGGGGCCTGCGGGCGGCCGGGCGCGCCGAACGCCGGGCGTACGAGGACGACCACGCCGGTGATCAGCGCGGCCAGCGCGAACAGGCCGGCCCACAGGGCGGTGGTGTGCCAGGAGTCGCCGTAGACCTCCTTGAGCTGCGTGGCGACGTTCGCCGACGAGGAGGTGCGCAACTGGCCGACGAGCTGCTCGCGGGCACCGGCGACGGTGCCGATCCAGCCGCCGCTGAGCGAGACCAGACCGAGCGCGGCGGACACCACGGCACCGGCGCCCTGCCCGATCCCGGAAGCGGTCCTGCCTTCCGGATCGGGGGCTTCGAGCGCCTCGTCCCCGACGGCCTCCGTGCCGGCGGGCACCGCGTCGGCGTCGGCGGCCCCGGCGGACTCGGCGCCGGTCCTCCCCGCGTCGGTCTTCCCCACGCCGGTCTCGCCCGCGTCCACGGTCCGCGCGGCACGGCTGCCCGCGCCACCGCCTTCGGCGTCACGGTCTCCCGCGTCACGGCCCTCAGCGTCACGGCCCTCAGCGGTGGCGGTCTCGGGCGCCTCCGCCGGCGTCTGCGCCCCCGTCGTTCCGGATGTCCGGCCCTTCCCGGCGGCGCCGGGCCGCGCCGTCGTCTCGTCGGTGCGCGCCTCGATACCGCTCTCGGCGCCTTCCTCTGTCTTCGTTGCCATGCCCGGCACCGTACGGACGCTGTCTGAGAGCCGTCTTAATGATCGGCGCGTGCGGCACGCGCGCGTGCCGCACGCCACTCGGGGGCGAGCACCGCCCAGATCTCGGTGCTGGTGCGCACGCCGCGGTGCAGGTAGTTCTCGCGCAGCAGGCCCTCGCGGCTCATGCCGAGTCGCCGGGCCACGTTGATGCTGGGCCCGTTCGCCGACGACACGTGCCATTCCACGCGGTGCATGCCGCGCTCCTCGAAGGCCCAGTCGAACAGCACCCGCATGCCGCGTGTGACGAGCCCGCGCCCGGCCGCCCGCGGTTCCAGCCAGCAGCCGGCCTCGCAGACCCCGGCCGGGGTGTCCCAGACACGGAACAGCAGGCCGCCGACGAGCCTCCCACCGAGCCAGACGCCGTGCAGGCTCCCGGCGTCGGCGCTCCGCTTGACGGCGTAGGACGTGAGGAAGGCACGCGCGGACTCCAGGTCGGTCACCGCGTCCGCCAGGCCGACGTGCCGGCCGATGAACTCGCGTCCCCGGTCGATGCAGGCGAGCAGCTCCTCGGCGTGCCAGGTCTCCAGGGGCCGCAGTTCGGCGCCGTCGTCACCCAGGGGTATCGCGTACATCGTGCCGCTCTTCCTTCCGCGGTCCGCCGGTCGGGACCCGGCCGAGCCTCTCATGCGCGGCACGGTGCTCGGGCGGCCCGGTGCCGGTAGGGGCACCGGCCCAGGGCAGGCGGTGTCCGGGGCGCAGGACGCTCCGGGCGCAGGACGCTTCGCGCGGTTCAGTCGAACTGGTCGCCCAGCGCCATGACCATCGTCCCCGCGATCAGCAGCCACAGGGCCCTGCGGGTCCGGCCGCCGAACCCGAGGAGCGCGGCGAGGGCGCAGACGGCGGCGCCGAGCGCGTAGGCGGCGGGGACCAGCACCGGGGCGGACCCGGTGAGCCGGAGCAGCGCGGCCCCCAGCCCGGCGAGACTCAGCAGCCCCCCGGTACCGGCGGCGGTCCACCGAGCCCGCCGGGCCTCCCCGGCCTGTGCTTCCCCGTCCTCGTCCAGGCCCTCGGCACCCGCTGCCGGGCCGTCCGCGTCCTCGGTCCGGCCGCCCCTGTCCGCCGCCCGGCCGTCCACATCCCGGCCCCCGCCCGCGACGTCCGCTGTACGGCCGTCCTCGACCGGGCCTGCGATGTCCGCTGCCCGCTGCCGCGCGCCCGCTGCCCGCCCCTGCGTGTCCTCGGCCTCGGCAGTCCCGGCTATCTCGGGGTCGGTGCCGGAGTTGGTGCGTCCGTTCATGGCGGTCGAGCGTAGTACCCGCGACCGGCTCTGCCGTGCGCCGGTCGAGCGTGGTACCCACGACCCGGCTCCCTCTGCCGTACGAAGGAACCAGGGCGCCTGGCCGGCCTGTCCAGCCGTTCAGCCGTTCAGCCGTTCAGCCGTTCAGCCGCTCGACCCTGCCCCCCGTCGGCCCTGTCCGCCCACTCGGCCCAGTCGGCCCCGTCCGCCCCATCGCCTCGCGCGGGTCGCGGGGCGCCGCGGATGACGGTACGGCCCCGGAGGGCATGCCTCCGGGGCCGTACCGAACAGGGCGGGGTCAGCCTTCGACGCCCAGCTTCTCCAGGATCAGCTCCTTGACGCGGGCCGCGTCGGCCTGGCCTCGGGTGGCCTTCATGACCGCGCCGACCAGAGCGCCGGCCGCGGCCAGCTTGCCGCCGCGGATCTTGTCCGCGACGCCGGGGTTGCCGGCGATGGCCTCCTCGACGGCGGCGGTCAGCGCGCCCTCGTCGGAGACGACCTTCAGGCCGCGCTTGTCGACGACCTCGTCCGGGGTGCCCTCGCCCGCGAGGACGCCCTCGATGACCTGGCGGGCCAGCTTGTCGTTCAGGTCGCCCTTCGCGACCAGCTCGGCGACCCGGGCCACCTGCTGCGGGGTGATCGCCAGCTCGTCCAGGGTCTTGCCGGACTCGTTGGCGCTGCGCGCCAGCTCGCCCATCCACCACTTGCGGGCGGAGGCCGCGTCGGCACCGGCGTCGATCGTCGCGACGATCGGCTCCAGCGCACCGGCGTTGAGGATCGCCTGCATGTCGGTGGCCGAGATGCCCCACTCGGCCAGCAGCCGGGTGCGGCGGGCCAGCGGCAGCTCGGGCAGGGCCGCGCGGATCTCCTCGACCCACTCGCGCGAGGGCGCCACGGGGACGAGGTCGGGCTCCGGGAAGTACCGGTAGTCCTCGGCCTCCTCCTTCACGCGGCCCGAGGTCGTGGACCCGGTGTCCTCGTGGAAGTGGCGGGTCTCCTGGATGATCGTGCCGCCCGAGGACAGCACGGCCGCGTGCCGCTGGATCTCGAAGCGGGCCGCACGCTCCACGGAACGCAGCGAGTTGACGTTCTTCGTCTCGGAACGCGTGCCGAACTTCTCGGTGCCGTTCGGGCGCAGCGACAGGTTCACGTCGCAGCGCATCTGGCCCATCTCCATGCGGGCCTCGGACACGCCGAGGGCCCGGATGAGCTCACGCAGCTCGCGGACGTACGCCTTCGCCACCTCGGGCGCGCGCTCGCCGGCGCCCTCGATCGGCTTGGTGACGATCTCGATGAGCGGGATGCCGGCGCGGTTGTAGTCCAGCAGGGAGTGGGACGCGCCGTGGATACGGCCGGTGGCGCCGCCGACGTGGGTCGACTTGCCGGTGTCCTCCTCCATGTGGGCGCGCTCGATCTGCACACGGAAGATCTCGCCGTCCTCCAGCTGCACGTCGAGGTAGCCGTCGAAGGCGATCGGCTCGTCGTACTGGGAGGTCTGGAAGTTCTTCGGCATGTCCGGATAGAAGTAGTTCTTCCGGGCGAAGCGGCACCATTCGGCGATCTCGCAGTTGAGCGCGAGACCGATCTTGACGGCGGACTCGACGCCGGTCGCGTTGACGGCCGGGAGCGCGCCGGGCAGGCCGAGGCAGGTCGGGCAGGTCTGCGAGTTGGGCTCGGCGCCCAGCTCGGTCGAACAGCCGCAGAACATCTTGGTCCTGGTGCCGAGTTCGACGTGGACCTCGAGGCCCATGACGGGGTCGTACGACGCCAGCGCGTCCTCGTACGACACCAGGTCGGTCGTGGTGGTCACGGTGAAAACTTCCCTCTCAGCCCAGCAGGACGTCGTCGTCGCCCAGCCGCTTCAGCTCGCGGTAGAGGATGGCGAGGCCGGTGACGATCGCGACGGCGGACACGGTGGCGTCGATCAGCCGCAGCGTGTCCTGCTCGGCGCGCGCCTTCTTGATCTGCTTGGCCACACCGAGCGCGCCGAACGCGGTCCCGGCCATCGACAGGTACGTGCCGGACTTCGACTTCTTGAAGCCCTTGGCCTTGTTCAGTGCGCTCACAGCGACGGAGCCTCCTCGATCAGCGGGTGCCCCCACTTTTCCACGAAGGCGGCCTCGACGGCGGCACCCACCTTGTACAGCCGGTCGTCCTTCATCACCGGGGCGATGATCTGCAGGCCCACCGGGAGGCCGTCCTCCGGGGCGAGACCGCAGGGCAGGGACATGGCCGCGTTGCCCGCCAGGTTGGTCGGGATGGTGCACAGGTCCGCGAGGTACATCGCCATCGGGTCGTCGGCGCGCTCGCCGATCGCGAACGCGGTGGTCGGGGTCGTCGGGGAGACGATCACGTCGACCTGCTCGAACGCCTTGTCGAAGTCCTGCTTGATCAGCGTGCGGACCTTCTGGGCGCTGCCGTAGTACGCGTCGTAGTAGCCGGAGCTGAGGGCGTACGTACCGAGCATGATGCGGCGCTTGACCTCGGGCCCGAAGCCGGCCTCACGGGTCAGGGAGGTGACCTCCTCGGCCGAGTGGTTGCCGTCGTCGCCGACCCGCCGGCCGTAGCGCAGGCCGTCGAAGCGGGCGAGGTTGGACGAGCACTCGGAGGGGGCGATCAGGTAGTACGCCGACAGCGCGAGGTCGAAGGACGGGCAGTCCAGCTCGACGATCTCGGCGCCCAGCCCCTTGAGCAGCTCGACGGACTCGTCGAAGCGCTGGATGACGCCGGCCTGGTAGCCCTCGCCGCGGAACTGCTTGACCACACCGACGCGCATGCCCGCGACGCTGCCGTTGCGGGCGGCCTCGACGACCGGCGGGACCGGGGCGTCGATGGAGGTGGAGTCGAGCGGGTCGTGCCCGGCGATGACCTCGTGCAGCAGGGCCGCGTCCAGGACCGTACGGGCGCAGGGGCCGCCCTGGTCGAGGGAGGAGGAGAAGGCGACCATGCCGAAGCGGGAGACCGCGCCGTAGGTCGGCTTGACGCCGACCGTGCCGGTGACGGCGGCCGGCTGGCGGATGGAGCCGCCGGTGTCGGTGCCGATGGCGAGCGGGGCCTGGAAGGAGGCGAGCGCGGCGGAGGAGCCGCCGCCGGAACCGCCGGGGATCTTGGTGAGGTCCCAGGGGTTGCCGGTCGGCCCGTAGGCGCTGTTCTCCGTCGACGACCCCATGGCGAACTCGTCCATGTTGGTCTTGCCGAGGATGACGACGTCGGCGTCCTTCAGGCGCTTGGTGAGCGTCGCGTCGTACGGCGGGATCCAGCCCTCGAGGATCTTCGAGCCGACGGTCGTGGGCACGCCCTCGGTGGTGAAGATGTCCTTGAGCGCGAGCGGGACGCCGGCCAGCGGGCCGAGCTTCTCGCCGCGGGCGCGCTTCTCGTCCACGGCGCGGGCCTGGGCGAGGGCACCCTCGCGGTCGACGTGCAGGAAGGCGTGGACCTTCTCGTCGACGGCCTCGATGCGGGCGAGGTGTGCCTCGGTGACCTGGACGGCCGTGAGCTCGCCGGCGGCGATCTTCTCGGCGGTCTCGGCCGCCGTGAGCTTGATGATGGTGCTGTCCGTCATGGTCAGTCCTCCCCCAGGATCTGCGGCACCTTGAAACGCTGCTGCTCCTGGGCCGGGGCGCCGGAGAGCGCCTGCTCGGGGGTGAGCGAGGGACGGACCTCGTCCTGCCGCATGACGTTCGTCAGCGGCAGCGGGTGCGAGGTCGGCGGTACGTCTTGGTCGGCGACCTCGCTGACGCGGGCGACCGCGCCGATGATGTCGTCGAGCTGGGCGGCGAAGTGGTCGAGTTCTTCGGGCTTCAGCTCCAGACGCGCCAGCCGGGCGAGGTGGGCGACCTCCTCGCGCGTGATGCCAGGCATGCAGCGTTCCTCTGGGTGAGTGCGTGTGGTTTGGGGCCAATCCTATGGGTCGGGGCCCCGTACCCGTGAAACGGTTTGCCGGGACCCCGTCCTCACCGGCGCCGGCCGTCCCAGGCGCCGCTCTTCACGAAGTGGTTGTCGTACAGCTCCTGGACCTCCAGCAGGCTCTCCTCGGTGGCCTGACCGGTGCGGATGCGCTGCAGGTGGCGGAAGTACTCGAAGCGCTCGACGCCCGGGGCGATGACGATCAGGATGTCGGCCGTGCTGCCGGGGGCGGCGGCGAAGGCGTGCGGCCGGTCGGGCGGCACGACGACCAGGTCGCCGCTCAGGGCGGTGACGACGTCGTCGCCGGACAGCAGCTCGGCCTCGCCGTCGAGGACGAAGAACATCTCGGCCGAGCCGTGGTGCACGTGCGGGCGGGCGCCGTCGGCGCCCTCCGCCAGGGTGACGCGCACGGTGGACAGCGCGCCCCCGGTGGCGCTGCTGTCGGCCAGCAGCCTGACGCCGAGGGGCGCCCGGCCGACCAGCTCGGCCTCCGCGTCCCGGACCAGCACGGTGTCGTCGAACTTCGGTACGAACAGTGACATGGCATCCCCCTGGTGTGGCCGGACCGGGCGGGTGCGGTCCGGCGGCGGCGAGCACGACGGTCGCGGCGGCGGAGCGGACCCGTGGACGCCGGCCTCCGCACCGCCGTGCCGCAGGACTACCAGGGTGGCACCGAGCGGGCGCGGGAGCTGCTGTGGGGCCGTGGGCGGGCGAGGAACGTGCCTGGGGCGGCGCGCGTGGGGGCGTGCTTGCAGCGGGGCCGCGGGGAGCGTGCTCGCAGAGAGGTGGGCGGGCGAGGAGCGTGGCTGGGGGCGGGGCGGGTGGGGAGCGTGCTTGCAGCGAGGTGGGCGGGACGAGAGCGTGCCGTGGGGCGGATGGGGGGGTGGGGCGGGAGTGTGGGGCGGGGCGGGAGCGCGGCACGGGACGCGGCACGGGACGAGAGCGCGGCACGGGACGAGAGTGTGCCGCGGGGCGGACGAGAAGCCGGCGTGGCGCCGGGCCGGGTGGGGCGGGAGTCGGTGTCCGCGGGAGGGGGTGCGGGCCGGGGTCTGCCGACGGGGGTGCTACTCGCCCGCCGGGAGTGCGGCCCGGGGCCGCTGCCAGCCGCGTGATCCTCGCGCCAGCAGCCACGCCGTCGCCTCCTCGGGCGGCATCGCCGCGGCGACCAGCCAGCCCTGTACGGCGTCACAGCCCAGGTCCCGCAGCCGCTCCCAGGTCTCGTCGTCCTCCACGCCCTCGGCGACGACCAGGAGGCCCAGCGAATGCGCGAGGTCGACGGTGCAGCGCACGATCTCGGCGTCCTCGTTGTCGACGGCCAGCCGGGCCACGAAGGAGCGGTCGATCTTCAGCTCGCTGACGGGCAGCCGCCGCAGGTGGACCAGGGAGGAGTACCCGGTGCCGAAGTCGTCCAAAGACATCTTCACGCCGTGCCCGGTGAGCCCGGCGAGGGTGTCGGCGGCCCGCTGCGGGTCCTCCAGCAGGACGTGTTCCGTTATCTCCAGCTGGAGCGCCCCGGCGGGGACCCCGTGCCGGGCCAGCCGCGCGGCGACCGAGCCCGCGAAACCCGGTGTGTGGACGTCGCGCGGGGAGACGTTGACCGCGACCGGCACCGGCAGGCCCTGGGCCCGCCAGCGGGCGACCTGCGCGAGCGCGGTGTCCAGGACGTACTCCGTGAGATGGGGCATCAGGCCAGAGGACTCGGCGATCGCGATGAACTCGTCCGGCGGAACCTTCCCGCGCTCGGGATGCACCCAGCGGACCAGCGCCTCCAGGCCCGCGACCTGCCCGTCGAAGCGGACCTTGGGCTGGTAGTGCAGCTGCACCTCGTGCGCGTCCAGGGCGCGGCGCAGGTCGCCCAGCAGGCCGAGGCGGTCCGGGGTGTTCGAGTCCCGCTTGGACTCGTACACCTCGACGCCCGTACGGTCCCGCTTCGCCTGGTACATCGCCACGTCGGCCCGCCGCAGCAGTCCTTCGGCGTCCAGGGCGTGGTCGGGGAAGACGGCGACCCCGGCGCTGGCCTCCAGGACGAGGGTGAGCCCGTCGAGGTCGAGCGGGGAGCTGAGGGCGCCGACGAGGCCACGGGCGATCCGGGTGGCGGAGGTCGTGGAGTCGGCGACGGGAAGTAAGACGGCGAACTCGTCACCGCCGAGCCGCGCCGCCTCCGCTCCGCGCGGCAGGGCGAGCCGCAGCCGGTCGGCGATCTGGAGCAGCAGCCGGTCACCGGCGAGATGACCGAGGGTGTCGTTCACCGACCGGAACCGGTCGAGGTCGATCAGCATGAGGGCGGAGCGGGCGTCGATGCGTTCCGCGTCGTCGAGGGCGGTCCAGATCCGGTCCAGCAGCCACTGGCGGTTGGGCAGTCCGGTCAGCGGGTCGCGCAGCTGCTCCTCGGCGCGGGCCCGGGCCATCCACAGGGTGGAGTCGAGGGCGACGAGCGGGATGGCGAACAGCGGGAGCAGGATCGGCTGGGCGTCGGCGACGACGCACAGCAGGGGCGCGATGCCGAGCAGCGCGACGGCGACCAGACCCTGCCTGACCAGGGCGGTGCGGGGGACGGCGGGCAGGCCGCCGCCGCGCGGGGCGCGCAGGTACCAGAACAGGCCGCGGCTGACGGCGAGGTAGGCCACCGCGACGAGGACGACCTCGGGGACGGTGGTGACGCTCCAGCTGTCGGGCCGCCAGGGTGTCTCGACGCTCGGCACCCGGCCGAACGCGCCGAGCAGCAGGGCGCCGACGCCGATGCCGAGGATGTCCACCGATCCGTGCAGCACGCCCTGGCGCCAGCGGTGCCGCCGGGCGATGCCGACGAGGACGACGACGGTGAGGCTGACCATGCCGGCCGGCACCCAGCCGTACAGCAGCAGCACGGCGAGGGTGAGTGCGGCGCCGGAGCCGGTGCCGCCCCACCAGCGGGCGCGGCCCAGCATGACGAGGTGGCCGACGATGACGCCGGTGAGCAGGGCCAGCGACCAGCCGACCGTGCCACCCGGGAAGAGGGCGTGGTGGCCCGTGAAGGCGTGGTAGAAGCCGGCGCCGAGGACGAGTGCGGCGGCGGCCACGACGGCCGCGGGCAGTGCGGGCCAGGAGGGTGGCCGTTCGTGACCGGAGCCGGGCAGGCCGGGGGTGGTGTCGATGGTCAGGGGTATGGCGGCGTGCGGTTCGCCGGCGGCGCCGGATCCGGCCGGGCGCGGCTGGCCGCCCGTCCGTCCGCCCCGCCCCGTCCACCGGTTCCCCCGCCACGCGAGCGCCCGGCGGCGCAGACGCAGCCGTGAGCCCGGGGCGACGCTCTCGGTCGGTTCCATTCCCGTCCCTCTCACAGCCGGCGGTGCCCACGCCACGCGGTCCGATGCCCGACAACCATCAGCGGCTCCGCGTCGAAGAAACCTTTCCCGCACCCTTGCCGGGCAGGGGGATGCCCCGACCGCAGCTGGGCACGGCAGGCGCACATCTCAACAGTAGGCCGCAGAAGGCTTCCACGGGCACCGGTCGTCGGTGGTTGCCCGAATGCGCCCGGGCCACCCGTATGCAACTGATATGCGCCGAACGGGTGGCCTTCAACCGCTACTCCCCGGTCGGAAGCGCGACTTCGGCCGCCGCTTCGGGGCCTTGCTCCAAAAGGACCCCGAAACCGTCCTCGTTCAGAACGGGAACCTTCAGCTGCACGGCCTTGTCGTACTTCGATCCGGGGTTGTCACCCACAACGACGAACGACGTCTTCTTCGACACCGAGCCGGTCACTTTCGCCCCTCTGGTCTGCAGGGCCTCCTTGGCGCCGTCCCGGGTGTGGTTCTCCAGGGTGCCGGTCACCACGACGGTGAGGCCCTCCAGCGGGCGCGGGCCCTCGTCCTCGCCGGTCGCCTCCTCCTCCAGGGGGACCCCGGCGGCCTTCCACTTGCGGACGATCTCGCGGTGCCAGTCCTCGGCGAACCACTCCTTGAGCGCGGCCGCGATGATCGGGCCGACGCCGTCGGTGGCCGCCAGTTCCTCCTCGGAGGCCTGTTCGATGCGGTCGACGGAACGGAACTCACGGGCCAGGGCCTGGGCCGCCACCGGTCCCACGTGCCGGATGGACAGCCCGTTGAGGAACCGGGCCAGCGGGCGCCGCTTGGCCGCCTCGATGTTCTCCAGCAGGGCGAGGGTGTTCTTCTTCGGCTCGCCCTTCTGGTTGGCGAAGACGGTGACGACCTTCTCCTCGCCCGTCTTCGGGTCGCGCTTGGGCAGGCCGCTGTCCGGGTCGAGGACGTAGGCCTTGATGGGCAGCAGCTTCTCCACCGTCAGGTCGAACAGGTCGCCCTCGTCCACCAGCGGCGGGTCGGCCGGCTCCAGCGGGCGGGTCAGCGCGGCGGCGGCCACCGCCCCGAAGTGCTCGATGTCCAGGCACTCGCGCCCCGCGAGGTAGGAGACGCGCTCGCGCAACTGGGCCGGGCAGGTGCGGGCGTTGGGGCAGCGCAGGTCGATGTCGCCCTCCTTCATGGGCCGCAGCGGCGTCCCGCACTCGGGGCACTCGCCCGGCATCACGAACTCCCGCTCGCCGCCGTCCCGCAGGTCGACCACCGGGCCGAGGATCTCCGGGATGACGTCACCGGCCTTGCGGATCACCACGGTGTCCCCGATGAGCACGCCCTTGGCCTTGACGACCTCCTGGTTGTGCAGGGTGGCGAACTCGACCTCGCTGCCGGCCACCGTGACCGGCTCGACCTGCGCGTACGGCGTGACGCGTCCGGTACGGCCGACGCCCACCTTGATGTCGACGAGCTTGGTGTTGACCTCTTCCGGCGCGTACTTGTAGGCGATCGCCCAGCGCGGCGCCCGCGCGGTGGAGCCGAGGCGGCCCTGGAGCCGAATCTCGTCCAGCTTGACGACGACACCGTCGATCTCGTGCTCGACGGAGTGCCGGTTCTCGCCGTAGTACGCGATGAACTCGCGCACCCCGTCGAGGTCGTCGACCACGCGGTTGTGCGCGGAGGTGGGCAGGCCCCAGCTGCCCAGCAGGTCGTACGCCTCGGAGAGGCGGGTCATGCCCGTGAAGCCCTCCAGGGCGCCGATGCCGTGGACCACCATGTGCAGCGGCCGGGTGGCGGTGACCCGCGGATCCTTCTGGCGCAGCGAACCGGCGGCGGCGTTGCGGGGGTTGGCGAAGGGCTTGTCACCGGCCGCGACCAGGCGTGCGTTGAGTTCGAGGAACTTCTCCATCGGGAAGTAGACCTCACCGCGGATCTCCACCAGGGCGGGGACGTCGTCGCCGTCCAGCCGGTCCGGGATGTCCGCGATCGTGCGCACGTTCGGCGTGATGTCCTCGCCGGTGCGGCCGTCGCCGCGCGTCGCCGCGCGCGTGAGGCGGCCGTTCTCGTACGTCAGGTTAACCGCGAGACCGTCGACCTTCAGCTCGCACAGGAAGTGGTAGTCCTGCTCGCCCAGTTCCCTCGCGATGCGGTCGGCCCAGGTGGCCAGCTCGTCGTCGTTGAAGGTGTTGTCGAGCGACAGCATCCGCTGGCGGTGCTCGACCGCCGTGAACTCGGTCGCGTAGGACCCGGCGACCTTCTGGGTCGGCGAGTCCGGGGTGCGCAGCTCCGGATACTCCTCCTCCAGGGCCTCCAGAGTCTTCAGCAGTCCGTCGAACTCCGCGTCGCTGACGACGGGGGCGTCCTTCACGTAGTACCGGAAGCGGTGCTCCTCGATCTGCTCCGCCAGCTGGGCGTGCTTCTCGCGGGCCTCCGCCGGCACCGCCGTGGTCTCCGCTTGCTTGTCGCCGGCCACCGTGTTGTCCTCCCGTTACTCTGGGTTGTCCGCGAGGGATCTCGCCGCCCGGACGCAGTGGGCGAGGGCCTGGCGCGCGTACGCCGGGGAAGCGCCCGCCAGACCGCACGCCGGGGTGACCGTGACCGCCTCGGCGAGCAGTCCCGGATGCAGGCCCAGCCTGCGCCACAGCGTCCTGACACCCACGACGCTACCGGCAGGGTCTGACAATGGGCCGTCCGTGCCGGGCACGACACCGGCGAACAGCCGGGTGCCGGCCTCCACGGCCTCGCCGATCACATCGTCGTCACGCTCGGTGAGAAGCGTGAAGTCGAAGGAGACGGCGGCCGCGCCGGCCCGCCGCAGCAGGGCGAACGGGACGTCGGGCGCGCAGGAGTGCACGACCACGGGACCGCCGGGGTGCACCCCGACGACGTCCCGGAGGGTGGCCTCCACGGCCTGCCGGTCCACGGCGCGGTACGTGCGGTAGCCGCTGGCCGTGCGGACCTCCCCGCGCAGCACGGCGGTGAGGGAGGGCTCGTCGAGCTGCAGCACGATCCGCGCCCCGGGGATCCGGCGCCGCACCTCCCCCAGGTGCAGACGCAGTCCTTCCGCGAGGGAGGCGGCGAGGTCGCGGCGAGCGCCGGGGTCGGACAGCGCGGACTGGCCGTTCCTCAGCTCCAGGGCGGCGGCCAGCGTCCACGGGCCGACCGCCTGGACCTTCAGGTCGCCCCGGTAGCCCTGGGTGAACTCCTCCAGGGCGTCCAGGTCCTCGACCAGCCAGCCCCGGGCCCGCCTGGTGTCGCGGCCCGGGCGGTCCCCGATCCGCCAGCCGCTGGGCTCCACGCGCGCGTACAGCTCGACCAGCATGCCGGCGGTACGGCCGATCATGTCGGCACCGGGTCCCCGGGCGGGCAACTCGGGCAGGAAGGGGAAGTCCTCGAAGGACCCGGTCACGGTCTTGGCGGCCTCGCGGGCGTCCGCCCCTGGCATGGAGCCGACACCGGTGGCACCGCCGAATCCGAACACGCTGTTTTCGCTCACCCGGGAAGCCTACGGAACCCGCGGCCGGGCTCAGCGCCCCGGCCGTACCGTCACATCGTTGATCTCCGCGTCCCTGGGCAGGTCCAGGGCCGTCAGGATCGTCGTGGCGACCGACTCCGGGTCGATCCACTGCCCGGCGTCGTACTCCTTGCCCTCCTGCCGGTGGACCTTGGCCTGCATGGGGCTCGCCGTGCGGCCGGGGTAGACCGAGGTGACCCGCACGCCGTTGCCGTGCTCCTCGTGGCGCAGGGAGTCGGCGAGGGCCTTCAGCCCGTGCTTGGAGGCGGCGTAGGCGGACCAGCCGGCGTGCGCGCTCAGACCGGCGCCGGAGTTGACGAAGATCACCTGTCCGCGGGCCGCGCGGAGCTGGGGCAGGAAGTGCCGGGTCAGCTCGGCGGGGGCGATCAGGTTGACGTTGAGCTGGTGGCGCCAGGACTTCGGGGTCAGGTCGCCGACCGGGCCGAGGTCCACCACGCCGGCGACGTGCAGCAGGGAGTCCACCCGCTCCGGGAGGGTCTGGTGGGAGAACGCCCAGGACAGCTTGTCGGGGTCCGCGAGGTCGCCGACCAGGGTGCGCGCCCCGGGGAACTCGGCGGCCAGTTCCTTCGCGCGGCCCGCGTCGCGCGCGTGCAGCACCAGTTCGTCCCCGCGCGCGTGCAGCCGGCGGGCGACGGCCGCGCCGATGCCGGAACCGGCCCCGGTGATCAAGTGAGTAGCCATGCCCGCCATGCTCGCATCAGTGGACGCCGAGCTGCTCCTCCAGGTGGGCCAGGGCGCCGGCCGGCTCCTCGGCGAAGAAGACCAGGTCGGCCAGCGGCCGCGGCAGGAAGCCCTCGGCCTCCATGCGGCGGAACTGCTCCTGCAGGCCGTCGTAGAAGCCGGCGGTGTTCAGCAGCACGACCGGCTTGGTGGTGCGGCCGTGCTTCTTCAGCTCCAGGATCTCGGTGGCCTCGTCGAGCGTGCCGGTGCCGCCCACCATGACGACCACGGCGTCGGCGTTGTCCAGCAGCAGCCTCTTGCGTTCGGCGAGGTCACCGGCGATGAGCATCTCGTCCGCACCGGGGCGTGCCTTGTTCGAGAGGAACTCCACGGAGACGCCCAGCAGCCGGCCGCCCGCCTCGTGCACGCCGTCGGCGACCACCTTCATCAGGCCGACGTCGGAACCGCCCCAGACCAGGGTGTGGCCGGCCTTGCCGATCAGTTCCGCGAACTCGCGCGCGGGGCGGGTGTAACGCTCGTCGAGGTCGGCGGCGGACAGGAAGACGCAGATGTTCATGGTGACCACCGTACGACCCGGGGCGTGCGCGGGAAGAAGAGCGGGCCGCCCGGTGCTCTCCCGGTATGAGCCAAGGACACACGATCACCATTGAGCCCAGCGAGCGGCACGTGCGCGTGGTGCGCGGCGGCCGGGTCCTCGCGGAGAGCGACCGCGCCCTGCTGCTGCGCGAGACGGGCTGTCCGGTGCGGTACTACATCCCCGCCGAGGACGTGCGACTCGACCTGCTGACCCCCTCCGGCACGCACACCGTCTGCCCCTTCAAGGGCACGGCGTCCTACTGGTCGCTGCCGGAGGCGCCGGATCTGGTCTGGGCGTACCCGGATCCGAAGCCGGAGGTGGCGCGGATCCAAGATCACCTGTGCTTCTACGAACCCGAGGTGTCTTGAGCGCCGACGCCGTGTCGTGACGCGATGAGTTCCGTGCCGTGCGGCAGTCTGCACGGCCATGGACAAGAAGACGACTTCCCGGGACGGCACCCGTCTCGCGTACGAAGTGACCGGTCAGGGGCCGACGGTGATCCTGGTGAGCGGCGCGATGTCCACCGGCGGCACCGTGGCGCCCCTGGCCCAGCGGCTCGCGGAGCGCTGTACGGCCGTCGTCTACGACCGCCGGGGCCGCGGCGCGAGCGGCGACACGCCACCGTACGAGGTCGCTAGGGAGGTCGAGGACCTGGCCGCGCTGATCGACGCGGTGGGCGCGCAGGCGGCGCTGTTCGGGGTCTCCTCGGGCGGCGCGCTGGTCCTTCGGGCCGCGGCGAGCGGGCTGCCGGTCGCCCGGGTCGCCGTGTACGAGGTGCCGTTCGCCGACTTCCTCGAGGGCGGCGCCGAGCGGGAGGCCGCGTACAAGGAGCAGCTGACCGAGGCGCTCGGCGAGGGCCGGCGCGGGGACGCGGTGGAGCTGTTCCTGCGTCTGACGGGCCTGGGCGAGGAGATGATCCAGCGCGCCCGCCAGTCGCCCATGTGGTCCGGCATGGAGGCCGTGGCGCCGAGTCTCGCCTACGACGACGCGGTCATGGGTGACGGCCTGCTCCCCCGGGAGGTGCTCGCGGGGATCTCCGTGCCCGTGCTCAGTGTCGCGGGCGGTGCCAGCCCGGACTTCCTGCGTCAGGCGTCCCGCGCGGTGGCGGAGACGGTGCCCGGGGGCACGTACCGGGTCCTGGAGGGCCAGACGCACGTGGTGGAGCCGGACGTCCTGGGACCGGTGCTGACGGAGTTCTTCGCCGGCTAGCAGGGCCGACGGGCGGCCCGGCGGCCCGGGCCGCCGGGGGCGAGCGCCTCTAGAGCGCCGCGGCCGTCGCGCGCGTGGTGGACGCGATCGTCGCCGAGCCGACCACGCGGGTGCCGTCGTACAGCACGATCGCCTGGCCGGGTGCGACGCCGCGGACCGGTTCGGTGAACGTGACGCGCAGGCCGCCGTCGACCGGTTCGGCGGTGACCTCGGTCTCGCCGCCGTGGGCCCGCAGCTGGGCGGTGTAGGTGCCGGGGCCCGCCGGGGCGGTGCCGCACCAGCGGGGCTTGATCGCGGTGAGGGCGGTGACGTCGAGGGCGGCGGCCGGGCCGACGGTGACCGTGTTGGTGACCGGCGAGATGTCGAGGACGTAGCGCGGCTTGCCGTCGGCGGCCGGGGTACCGATGCGCAGGCCCTTGCGCTGGCCGATGGTGAAGCCGTAGGCGCCCTCGTGCCCGCCCAGGCGGTTGCCGTCCTCGTCGACGATGTCGCCCTCGGCCTTGCCGAGCCGCTCGGCCAGGAAGCCCTGGGTGTCGCCGTCGGCGATGAAGCAGATGTCGTGCGAGTCGGGCTTCTTGGCCACGGCGAGGCCCCGGCGCTCGGCCTCGGCGCGGATCTCGTCCTTGGTGGTGACCGTGTCGCCGAGCGGGAACATCGCGTGGGCGAGCTGCCGGTCGTCCAGGACACCGAGGACGTACGACTGGTCCTTCGCCATGTCGGAGGCGCGGTGCAGCTCGCGGGATCCGTCCTCGCCCACGACCACCTTGGCGTAGTGGCCGGTGCAGACGGCGTCGAAGCCGAGGGCCAGCGCCTTGTCGAGCAGCGCGGCGAACTTGATCTTCTCGTTGCAGCGCAGGCACGGGTTCGGCGTGCGGCCGGCCTCGTACTCGGCGACGAAGTCCTCGACGACGTCCTCGCGGAACCGGTCGGCGAGGTCCCAGACGTAGAACGGGATGCCGATGACGTCGGCCGCGCGGCGGGCGTCGCGCGAGTCCTCGATGGTGCAACAGCCCCGCGCGCCGGTACGGAAGGACTGCGGGTTCGCGGAGAGCGCGAGGTGGACGCCGGTGACGTCGTGACCGGCTTCCGCGGCACGCGCGGCGGCGACGGCAGAGTCGACCCCGCCGGACATGGCGGCGAGGACGCGGAGGGGGCGGGTGCGCTGCGGGGTGTCAGTCATAGCCCTTCCAGGGTACGGGGGCGCGGGAACCGGGTCGGCCGGATATCCGTTGGAGGTCGTATGGGGGCGAGCGAGGGCCGCGCGCAGGCACCGAAGGGCGCGAGGGGCGACGGCGACCGGCGGCTGGGGCGGCGTGCGCTGCTGGCCGGCGGGGCCGCGGCCGCGGTGGGCACGGCGGTGCTGGCCCGGGACGAGCTGTCCCGGCTGTGGTGGCGGCTGCCCGGGGTCGACCGGCCGCGGGTGGCGGGCGCGGTGGACTTCCGGGGCGCCCGCTGGGTGGCGGCCTCGCCGGCGAACTACCGGCGGGCGGACCGGCCGGACGACTACCGGGTGGACCGGGTGGTCGTGCACGTGACGCAGGGTGGTTACGCGTCGGCGGTGAGGGTGTTCCAGGACCCGGCGCACGGGGCGGCCGCGCACTACATCGTGCGCAAGGACGGGCGGGTCACCCAGCTGATCCGGGAACTGGACGTGGCCTTCCACGCGGGCGACCGGCTGGTCAACGAGCGCAGTGTGGGCATCGAGCACGAGGGCTTCGTGGCGGACGCCTCCTCCTTCACGGACGCCATGTACGCGGCTTCGGCGCGGCTGACCGCGGCGGTCTGCGGGCGGTACGGCATACCGGTGGACCGCGAGCACATCATCGGCCACGCGGAGGTGCCGGGCACGGACCACACCGACCCGGGGCCGCACTGGGACTGGCAGCGGTATCTGGGGCTGGTGGGGCGGGCGCGCACGACCGGGACCTGACCGGGAAAAAAATCAAGAGCGAAGCCCTTTTTGTCCGTTGTGAGGCGTTTTATTCTGAACCCAAGACCTGCGAGACGAGTGAGGGAGTTCAAGCGGAGTAGCCGACTTCAGCGAGAGACACACGGTCTCCGCTGGTGCCGACGTCGACGCTCGAACTGAGAGGCCGAAGGGTTGCTGGCATAGGACCGGACGGCGACCCCCAGTACCTGATCCGGACCATGCCGGCGAAGGGAACCCGCCTCGTAGGTCGTTCCGTGTCTCAGCTGAGCCCCGCCGCCCGGGCCCGCTCCACCGCCGGACCGATCGCCTTGGCGACCGCCTCGACGTCCGCCTTCGTGGAGGTGTGGCCGAGGGAGAAGCGCAGGGTGCCGCGGGCCAGGTCCGGGTCGGCGCCGGTGGCGAGCAGGACATGGCTGGGCTGGGCGACGCCCGCGGTGCAGGCCGAGCCGGTGGAGCACTCGATGCCCTGGGCGTCCAGCAGCAGCAGCAGGGAGTCGCCCTCGCACCCCGGGAAGGAGAAGTGCGCGTTGGCCGGGAGGCGCCCCTCGGGCGCCGGGTCACCACCGAGGATCGCGTCCGGCACGGCGGCCCGGACGGCGTCGGCCAACTGGTCCCGCAGGGCGCCGATCTCGCGCGCGAACCAGGCGCGCCGCTCGGCCGCGATACGGCCGGCGACGGCGAAGGAGGCGATGACCGGGACGTCGAGGGTGCCGGAGCGGACGTGCCGCTCCTGACCCCCGCCGTGCAGGACGGGGACGGGGGTGTACTCGCGGCCGAGCAGCAGGGCCCCGATGCCGTACGGGCCGCCGACCTTGTGTCCGGAGACGGTCATCGCGGCGAGGCCGGAGGCGGCGAAGTCGACCGGCACCTGCCCGAAGGCCTGGACCGCGTCGGAGTGCAGCGGTACTCCGAACCCGGCCGCCACGTCGGCGAGTTCACGGACCGGCAGCACCGTTCCGATCTCGTTGTTGGCCCACATCACGGTGGCGAGGGCGACGTCGCCGGGATTGCGGCCGATGGCCTCGCGCAGCGCCTCGGGGTGGACGCGGCCGCAGGAGTCGACGGGCAGGTACTCGACCGTGGCGCCCTCGTGTTCGCCGAGCCAGTGCACGGCGTCGAGGACGGCGTGGTGCTCGACGGGGCTGACCAGGATGCGGGTGCGGGCCGGATCAGCGGCGCGGCGGGACCAGTACAGGCCCTTCACGGCGAGGTTGTCGGCCTCGGTGCCGCCCGAGGTGAAGACGACCTCGCTGGGACGGGCGCCCAGCGCTTCCGCGAGCGTCTCGCGGGACTCCTCGACCGTGCGGCGCGCCCGGCGGCCGGAGGCGTGCAGGGAGGACGCGTTGCCGGTGATGCTCAGCTGGGCGGTCAGTGCCTCTGCCGCCTCCGGGAGCATCGGGGTCGTGGCGGCGTGGTCGAGGTAAGCCATGGTGCGCCCGATTCTACGGGTCCCCGGCGGCCGCCCTCGGCGCCGAGGGGGTGCCGTCGAGCCGGGGCGTCCGGTGGCGGCCACACACCTCGGTCGTCGCTCACAGGCTCCAGGAGACCGTGTGGGCCGTCTGCATGGCGGCCACCAGGACCGCGAGGTCGGCCACGCCCAGGGCCAGGCCGAGGTAGGCGCGGCCGCGGCGGGCCGTGCCGCGCCACAGGGCGACGGCGGCGAGCGCGATGGCGATGGGGCCCAGGAAGAGGTTGAGGACGAGCAGTCCGAGCAGGCCGAGGATGAAGGACGCCACGGCCATGCCGTCGGCGTCACGCGAACGCGTACGGGTGCCGGATTCGGTGCCGACGGCGGTGCGGTCGGTTGCCGGTGCGGTGAGTTGCATGGTGCTCAGCTCCTGAGGTCTCGGGCGACGGTCAGTTGGCCGGTGTGCGGCGACGGCGGCCGTGGCGCTCCCTGAGCGCGAAGACGCCGAGCCAGACGGCGATCACGACGGCCATGACGGCGCTGACGTCCAGCGGCACGTGGGCCACGGTGCCCATCACGACTCCGAGCAGCATCAGTGCGGCGACGAGGAACAGCATGAGATCGGATCCCCCCTCGGGATACCTCGTGTTCGGCCGGTGTGAAGTCTGGGTGAACAGTTGTAGTAACAGTTGTTCACTGACTTCGAGTCTAGCGCGCCGCACGGCTTTTCAATTACGGAGAACAGTTGTTAACTGGATGACATGAGTCACACCCTCGGCATCCGGCAGGCGCAGAAGCAGAAGACCCGGCAGGCGTTCCTCGACGCGGCACTCGCCCTGCTGGAGGAACAGAGCCTGAGCAGCCTGGGTCTGCGCGAGGTCACCCGGGCCGTCGGTGTCGCCCCGACCGCCTTCTACCGGCACTTCCGCTCGACCGCGGATCTCGGGGTCGCCCTGGTCGACGAGGCGCTGGGCAGTCTGCACCCGATGGTGCGGACGACGGTGTCCACGACGGGTGACAGCGAGGAACGCATCGCGGGGGCCGTCGAGTTGATCGCGCGTCACGTCGAGGCGTTTCCGGCGCACGTCCGCTTCATCGCCCGGGAGCGGCACGGCGGCGTGCAGCCGGTTCGCGAGGCCATCCGCGAGCAACTCGCCCGGTTCGCCGGTGAGGTGAAGGCCGAACTGGCCAAGGACCCCGAGGCCGCGGGCTGGGACGACGACGACCTGCTGATGCTGGCGCACCTCTACGTCGACCAGATGCTCATCACCGCCTCCCTGTTCCTGGAGGCGCTGGAGGCCCCGGAGGAGGAGCGCGAACGGGTGACGCAGCTCGCCACCCGGCAGTTGCGGCTGATCAGCATCGGCCGCAGCCACTGGCGCGACTGAGTCGTGCGGGGCGGCGGCGGACGGCGGCCGAAGGGGGGCCGGGCCGGGTGCGCCGGGTGGTTCAGCCGAGCCTGACCCGGGCCAGCTGGCGGGACTGGGCGACCAGGCGGTCCTCGCTGTCCCAGACCTCGGCGTCCTCCTCCAGGAAGCCGCCGGCCAGGTTGCGGGTGGTGATGGACACCCGCAGCGGGCCGGGAGCCGGGCGGTGCCGGACGTGGACGGTGAGTTCCACCGTGGGGACCCAGCCCTTGATGCCGATCTCGAAGGCGGTGGGCGGCAGGGCGTCCACGGTGAGCAGCAGGGAGAGGGGGTCGGCGTCGCGGCCGTCGGCCAGGCCGAACCAGGCGCGCATCTCGCCCTTGCCCGTGGGGGCGCCGAGGGCCCAGCCGAGGGTGGCGGGGTCCAGCTTGAGCATCAGGCGCTCGGTGATCGCCGAGCTGCCCGGCACCGGGGCGGGCGAGTCGTCGGGGCCGAAGCACCGGTCCATGGGCGGGATCGCGGGCGGCGTCGCCGTCGTACGGACGTCGTCGGGGAGGGCGGCGAGGTCGCCGTAGGAGGCGAGGACCCGGATGCGCTCCACCTCGCGCCCCTCGTCGTCGTACTGCAGGAGCGAGGCCTGGCCGGTGGACAGGGTGCGGCCGGTGCGGACCGTCTGGGTGCGGACGACCGCCGGGCCGGGCTGGGAGGCGGTGAGGTAGTGCGCGGAGATGGTGAACGGGTCAGGGTGCGGCAGGGTGTCCGCGAGGGCCCGGCCGAGCACGGCCAGCAGATAGCCGCCGTTCACGGCGCTGATGATGGTCCAGCCGGCCGAGAGGTCGATGTCGTAGACGCCGGGCTCGCGCCGGGTGACCGAGGTGTCGCGGTCGAACTCGCTGTCGCCGATCGTCGCCCGCGATGGGGCTCCCCCCGCTCGGAAGCCGGGAGCGGTGGAGGCGGCGGAGGCTGCTTCTGACATGGATGAACGGTACAACAGGAAATTACTGAGCGGTAGCTTTTGCTGCGGCAGCGGCCGTCGGACGGCGGGGCTCGGACGGCGGACGGGACCGGGGGCCGCCGGGGGCGGGAGGGCCGAGAGGGGCCAGAGGGCCCAGAGGGCCGGCAGGGCCAGGCGGGACGAGCGAGCCTCCGGGTGCGGGGTGTCGGCAATTTCTCGGCAAGTGTCCGGACACGTCCAGAACCTGGAGGCGCCGATTCCCCTCTAGTGAGACATGAGCCTCACCGGGACCCCGTTCCTCTACACGACCGTCGTGCTGGCCGCGGTCGCCCTCGTGCTGCCGCTCTTCCTGTGGTCGCGGTTGCGCGGCCCCAGGCCGCTCCGGCTCGCGGCCCGGGTACTGATGCTGCTGTTCGCCCAGGGTACGGCCATCACCCTGGTCTTCGTGCTCGTCAACAACCAGAACAACCTGTACGACGGCTGGGCCGACCTGCTCGGTACCGGCAACCACGTCCAGCGGGCCGCCGACCTCGGCCCGGACGGCACGGGCGGCATAGCGGTGCAGCGGCTGCCCAGGGTCGAGCAGACCTTCAGACCGGCCCGCGGGCCCGGCATGGACGCGGCCGGAGGGGTGCGCGTCACCCGGCTCGAGGGCCGGGTCTCGGGCGTGAACGCCGAGGTCTACGTCTGGCTGCCGCCCCAGTACGACGACCCCGCGCACCGGCACAGCCGGTTCCCGGTGGTGGAGCTGCTCCCCGGCTACCCCGGCTCGGCGAAGGCCTGGTTCGGGGCGCTGGCGGCGCACGAGCAGCTGCTGCCGCTGATGCGGACCGGGCAGGTGGCGCCGTTCATCCTGGTCGCGCCGCGCACCAACCTGGTGGCCGGGGCCGACACGGGCTGCGCCAACATCCCGGGCCGGGTCAACGCCGACAGCTGGCTCAGCATCGACGTGCCGAAGATGGTCACGGACAACTTCCGGGCCCAGCCGGCGCCCCGGGGCTGGGCGGTGGCCGGGTACTCGGCCGGCGCCCACTGCGCGGTGAAGCTGGCGGTGGCGCACCCCGACCGCTACCGGGCGGCGGTGAGCATGTCCGGGTACAACGACCCGGTCGGCGAACCCGGCTCGCTCGCCGCCCGGACCCCCGCCCTGCGGGCCCGGAACAATCCCTATCTGCTGCTGAAGAAGGCGCCCGTGCCGCCCCGGACAGCGCTGTACCTCTCCGGTGAGCCCGGGGACGGCTACCAGGCGGGCGTGGCGCTGGAGTCCGTCGCCAAGGCGCCGACCCGCGTGCACGTGGTGTTCCTGCCGCGCAGCGCGGGCGGCCACACCATGGCGCTGTGGCGGCCGCAGGTCCCCGCGGCCTTCCGCTGGCTGACCCTCACGATGGGCCGGGAGCCGGCCGCGGGCCCGGACCGCTCCCCCACCGGGGCCACCGGTGCGGTCACCCGGACCACGGCGGCCCTCGCCGGGTCTACTCCTCGGTCACGGTCGAACGGCGGTTCCACGCGCGCGGCGCCCGCCAGTGGAACCGCATCGCGAGCAGCCGCAGGACGAAGGCCGTGACGACCGCGAGCCCGCTGGTGAACGGGGTCAGCATGCCGTAACGGATGCACAGCACGACCATGGTGGCGCCGACGATCGCCGGGACCGCGTACAGGTCGCGGTCCCAGCGCAGCAGCGAGGGAACCTCGTTGGCGAGTACGTCCCGCAGCACGCCGCCGCCGACGGCGGTGGCGAGGCCCAGCGTCGCCGACGCGGTCAGCCCGAGGCCGAAGCTGTACGCCTTCGTCGTACCGCTCACGCAGAACAGGCCGAGGCCGGCCGCGTCGAAGACCAGCACCGCCGCCTGGATGCGCTCCACGTGCGGGTGCAGGAAGAAGACCACGAGCGTGGCGAACAGCGGGGTGAGGAAGTACCCGAGGTCGGTGAAGGCGGCCGGCGGCACGGCCCCGATGACCAGGTCGCGGAACAGTCCTCCGCCCAGCGCGGTGACCTCGGCGAGGACGGCGATGCCGAAGACGTCGAAGTTCTTCCGGACGGCGAGCAGCGCGCCGGAGATCGCGAACACGAAGATGCCGATGACATCGAGCGTGTGCTGGACGGAGGGACTGAAAAGTTGCTGGAGCACCCTGACATTCTCACCTGTCGCGGGGCCTGAACCTTACAAAGCCAGGCTCACAGGGTGGGTTTCCCTGTCGTGAAGAGCCAGGTGTCGAACAGATCGTCCAGCTGCCGGCCGCTGACCTGCTCGGCGAGGCGGATGAAGTCGGCGGTGTTCGCGTTGCCGTAGCGGTGCAGCTTCGTCCAGGCGGGCAGCAGCTTGAAGAAGGCGGTGTCGCCGATCCGCTCGCGCAGCGCCTGGAGGGTCATCGCGCCGCGCTGGTAGACGGCGGAGGCGAACATCGTGTCCCGCTGCGGATCGGCCACCTTTATCTGCCAGAAGGAGGAGTCGGCGGGCCGCGAGTTGTAGCCGGCCAGGAAGGAGTCGTGGGCGGAGCGGGTGCCCTGGTGCTCGGCCCACAGCCACTGGGCGTAGGTGGCGAAGCCCTCGTTGAGCCAGATGTCCTTCCACTGCGCCACGCTCACCGAGTCGCCGAACCACTGGTGGGCCAGCTCGTGCACGATGGTCGTCTCGCTGCGCACGGCCGAGTAGGCGGGCTTGCTCTGCACCTCCAGCGAGAAGCCGGCCTCGGGCATGTCGTCGACGATCGCGCCGGTCTCCTCGAACGGGTACGGGCCGAAGACCTGCGACCAGTAGTCGGTGGCGGCGGCCGTGACGGCGTACACGTCGACGCCGTTGGCGTCCTTCAGGACGGGGTCGACGGCGACGTAGATCGGGGTGCCGCCCGGGGTCCGCCCGGTGCGCACGTCGAACTTCCCGATGGTGGCGGTGGCGAGATAGGTGGCCATCGGCCTGCTCTCGCGCCAGTGGGTGTAGGTCGAGCCGTGCTTGTCGTACGCCGACACGAGCCGGCCGTTGGAGACGGCGGTCAGGCCCCTGGGCGTCCTGATCCGGATGTCGTAGGTGGCCTTGTCGGAGGGGTGGTCGCTGGAGGGGAACCAGGTGGAGGCGGCGTTGGGCTCGCAGGCGACGAAGACGCCGTCGGCCGTCTTCATCCAGCCGTACCGGGAGCCGAACACGATGGGGCCGCCGAGCGCCTCGGGTATCCCGCCGTAGGTGACGGAGACGGTGAAGTCCCGGCCCTCACGCAGGTCGTCGCGCGGGGTGACGGTGATCTCGTCGCCGTCCCGCGTGAACCGCGCCTTTCTGCCGTCGACTTCGACCCCGCTGACCTGCAACTGCTGCAGGTCCAGGTCGAAGGAGGAGAGGTTCCGGGTCGCCCGCGCGCGCAGGGTCGTACGGCCGTCCAGGCGGCCGGTGTCCGGGGCGTAGGAGAGGTTCAGGTCGTAGTGGCGGGCGTCGAAGCCGCCGTTGCCGAGCCGGGGGAAGTAGGGGTCGCCGATGCCGGGCGCGCCGGGGGTGGGGGCGGAGGAGGCCGCGATCACGAAGAAGGAGGCCGTCGCGGTGGCGAGGGCCCCCAGACGTGCCGAACGGGAGAGTGCCATGAGTCGTCCCTTTCGAGCATGTGCCGGTCAGTGGACTGACACGGACGACTCTGCGCTCTCCCGCCCGAACATGTACATGACTTTACTTAGTCGTCATGTGCAACTCGCGTCTGCACTACTTGCCGTTCGACTCCGGGGACCCGGCCGCGCCCTCGTCCGCCGTGCCTTCGTCCGCCGTCTCCCCGGCGGAGCCGTCGGCGTCGGTGGCGGCCGGCTCCGTGGCGCTCTTCGCACCGGGACCGGTCTTCGCCGCGGACTCCTTCACCGCGGACGGCTTCTCCGCGGACTCCTTCGCGGACGGCTTCTCCGCGGGCTGCTCTTCCGCCGCCTTCGCCGCGGACGGCTTCTCCACGGACTCCTTCGCCACGGGCTGCTCTTCCGCCGCCTTCACCACGGACGGCTTCTCGGCGGACTCCTTCGCCGCAGACGGCTTCTCGGCGGACTCCTTCGCCGCGGACGGCTTCTCCGCGGGCTGCTCCTCGGCAGGCTCCTTCTCCGCCGGCTGCGCCTGCGCGGGCTCCTGCTCCGCCGGAGCGGCGGCGGCGATGACCGCGTCCGGGACCAGCTCGATGGCCTCCTTCGCCGCCGACAGCAGGACCGTATCCTGCGGGGCCTGGTCGGCGAAGTTCTCCGGGTGGTGGCAGGCCACCCGCTGGCCGGGCTTCAGTTCCAGGAGCTGCGGTTCGGTCGTCTTGCAGATCTGGGTCGCCTTCCAGCACCGGGTGTGGAAGCGGCAGCCGGAGGGCGGGGCGATCGGGGACGGCACGTCACCGCGGAGCAGGATGCGCTCGCTCTTCTGCCCCCGGCGCCGGGTGTCGGGCACCGGCACGGCTGACATCAACGCGTTGGTGTACGGGTGCATCGGTGCCTCATACAGCGCGTTGCGGTCCGCCAGCTCGACGATCTTACCCAGATACATCACCGCTATCCGGTCCGAGACGTGCCGGACGACGGAGAGGTCGTGCGCGATGATGACGTAGGTCAGACCGAGTTCCTGCTGGAGGTCGTCCATGAGGTTGACGACCTGCGCCTGGATCGACACGTCCAGCGCCGACACCGGCTCGTCCGCAACGACCAGCTTCGGCTTGAGCGCGAGCGCGCGGGCGATGCCGATGCGCTGGCGCTGACCGCCGGAGAACTCGTGCGGGTAGCGGTTGTAGTGCTCGGGGCTCAGACCGACCAGCTCCAGGAGGCGCTGGACCTCCTTCTTCACCCCGCCCTCGGGCTCGACGTTCTGCAGCCGGAAGGGCGCCGAGACGATCGAGCCGATGGTGTGACGGGGGTTCAGGGAGCCGTATGGGTCCTGGAAGATCATCTGGATATCGCGGCGCAACGGACGCATCTGCCCGGTACTGAGCCGCGTGATGTCCTGGCCCTCGAAGGTGATCGTGCCGCCGGTCGGGTCCTGCAGCCGGGTGATGACCCGGCCCATGGTCGACTTTCCGCAGCCCGACTCGCCGACCACGCCCAGGGTCTCGCCCTTGCGCACCTCGAAGTCGATGCCGTCGACGGCCTTCACGGCGCCGACCTGGCGCTGCAGGATGCCCTTCTTGATCGGGAAGTGCTTGGTCAGGCGCTCAACCCGGAGCAGCACCTCACGCTCCGCCGCGGCGTCGTCGGGAGCCGGCGCCTGCTGCGGGATCAGGGCCTCGGCCTCGTCCGTCTTCTTGGTCTCACTCACAGCTTCGGCGCAATCTCTTCGGTCCAGATCCGCTGACGGTCCTCCGCCGAGAGGTGACAGGCGGACCAGTGGCCGCCGTTCACCTGCTCCAGCTCGGGGCGCACCGTTCGGGTGACGTTCCCCTTGGGGATGTCCGCGTACGGGCAGCGCGGGTGGAAGGCGCAGCCCGAGGGGACGTTGATGAGACTCGGCGGCTGACCCTTGACCGGGATGAGCCGTTCGGAAGTCTCACGGTCGATGCGGGGCATCGAGCCGAGCAGGCCCCAGGTATAGGGGTGCTGCGGCTGCTCGAAGACCTCGTCGGCCGGACCGCGCTCGATGCAACGGCCGCCGTACATCACGAGGACGTCGTCGGCGATCTCGGCGACCACTCCCAGGTCGTGGGTGATCATGATGACCGCGGAGCCGAACTCCTTCTGCAGATCCCGGATCAGGTCGAGGATCTGCGCCTGGACGGTCACGTCAAGAGCGGTGGTCGGCTCGTCCGCGATGAGCAACTCGGGGTTGTTCACCAGCGCCATGGCGATCATGGCGCGCTGGCGCATACCCCCCGAGAACTCGTGCGGGTAGCCGTCGACACGCTTGGCGGGCTCGGGGATGCCAACCCGGTCGAGCATCTCGATGGCGCGCTTGCGGGCGACCTTCTTGCTGACGTCGTGGTGCACCCTGTAGGCCTCGACGATCTGGTCGCCGATCTTGTAGTAGGGGTGCATCGCGGACAGCGGGTCCTGGAAGATCATCGCCATCTCGCGGCCGCGCAGCTTGCGCACCTCGGCCGGGGCGGCGGCGACCAGTTCCTTGCCGTCAAGCCAGATCTCGCCGCTCATCCGCACGTTCTTGCCGCGCGCGCCGAGTCTGTGCAGGCCCATGACTGCCAGCGAGGTGACCGACTTGCCGGAGCCGGATTCGCCGACGATGGCGAGGGTCTTGCCCTTCTCCAGCGCGAAGCTGAGCCCGTCGACGGACTTGACCACGCCGTCGTCGGTCGGGAAGTGCACCCTGAGGTCGCGAACCTCGAGGAAGGCCTCGGGCGCCTTGCGGGGGGAGACGGGCTCCCCTACGGCGGCACCGGAGTTGGAGAGTTCGGTCACGAGAGCCTCACCCGCGGGTCGGCGGCGGCGTAGAGCACGTCCACCAGGAGATTTGCGATGACGACGAAGAAGGCGGCGAGCAGGGTCACGCCGAGGATCTTGGGCAGGTCGTTGTCGGTGATGCCCTGTACCGCGTACTGGCCGATGCCGGGTAGCGAGAACACCGACTCGGTGATCACGGCACCGCCGAGCAGCAGACCGATGTCCATGCCGAAGACGGTGATGATCGGCGTGAGGGCGGCGCGCAGTCCATGTCGGGTGACGACGGTGCGCTCACGCAGGCCCTTCGCCCGGGCCGTGCGGATGAAGTCCTCGTTCATCGTCTCCAGCATGCCCGAGCGGGTGAGCCGCGCGTAGATGGCGGAGTACAGCAGGGCGAGCGAACACCAGGCCGGGAAGAGTGTGTTGGCCCACTGCGAGGGGTTCTCGGTGAACGGGATGTAGGTCTTGCCGAAGATCGGCCACTGGTATTCGAAGAGCAGGATCGCCAGGTTGCCCGTGAAGAACATGGGCAGCGAGACGCCGGCGAGCGCGATGCCCATGAAGCCCCGGTCGAGCACCGAGCGCGGCTTCAGTGCCGAAACGACACCGGCCACCACGCCCGAGAGCAGCCACAGCACGGCGGCGCCCACGGCGAGGGAGAGGGTGATCGGAAGACGTGAGGTGAGCTCCGGCCAGACCGCCTGGTGGTTCTTGAAGGAATAGCCGAAGCACGGTGCGTCGCAGTGCACCGTGGTGGGGCCGAGGTCGTAGGTGGCGCCGGCCACGATCCCCTTGATGAAGTGCCAGTACTGGACGTAGACGGGCTGGTCCAGACCGAGGTTGTGCTTGACAGCGGCGATGTCCGCCGGTGACGGACTCTTGCCGATGTACTGCTGCGCCAGCTGGTCCGCTGTCTGGCCGACGAGCCGTGGCAGCAGGAAGAAGATGGCGAAGGTGACCGCGGAGACGACCAGCAGCAGGATCACTGCCGCGAACGTCCGGCGGAGGATGTACGAGATCACGGGGACCGGCGCTGGTGCCCGCGGGCCGCGAAGCCCGCGGGCACCAATGCCTTCACCTGCCTTCCGGGGCTGCTACTTCGACGCGACGCCGATGTTGAGGTAGTCGTACTGACCGCTGAAGGCCGCCGTGGAAACCAGGTTGGTGTAGTTCTGCGGGCGGGCCAGCAGGACCTTGAAGTAGGTCAGCGGGACGAGGACGGCATCGTCCATGGTCTTCTTGTCGATCTGCGTGTAAAGGCTGTTGCGCTCGGCTGCGTCCTGGGTGCCGATCGCCTTGCCCAGCAGGGTGTTGACGTCCTTGTCGTCGTACTGCGACAGGTTGGTGTTACCGGACTGGCTGATCGCCTTGCCGTTCAGGATCTGCTGCAGGAAGCCGTAGCCGGAGGGCCAGTCGGCACCCCACTGCATCATCTCCAGGCCGATGTTCTGCTTCTTGGTGAACTTCGGCACACCCGCGTAGTCGGTGAAGTACTTGCCGGACGGGTACTGCTTGAGGGTCGCGTTGATGCCGACCTTCTTGAGCGAATTGATGATCGCCGTGGCGGCGTCGATCTCCTGCGGACGGTCCGAGCGGGCCGAGATGTTCGTCGAGATCGACGACTTGCCGCAGGCCTTCAGCTGCTCCTTGGCCTTGGCGACGTCACCCTTGTTGCCGGTGGTGGCGTAGACGTCGGACTTGGTGTAACCCGGAATGTCGGGCGGCAGGACGGTGGAGGCCACGTCACCGCGGATCGGGCCGCCCTCGGCCGTCTGCACCGAGACCTTGTCGATCGCGTACTGGACGGCCTTACGGCACTCGACCTTGTTGAACGGCGCGACCTGGGTGTTGATCGCCAGGTAGACCAGACGGCCACCGTAGGTGTTGTCCGTGTTGGCCTTCATGGCAGCGTCGGTGAGCACCTTGGCCTGGGTGGAGGCCTGGACACCAGTACCGGCCAGGTCGATCGCGTCGCCGGCCAGCACGTCCTGGTCGACGGTCTCCGGGTTGACCTTCAGCTTGACGACGATCTTGTCCGGCAGTTGCTTGCGCAGCGGGTCCGTCTTGGCGTCCCAGTTCTCGTTGCGCACGAGGACTGCCTGCTTGCCGTCCTCGTAGCTCTGGAACTTGTACGAGCCCGAGGAGATGATGTGCTTGACGTAATCGACGCCCGTGTCCTTCGCCTTGGGCACCGGAGCCGTCTGCGGGGCGGCGACCAGGTAGTCGAACTCCTGGAAGGCCTGCTTCAGGTGGAAGACGACCGTGGTGTTGTCCGGCGTCTCGATGGAGGACAGGCCCTTGTCGCTCTTGTCCTTGTAGGGGCCCTTGTACTTGTCACCGCCGGCCATGAACTGCTGGAAGTAGTTCGGGCCGAGGGAGAGCACGTCACGCGCGAAGTTGGAGCGCTCGACGGCGTACTTGACGTCCTTGGAGGTGATCGGCGAGCCGTCCTCGTACTTGAGGCCCGGACGCAGCTTGTACGTCCAGGTCTTGCCGCCGTCGCTCGACACGCCCTTGCCGGCCGCGAGGTCCGGGACCAGCGTGTTGCCCTTTTCGCCCGCGCCGGGCTGGAAGGTCATCAGCGGGCGGGCCCACAGACGGCTGAGGTTGTACATGTAGGCGTAGTACGTGTTGCCCGGGTCGAACGAGTCCGGGACGTCCGACAGCTCGTAGGTGAGCGTGCCGCCCTTCTTGTCTGACGCGTTGACGACGCCCTTGGTCGCGGCATTGGCCCCGGCCGACTTGGTGCCGTTCTCGTTCTTGTTGTCATCGGCCTTGCTGCAGCCTGCGAGAAGCAGACTGACGGAGCCGATGGCCGCGATCGCGGCCAGCGCTGACCTTCGCATGATGGGCGCTTTCCCCTCCATTGTCGGAAACTTTTCGGGCTCTCGGTGGCAGGCGTCAGCGGCTGCGGGGGTCGAGAGCATCACGGAGACCGTCGCCCAGCAGGTTGAAGGCCAGGACGGTCACGAAGATGGCGAGACCAGGGACGATCATGTACTGAGGGTCGACCTGGTAGTAGGTGACCGCTTCACGGAGCATGCCGCCCCAGGAGGCCTGTGGAGGCTGGATGCCGACGCCGAGGTAGCTGAGGGACGCCTCGAAGAGGATGTTGGTCGGGATGAGCAGCGTCGAGTAGACGATGATCGGGCCGACCAGGTTCGGCATCAGTTCCCGGAACAGGATGTACGGGGCCTTGGCGCCCATGCCCCTGGAGGCGTCAACGAACTCGCGTTCGCGCAGGGCGAGGGTCTGGCCACGGACGATCCGGCCCAGATAGGGCCAGTTGAAGAAGCCGATGACGAAGATCAGCACGCTCAGGTGCAGCGGCAGTCCGTTGAGGCCGAACGCGCCGCCCTGCAGCGTGGCGGAGATCGCGATGGCGAACAGCAGGAGGGGGAAGGCAAGGAACGTGTCCATCAGCCGGCTGATGACCGAGTCGACCCGTCCGCCGTAGTAGCCCGCGACGACGCCCATGATCGCGCCGATCACGTTCGACAGGATCGTCGCGCCGAAGGCGACCACCAGCGACACCCAGGAGCCCTCGAGGACACGGGTGGCGATGTCACGGCCGAACTTCGGGTCCACACCGAGCGGATGGTCGAGGCTCATGCCGCCCCAACTGCCCTTCGGCAGCGAGGTGTCAGGGGTGATCAGGTCCTGGTGGAACGCGTTCGGGTCCAAGCCGAACATGGCCTGGATCGGGCGCGAGAGGATCGCGAGGAGGATCAGCAGGATCACGATGACGCCACCAGCGACGGCGACCTTGTCCTTCTTGAAGCGGGTCCAGGCGATCTTGCCCAGGGAACGACCCTCGATCTGCCCCTTTCCGGCACCCTGCAGCACAGCCTCCGGCTGTGCCTCGGCTGCCGCCCCGGTGGTCTCGATCGGTGCGGTCACGGTGAGCGACCCCTCTCGCCGGTGGTGACCGGCCTGCGCCTGCCGCGGATTGCGGCTTTGTCGACTTGCCATCGAACATGAGGTCTCGACCTCGTGTCTGAGTCGCGAGTCTTCAGCGTGGCTGTGATCACCCGCCAGGCCTGACGGCGAAAGTATGCGCAACCGTGATGCAGTGTGAGGGGTTCCGTTATCCGAACAGTGGGTAACGAGCTCCGAACACAGGTCAGTTGCGACAAAGTGGCGAATTTGCGCGGCTCGGGACGTTCGACCAGCGTCTATGCGCGCAGAAGGGCGCTGTCTGTGCGAATTCTCCGCTTCGGAGCCAGGGAGCGGGGCACGCAAACAGTTGTTCAGTAGCCGCCGTGCACCGGCGGATAGCCGTAGCCGGCGGCCGGGGCCTGGGGCGGGGCCGGGGCCGCGTGGGCCTCGCGGTCGTAGAAGGGACGGGCGTTGGCCCGCAGCCACATCACCACCGGGTCGTACTCGTCCGTCATCGCCACCGTCGACACCGGCAGACCCTCCGGGACCGCCCCGACCGACTGCTGCATCATCGCGCGCACCGAGTCCACCGCGGCGGGCGAGGTGTCGTACAGGTCCAGGCCGATGGTGAGGTACGGCACCCCGAGCGTCGGCTGCACCCAGGCGCGGCGCAGGGAACGCAGGGCCGGGGTGCGGTGGGCGTTCTGCGTCAGCAGGGCGTAGAACTGCGGGATCTCGATGCCCGGTTCGGTGACCCGGAGCGGCCCGGCGGGCTGGCGGTCCAGGCCGGTGGCGATGCGGCGCAGATCCAGCCAGGGGATGCCGACGCCGCCTCCGCGGGCGTGCGGGTTGAGCCAGAGGCCGTAGTGGTCCGGGTAGAGGGTGCGGGCCACGTCGAGCCCGTCGACGACCTCGTAGGACCGGTTCCAGCCACTGGCCGACAGCTCCTGGGCGGAGGTCACGCAGGGGGCGTAGTGGAAGCCGTCGACCTCCATGTCCCCGTACTGGGCGTCCGGGGAGCCGGCCTGGCCGTGCCACAGGAGCATCCAGATCTGGCCGGAGGACGGGGTGGCGAGGGCGTGCAGCAGGGCCTCGTAGGCGTCGTAGCGTCCGGGCGTGACCTGGCGCAGCATGTGCTCGACGCTGCCGCTGTGGCTCGCGCTCACCTGTCGTACCGGCCCTTCTTCGTGTGCCCCTCGTTCGGAGACAGCTTATGCGCCTGGCGCCCGGAGGCCCCGGGTTCGTACGCGGGTGCGGGTCGCACGGCTCCCGGCGCTCCCCCGGGCCAGCTCAGTGACCGTGCTGGAAGAAGGGGTGGACCTTCGTCCGCAGCCACTCGGCGACCGGGTCGTCGGTCACGTCGAGGAGGACGAGGTTGACCGGCCACTTGACCGGGACCTGGCCGAGGGCCCGGCCGAGGGCCGCCAGCGGCAGTGCGCGCAGGTCGTCCTCCCAGCGGGAGAGCTCCACGCCGACGAACAGCACCGGCTCGGCCGTCTCGACGGCGGCCAGGCAGCGGCGGGCGGTGCGGACCACGCCGGTCTGGGCGAACTCGGCGGTGGCGGCGGCGAGGAAGTCGACGGGGTCCTCCTGCCAGTCGGGCTCGAAGAGCCGGACCCGGCCGCCCGTGCCGGGGCCGTCGAGCGGGGTGCGGCCCACGCGGCACAGCTCGGCCACCGCGTCGGGCGGCAGCGGGATGCCGACCACGCCCCCGGGGTTCACGGCCAGGCCGGCCTGCGGGGGCAGGCCCTGGGCGAACTCCACGGCGGGCGCCACGGTGTACGGCATGTGGGAGCCGGCCACCTGGCGGAACTGCTCCTCGGAGCTGAACACCGGGACGTAGGCCTGGCCGTCGATGTCCATCGTGGGCAGGTCCAGCGGGACGCTGTGCGGGTCCCCGCCGTTCGGCAGCGGGACCCACAGCAGGCTGCGGCCGAGGACCTCGATGAGCCGGCCGCCGGCGGACGGGATGCCGAGGGAGGCCGAGAGCACCTCCTCCAGCTCGTTGCCGGGCCAACCGCCGTGCGGGTGGGGGTGCGTCTGTGCCGGGAAGTCCGCGGGAATGTCCGCCGGGAAGTCCATCTGCCTACCGCCTGCTGGGAACCACTGCTGTGAGCAAGAAGGCTAACGGGCGGCGGACGGTGCCCGCGCCCGCGGGCCTGGCGGGCGATCCCTCCGGCCGGGGAACCGCCCGGTACGGGGGTTGTCCCTCCCACCGGGATCCACCCGACCGCGGACTCACCCAGCCGGGGATCCGCCCGGCCGGGGATCCGCTCAGCCGGAGAAATCGATGCGGTGCAGGTTGTCCGCCGCGGCCCGGTCCAGCACCACCGCCGAACCGCAGCCCGCGGGCAGTTCGCCGCGCTCGATCGCGCCGAGCAGCCGTGCGGTCGTACGCCGGTGGCGGCCGAAGGCGTACCGGGAGACGCCCCGGCCGCGCTCGCGCTGACCGTCCCGGGCGGTCTCGGGGGCCACGTCGAGCAGCAGCAGGTGCAGGGTGCCGCCGCGACGGCGGGCCTCGCGGGCGAGCCAGGCGCGCACCCAGGCCTGGGTGCCGCAGTCGTGCACGGCGACGCCCCCCTCGGCGCGCAGCGCGCGGCGCAGGCCGGTGTAGTGGGCGAGGCGCACCAGGGGGCGGTAGAGCGCGTAGGGAAGGGCGCGGGGCAGGCGGTCCGCGAAGCGCTCGCGGGCGTCGTGGGAGTCGATGCGGCGGCCGTGGACCGCGCGCCGCATCAGCGTGGACTTGCCGCTGCCGGGCAGGCCGGTGACCACCACGACGTCCCGGGGGCCGAAGACCAGGGCCCCGGGGCTCCGGCCGTCCCGGTCGCGCAGGTCGCGGACGACCCGGACGGGCCTGCGCGCGCGGCGCCCGCGGGCGGTGGCGGAGGGCTGCTGCGGCACCGCGACACCGGTCGTGGTGGCTGCTGCGGTGACGTACGCCGTGGTCCTGTTCACCGTGATCGTCCTCCCCTGTGGGCTCGGTCGTCCCCATGCCCGCTGTTCGTAAAGAGAAGGTAATGGACGACGGTCCGCCGTTTCGTGCGCGTACTGCCACAGGTCGGTTACGGATGCGGGCCCTGACGGGCGGGGGTGCGGCGTGCAATGATGTGGCCGCCAACTGCATACCGGCCGCTTGAATCCGCGCGGGAGAGTCCCCAGCTTCCTGGGGCGCCGAAGGAGCAAGTCCCTCCCTTGAATCTCTCAGGCCCCGTTACCGCGCGGGCGAGGCACATCTGAAAAGCGAGCCGCTGCCGCAGTGGTTCCACCCAAGGTGCAAGCCGTGACCGCCCCCGTGGCGGTCGAGGCGAACCTCTCAGGTTCCGATGACAGATGGGGAGGACGTTCCTCGCCCTCATGTCTGCCCTGGGAGACGACCGACCGATGAGCAGTACCGAACCCCGTCGTACCGCGCTGGACGCGCTGCATCGCTCTCTCGGTGCGACGATGACCGACTTCGCCGGCTGGGACATGCCCCTGCGCTACGGCTCCGAGCGCGACGAGCACCTCGCGGTGCGGACCAGGGCCGGCCTGTTCGACCTCTCCCACATGGGGGAGATCACCGTCACCGGTGCCGATGCGGCCGCCCTGCTGAACTTCGCCCTGGTCGGCAACATCGCCTCCGTCGGCGTCGGGCGCGCCCGCTACACCATGATCTGCCAGGCCGACGGCGGCATCCTGGACGACCTGATCGTCTACCGGCTCGCCGAGACCGAGTACATGGTCGTGGCCAACGCCTCCAACGCCCAGGTGGTGCTGGACGCGCTGACCGAGCGCGCCGCCGGCTTCGACGCCGAGGTCCGCGACGACCGCGACGCCTACGCGCTGATCGCCGTCCAGGGTCCCGAGTCCCCGGGCATCCTGAAGTCCCTCACGGACGCGGACCTGGACAACCTGAAGTACTACGCCGGGCTGCCCGGCACCGTCGCCGGCGTCCCGGCGCTGATCGCCCGCACCGGCTACACCGGTGAGGACGGCTTCGAGCTGTTCGTGAAGCCCGAGCACGCCGTGGCGCTGTGGCAGGCGCTGACCGGGGCGGGCGAGGGCGTCGGGCTGATCCCGTGCGGCCTTTCCTGCCGGGACACCCTGCGCCTGGAGGCGGGCATGCCGCTGTACGGGCACGAGCTGACCACGGAGCTGACCCCCTTCGACGCCGGGCTCGGCCGGGTGGTCAAGTTCGAGAAGGAGGGCGACTTCGTGGGCCGCGAGGCGCTCACCGAGGCCGCCTCCCGGGCCCAGGAGAACCCGCCGCGGGTGCTCGTCGGCCTGATCGCCGAGGGCCGCCGGGTGCCGCGCGCCGGGTACCCCGTCGTCGCGGGCGGGAAGGTGATCGGCGAGGTCACCTCCGGCGCCCCCTCGCCCACCCTGGGCAGGCCGATCGCCATGGCCTACGTCGACGCGGCGCACTCCGCGCCGGGCGCCGAGGGCGTCGGCGTGGACATCCGGGGCAGCCACGAGCCGTACGAGGTCGTGGCGCTGCCGTTCTACAAGCGCCGGAAGTAGACACTGGGCGCGCGGCGTCCCGACGGTGTGACCCTGCGCACATGTCCCCTGCTCACGAGCAGTTCCATCCGTCCCCCCTTTCATCAGCACTCCCGCGCGTACAGGAGAATTCAGGCCATGAGCAATCCCCAGCAGCTGCGCTACAGCAAGGAGCACGAGTGGCTGTCGGTCGCCGAGAACGGCGTCGCGACGGTCGGCATCACCGAGTTCGCGGCCAACGCGCTCGGCGACGTGGTCTACGCCCAGCTCCCCGAGGTCGGCGCCACCGTGGAGGCGGGCGAGACCTGCGGTGAGCTGGAGTCGACGAAGTCGGTCTCCGACCTCTACTCGCCGGTATCCGGTGAGATCACCGAGACCAACGAGGACGTCGTCAACGACCCGTCGCTGGTGAACTCCGCCCCCTTCGAGGGCGGCTGGCTGTTCAAGGTGCGTGTCAGCGGCGAGCCGGAAGACCTGCTCTCCGCCGACGAGTACGCCGCCCACACCGCCGGCTGAGGAGTCGTAGCCCCATGACTGTCCTGAACACGCCCCTGCACGAACTCGACCCGGAGATCGCCGCCGCGGTCGACGCCGAGCTGCACCGCCAGCAGTCGACGCTGGAGATGATCGCCTCCGAGAACTTCGCGCCGCTCGCGGTGATGGAGGCGCAGGGTTCGGTCCTCACCAACAAGTACGCCGAGGGCTACCCGGGCCGCCGCTACTACGGCGGCTGCGAGCACGTCGACGTCGCCGAGCAGATCGCCATCGACCGGATCAAGGAGCTGTTCGGCGCCGAGTACGCCAACGTGCAGCCCCACTCCGGCGCCTCCGCGAACCAGGCGGCCCTGTTCGCGCTGGCCCAGCCCGGGGACACCATCCTCGGCCTGGACCTGGCGCACGGCGGCCACCTGACCCACGGGATGCGGCTGAACTTCTCCGGCAAGCAGTTCGACGTGGTCGCCTACCACGTGGACGCCGCGACCGGCCTGGTCGACATGGCCGAGGTCGAGAAGCTCGCCAAGGAGCACCGCCCCAAGGTGATCATCGCCGGCTGGTCGGCGTACCCGCGCGAGCTGGACTTCGCCGAGTTCCGCCGGATCGCCGACGAGGTCGGCGCGTACCTGTGGGTCGACATGGCGCACTTCGCGGGCCTGGTCGCCGCCGGTCTCCACCCGAACCCGGTGGAGCACGCGCACGTGGTCACCTCCACGACCCACAAGACCCTCGGCGGCCCGCGCGGCGGCATCATCCTGGCGAAGAAGGAGTTCGCGAAGAAGCTGAACTCCTCCGTCTTCCCGGGCTTCCAGGGCGGCCCCCTGGAGCACGTGATCGCGGCCAAGGCGGTGTCCTTCAAGATCGCGGCGGGCGAGGAGTTCAAGGAGCGGCAGCGCGTCACGGTGGAGGGTGCCCGCATCCTCGCCGAGCGCCTCACCGCGCCCGACGCCCGCGAGGCCGGCGTGAACGTCCTGTCCGGCGGCACCGACGTGCATCTCATCCTGGTCGACCTGCGCGAGTCCGAGCTCGACGGGCAGCAGGCCGAGGACCGGCTCCACGAGGTCGGCATCACGGTCAACCGCAACGCCGTCCCGAACGACCCGCGCCCGCCGATGGTCACCTCGGGCCTGCGGATCGGTACGCCGGCCCTCGCCACCCGCGGCTTCACGGCCGAGGACTTCGCCGAGGTCGCGGACGTGATCGCCGAGACGCTGAAGGCCCCCTCCCCCTTCGGGGCGGCCGAGGCCGAGGCCCTCAAGGCGCGCGTGCGGGCACTCGCCGACAAGCACCCGCTCTACCCGGGGCTGAACAAGTAACGCACCTTTCGCGGGGCACCGCGCACACTGGAAGAACCGGTGCGCGCGGTGCCCGCACCCCTGTGTCAGCCCCGCACCACCCCCGCAGCACCCCTGCTTCACCGTATTGAGGAGTCACCCGTGGCCATCTCGGTCTTCGACCTGTTCTCGATCGGCATCGGCCCGTCCAGCTCCCACACGGTCGGCCCGATGCGGGCGGCGCGCATGTTCGCCCGCCGGCTGCGCAACGAGGACCTGCTCGGTTCCGTCGCGTCCCTGCGCTGCGAGCTGTACGGCTCGCTCGGCGCCACCGGCCACGGCCACGGCACGCCGAAGGCGGTGCTGCTGGGCCTGGAGGGCGCCTCGCCGCGCACGGTGGACGTCGAGACGGCCGACGAGCGCATGGAGACGATCCGGCGCAGCGGACGTCTGAGCGTCCTCGGCGAGCACGAGATCGCCTTCTCCTACGACGACGACCTGGTCCTGCACCGCCGCAAGGCCCTGCCCTACCACGCCAACGGCATGACCGTCCGCGCGTACGACGCGGCCGGCGCGGAGCTGCTCTCCAAGACCTACTACTCGGTCGGCGGCGGCTTCGTCGTCGACGAGGACGCGGTCGGCGCGGACCGCATCGTGCTGGACGACACGGTGCTGAAGTACCCCTTCCGCACCGGCGACGAGCTGCTGCGCCTGACCAAGGAGACGGGCCTGTCCATCTCCTCCCTGATGCTGGAGAACGAGCGGGCCTGGCGCACCGAGGACGAGATCCGGGCCGGTCTGCTGGAGATCTGGCGCGTGATGCGCGCGTGCGTGCAGCGCGGCATGTCCCGCGAGGGCATCCTGCCGGGCGGTCTGAAGGTCCGCCGCCGGGCGGCCGTCTCGGCCCGCCAGCTGCGCGCCGAGGGTGATCCGCTGGCGCACGCGATGGAGTGGATCACGCTCTACGCGATGGCCGTGAACGAGGAGAACGCGGCCGGCGGCCGGGTCGTCACCGCGCCCACGAACGGCGCGGCGGGCATCATCCCGGCGGTCCTGCACTACTACATCGACTTCGTGCCGGGCGCCGACGAGGACGGCGTCGTCCGCTTCCTGCTCGCCGCCGGCGCGATCGGCATGCTCTTCAAGGAGAACGCCTCCATCTCGGGCGCCGAGGTCGGCTGCCAGGGCGAGGTCGGTTCGGCCTGCTCCATGGCGGCCGGCGCGCTGGCGGAGGTGCTGGGCGGCTCGCCGGAGCAGGTGGAGAACGCGGCCGAGATCGGCATGGAGCACAACCTGGGCCTGACCTGCGACCCGGTCGGCGGCCTGGTCCAGATCCCGTGCATCGAGCGCAACGGCATGGCCGCGGTGAAGGCGGTCACGGCCGCGAAGATGGCGATGCGCGGCGACGGCTCCCACAAGGTGTCCCTGGACAAGGTCATCAAGACCATGAAGGAGACCGGCGCGGACATGTCCGTGAAGTACAAGGAGACGGCGCGGGGCGGCCTCGCGGTGAACATCATCGAGTGCTAGGCGGACCGGCCGGCAGCCCCTGACGGCGCGTCACAGCTTCCCGCGCCGTCAGGGCGTTCCCCGCCCACGCGGCGGAATGTTCCTGGAGCACCCCTGGGGCAGCCGTGAACCTCCCCTGGATTCCTCGCGCGTCGAGGCGGATCGCCGTCTGTTCCCCTTCGGATTCCTCACTCCAGGGAAAGCCGCCTTGAGTTACTGCGGCTCCAGCGCAATCATCTCGATCTCGTCCGAACCCGCCTGGAAACGCAGGACCCGGGTGTTGCCCTGGTGTTCGTGACCGCGGGCTTCCGTCTCGGCGGGTTCGAATGCCCCGTACACCAGCCCGTGCCACCAGCCTTGGCGGGTCAGCGCATCCTCATCGGTGATGCCGTGGTCCTGGTCGCAGGCGGCCATGTAGAGCTCGACGTCCGAGGTCATCATTCCCGTCGATGACAGCTCGTCATACGCCTGCTTGAGCGAAGCCCGGGCGGCCGAATCGAAGTAGTACTCGTCCGAGCGGTCCGGACCGAGAATCGCGAACAGCACGATCCCCCAGAACGCTCCCCACCCCACCGACGTCAAAGTGCGTAGCTTGATGATGTGTTTGGCGTCGGCGAGCGCGTGAACTCCTTCGCCCACGTGGGCCGCCGTCTCGGCGAACGTGTCCCCGCTGGGGGTTACGGAGGACAGCTCCTGCCCATGCGACGCCGCGTCGTTTCCGGCGAGGACACCTTCGGCGTAGACCGTGCGCTGATCGCCTTCCAGCGTGAAGGGGGCCTCGTTGTCACGGTCGGGATAGGTGAATCCGGCACCGAATCCCTGGCGCCAGGATTCCGCGAAGTCCGTGCCTTCGTAGGGGTTGTCGAGCATGGGTGTCTCCTCACCTCGTTGCGGTGAACCGGTGAGCGCTCCCGCGCGCGACCCGCAGGATCGACAGGGAACTCACCTACCGCCTGATGCCATTCGCTCCGAAGGTGAAGTCCGCGCATCCTCAGAAATCGTGAAATCCTTGAGCGCCGTTCCGACGGCAAGTCCCGAAGCGCCGTTGAATCCCATCCCTATGCGCTCGTCATTGAAGATGACTTTCTGAACCCGCGGAACCAGAACTCGAGGCATCATCAGCTCCACGATTCACTGCCGTGTGCGGAGATCCCGCCGCCGCGTGAGGAGGTCCCGCCGCCTCGTCTCTCTCTGAAATTACACACCCCGGGGCCGTCACCTGCCACTCGGCCCACCAGAGGGAAGGCGTTGCTCCAGCGCCCCTGTGGTGAAGACCTTCGGGTGGGCGACTGCGGCCGCACGGCCAGCCACCGCGGACGGCGGACGCACACCCCTTCCGGGGAGCGGTTCCCGGGGCCGGCCGTGCCGCCCGCCCCGCCCCACCCCACCCCACCCGCGCCGAGCTGTGTGCAGCCGGCGACCACCGCCCACCACCCGGGCACCGAGCCGGCCCACCACGCGGGCACGAGCCGGCCGGCCGCCCGCTCCGCCGTACGGCACCCCCATCTCCCCGCCGCGCGAAGGCCGATGTTGCCCCGAGGGCTACCGCCTGGTAACCACTCCCCTCTACGCTGCCGCCAACTCAGCGACGCCGAAAGGGAGTTCAGGGATGCGCGCGATTCGTGGGGTGAGACGGACGGTGGCGCTCGCAGGGGCCGCCGCGCTGCTGGCGGTGGTGCCGGGGAACGCCCACGCGGCGTCGCCGAAGTTCTCCGGGACGACGGCCATCGGCACGCACAACGCCTACGACAAGGCCAAGTACACCTACTTCGCACAGGCGCTGGACTCCGGAGCCTCGCTGCTGGAGCTGGACGTGTACGTCGACAGCATCACCCACCGCTGGCGGGTGAGCCACAGCAACCCGCTGGGCAACAACAACAACTGCGAGGCCGCGAAGACACCGGCCGAGCTGTACGGCAAGAGCCGGGACCAGGACCTGGGCAGCTGCCTGGACAACATCGCCGCCTGGAACCAGCTGCACCCCGACCACCCGCCGATCGTCTTCAAGGTGGAGATGAAGGTGGGCTTCAACAACAACGCGAACTTGGGGCCGGACGAGTTCGACACGCTGGTGTCGCGGAAGCTCGGCGGCAGCGTGTACAAGCCGGCCGACCTGCTGGGCGGGTCGTACCCCACGCTGGACGCCGCGGCCAGGGCGGACGCGTGGCCCTCCCGGGACGCGCTGAAGGGCAAGTTCCTCTTCGAGCTGATCCCGGGCACGGTGGAGCAGGCGAACCCGTTCGACCACTACTGGACGGACCGGGAGTACGGCGACCACCTGCGCGACCTGTACGCGGCGGGGAACATCGCGGCGGCCCAGGCCTTCCCGGCCGTGCTCGGCGCCGAGAACGGCGACCCGCGCACCACCCGCTACGACGCCTCGATCCGGCCCTGGTTCGTGTTCTTCGACGGTGACGCGGCCGGCTACGTGAACGGCGGCTACGACACCTCGTTCTACTCGGCGAACCACTACGTCCTGATCATGACGGGCGCCGACGGCGTGTCCCCGGCGATCTCCTCGACCGACCCGACGGACGCCGAAGTCGCGGCCCGGCTCGCGCTCTTGGCGAAGGACCACGCGAGCTTCATCACCTCCGACTGGTCGGCGAAGCCCGCGGCCGTGCTGGCGTCGGTCACGGCACGGGGCTGACGCCGTCCGGGCGCGCGGACGGATCACCCGGGCCGTGACGGGGCATATAGCTCTCAACTCCTGTCACCCCACAGGCACTCAGGGAGTCCCCCCATGCTCCACGGCATCGATGTCAGCGCGTACCAGTCGTCGTCGTACGGTACGGACGGCCTCTCCTTCGTCTTCATCAAGGCGACGGAGGGCCGTTCGTACGTCAATCCGAGACTGGCCGCCCAGACCAAGCACGGCCGCGACGCCGGCCTCGTCGTCGGCTTCTACCACTTCCTGTGGCCGGGACACATCGACGAACAGGCCGAGTACTTCGTCTCGCACGCCCCCGAGAAGGCGGGCGACCTGCTCGCCGTCGACTGGGAGACCACGGGCGACGGGACGCGGGCCGGCAACGCGGAGAAGGACCAGTTCATCCGGAAGGTGAAGCAACTGCGCCCGCACCACCGGGTCCTGCTCTACACCAACCGGGACTTCTGGCTCAACGTCGACGTCACCTCGTACGCCGGGGACGGTCTGTGGATCGCCGACTACGTGAGCGCCGGCAAGCCCCGCATCAAGGCCAAGTGGCGGTTCCACCAGTACAGCAGTGAACCGCACGACAAGGACGTGGCCGACTTCGCCGGCAAGAGCGCGCTGCGCGCATGGGCCACGCCCTGACGAGGCCGCCGGGCCCGTCGTGCACGGCGCCGCGGAGCGGTCGGCGATCGCCGCCGGGCGCCTAGGTGTACTCGGCCAAGAGGTTGGTGACTCGCGTCGGTAGTTGATCAAGAGGAGACCTCCGGGCGTAGTGGAGATGCCTGTCTTCACGACAAC
>NZ_JBEOTD010000055.1:0-38300 GCF_040426375.1 Streptomyces sp. NPDC096012
GGGCCCCCCCCCCCGGCCGCCCGCGGTCCTCCCCCACCCCCCCCCCCCGGGGCCCCCCGCTGACAGCAGCGGGGCCCGCGGCGTCCTGCTGCGCAGGCTGGGCGGAGTGCCCGAGCCGCACCTGCGGCAGGCCCAGGCGCTCGCCGACATCACGGCCGTCGCGCTGGTCGTCCAGGCGGTTTCGTTTGGAACGAGTCGGGGGGTGGCTTTGCGCTCCTCCGGGTCGTCCTGTCGCTTCTCGTGTGCCGGAGACGGGCAAGGGGGCGTGCAGGAGTGAGGCGAGAACATGGGGATGCGGTCCTGGCTGATCACGGCCGGTGCATCCGTCGGGGAGACAACGAGACCGACCGGTCCCCTTGGGGTGCCAGTCTTTCGCAGGAGTCGGGCGTTGCCCCCGTCCCGGGCACCCGGCCCCTGTGGGGCGGTGTCTCCGGCGGTCCCTGGTTCTCGGAGGTGGGCGGGACGTGCTCCCGCGCGGCGGGGCGTCAGCATGTCCCCTCTGCCGCCGTGGCCCGCCCCTTTCGCTGCTCACGATCAGCGGGACATCACCCGTCGAGCCCGGTAGGCGCGATGCGTCGTCACGCACAACCTGATGGCTCCCCCGTAGTTGAAGTATGAAATGCATGTGTAAGTTACGCATGTAGCACTCGCCGGTGGTCTTGTCACCGGCGGCGCGAACGATCCTCCCCCCACACCACCCCAGTCCGTCCCCACGCAGGCCGGGGCTACTTGTACCGCCAGGTCCGGAGGAAACCACCACTCATGCGCACCCGCGCCATCACCACTGCCGCTCTGCTCACGGCCTCAGCCGCGCTCACCGCTTGCTCGCCCAGCCACGCGGGCGCCGCTGCGGAGCCGGCGGTGGCAAGCAGCAGCCCGAGCCCCACCCTGAGCAAGGCGACCGCGCCCAGCACGCTCGCGTTCCACCAGCTGCACAAGAGCAGCAGCCCCGGCGACGATGAATACGAGGCATCCAGCGTCACGGCGACCGCCCTGGGCTACGAACAGCCCGTACACGCCTCGGAGTCCGCGGCCGACGAGATCCACGCCCCGGGCAACGTGTGGGCCGCGCTCGACGTCAAGGTGTGCGACCAGACCGGCGAGATCACGGTCAGCAACGCGCCGTGGCAGCTGTCCTACGCGGACGGGGCGCGTGTCAAGCCCGCCGAGCTTCAGTACGACGACTTCCCGCAGCCGGCCTACCCGGACGAGGACACGGACGTGCCCACCGGAGGATGCGTCCGCGGAAAGATCGTGTTCAATGTGCCCGGCGGTAAGCGGCCCGCCACCGTCGTCTACTCGACAGAGGACGACGCGCCTGTGACGTGGTCCGTGCCCGCCGCCTGACTCCAGTGCCGATGGCGATCCCCACGCCGCCGGCTGCGCAGTGCTCAAGCACCTCGCCGACACCGACGCCCCCGCCGCTCTCCAGCTACCACTCGAAGGCGAGGGCGTCGGCCTGCGAGGCCGGTTTCTGGTGGCGTACGAGGAGTTTGGTGAAGAAGTCCTGCACCAGCTGCCAGGCGTGCGGCCGGGAAAGCCCCCAGCCGCCGAAACGGTAGGTCGCGTATCCGGCCAGCCGCAGCCGGCGGTCCTCGGCGACCCTTTTTGCATACAGGCGCGGCATGGCGGTACGAGTGACCCGGCCTTCCTTGTCGGGCGGGTTCGGAATCCCGTAGTGCTGCACGCCGTCGACCTCGATGACGACACGGAGGAGAACCGGGTGAGCCATGGTCGGCCCCTCTCGGGCGGGGGCGGCCCCCTCCGGGCCGCCCGTCGTCACCCAGTGGTCCTGGAGTTCGCAGCTCAGGCGTATGACCTCGTTTGCAGCCGCTTCGGCAAGCCCCAGCAGGTGTGTCCGTTCGGCCTCGTGGACGGTCTTCCGCCGCTGCCGGATCGCGGCCCGTGTGGAGACCACATAACCCACCACGGCACCTGCGAGACCCATCAGCCCCGCCAGCGTCTCCGCCGGCATGGCGGGCATCCTGCCGGTGCAGGGACGTCGGTGGGCTGGTTGGTCAACTACTTGTCAGAGCTGGTTCCCGCGCTCGTGCTCTTCCCAGGCCTCCATCTCTTCGATCCAGTCCTCCAGCTCCACCCACGCGTCCTTGTACTCCGCGGAAACTTCGGGAACGATTCCGTCCCGGAGGTACTGGCCCAACGCCTCCTGGGAGTGCTGGGTAACCTTTTCGATGGCTCGGAACTTCTCGCCGGACTGCGCATCCCGGGGCACTGTGTGCTCCCAGTAGGTGAGCATGAGGGCCACCTGCTCCAGCAGCTGCCTGATGTCGGAGTCTTGGATGCTGAGGCTGGCCAGCCGCAACCTGCTCGCCTCGGCGTGGACCCTCTCGTCCCAGTCCGGCTCAGGGCGTCGACCGTCCCAACGATTCCGGAAGAGATCCTGGGCCGTGAACACCGCCTGCACGGCCATATCGAAGGCCGCGTCCTGACGGGCAGTCTCGCGCTGCTCCCTCGCCATCTTCGTCTGGTGCTTCTGTTGCAGCCATGTACCGCCGATGGCGGCAGCTCCACCCACAACCGCGCCGCCGAAGCCGATCAGGCCAGAGATCACTTCACCGTCCATGCCGATCATCATGCCGAAGGGACCAACGCGCATGGGGCTGATCCCGTCAAGTCCTGGGGGCTTCCGGCGCCAGGCAGGCGGCAGCTCCTTCCACTCCGGCTCCTCCTGCGCGACCCTCAGCCGGGCCTGTCGGCATGAGCGGAGCGCGGGAGATCAGCGTCACGGAGAGCGTCACAGATGTGTCCGATCCCGGGACGGCGGTTGCCCAGGGAGACGTACTCTGCACGTCACGGCCGCGATCTCTTCACCGATCGTCCACGTGTACGATCACCCGTCATGAGGTGAGGGGGCTCCTACCTGCGGCAATGCCTGTCGGTGACCCCTCCGGTACGTGACGGAGATTGGTCCCCGTGGGAAGTAAGAGCAACGAGTTCGCCGTGGGCCTCACGGCTGTTCTGGTCGTCTCGCTCGTCGCGGCGCTGGCGAGTCAGTGCAGCGGCGACGATCGCAAGTCGAACGCCGCGTCAACGGTCAAGCCCCACGCCACGGCTGGCTTGCTGAAGCCCGTTGAGTCGAAGTTCGCTGAGCCGCAGCCGGAGCCGACGTCTGCGGAGCCGAAGAAGGTCACCATGACGCTCGCGGAGATAGCCGACACCCCCGGCACCTTCGGGCAGTTCAAGAAGTTCGTCGCCAAGTACGGGACCGCCGATCAGCAGAAGGCGGTCAAGCACCTCACGGGCTGGAGGGGTGTCAGCGACGGGGCGTATCCGAGTATCGACGCGACGTCCGACTTTCCGACCGTCGACTATGAAGCCGACGGGGCGTCGACGGTCACGGAGGATCTCGAGGTGCGGACGCAGTACATCGCGGAAGCCTTTGCCGAGTGGTGGCAGATCGATGAGATTTCGGTGCTCAAGGTCATCGATCGTGGAGGGAAGTACGCGGCGGGCGTCTCCTGCATCCGGACCGACAGCTCCGAGGCCCACGGATCCTGCCTCTGACGCGGCCAGGCCGGGAACCGATGCCGCACTGGCACATGGTTCCGGACCTTCGTCATGACGACGTCAGGGGGGCGGCAGCACCTTCAACCGCGGCCCCCTCGCCTCCACATGCTTGCGAGCCTCCCTGCAAGTCCCGTCAGAGCAGGGGAGGCCCGCGCCCTTCAGGGCGTTACGGATGTCGGTAGTCCCAGGCCGCTTCCCTCCGAGCGAGCCGTAGAGCACCCTGACGATCTGGCCCGCCGTGTCGGCCGCGTGGCGCAGTATTCGCACGGCGCGGTCAGCTCTCGCAGCGGGCGCGCATCAGTCCGCCCGACGAAGAAGGCGTAGACCCGGTCCCACGGCGGGCAGTCGGGGGGCATCGCCCGCCACTTGATGCCGTTGTCGACGGGGTAGCGCACCGCGTCGATCAGCTGCCGGTGGCAGTAACCCTCCGGCCGGCCGCCCCGGCCTGCCGGCCATCCAGCACCGGCAGCAGATCCCGTACCAGAGCCCACTCCGCATCGCTCATGTCCGAGTCGAACCGGGGCCGGCGCTCCGGCCGGTCAGCTGCGTTCCCGAACCGATGGCGAGGCAGTCACACCCAGGAGTGGACGAACTGGACTCGGCGACCAAGAGCACGCGACACTTCGACAACAGGGCCACTTACATCTCGCTGGATTCGAAAACCGCGAGCTACGAAGAGGCCCTTCTTCCATGCATCCGCCGACTCACCCGAACCAGGCCCTTGTTCGAACCCCTCCGACCACACGGACGGATAGAGAAACGGCCAGTCAAACGATTGATGTGGTGTCAGCTTCCTCCGCGGTCCGGCCGCATGTGGGCGCGTCAGGCGCGGGGGTAGTGCGACATGAACAATGTGCGCCCCCGTGCGTACCTCTGTACCACCGGTGATGTCACATCGTTCCCAGGCGGGTGGTGACGCTTCGCGTCCACTATGGGCACTGCGCGCAGAGGGCGAACGTGCCCGAGTACCGGGGGAGTCCGACAGCATGGGCATCGGTGGCAACTCCCGCAGGAAGGGCGCCTCCGCCATGAAGAGGGCCGGCGGGATCCTCGGCGCGTTCCGCAAGGCGGCCGAAGCAGGCGCCCATGGTTTGCCCCTGTGCCCCAGCCGCGCGTAGCTTCTTGGCGCGCACAGTGCCGCACCCGCGGGGGAGGCGGGACGGGGGAGGGGTTGTGGATGGCAGGGCGTCGGGAGAGCCCGCTGGATCCGAGCGCGGGACCCGTTGCGCGGTTCGCGTTCGAGTTACGCAAGCTCAGAGCGGAGGCCGGGAGTCCGACCTACCGGGTAATGGCGCAGCGCACAAACCAGGGGGCGAGCACGCTGTCGCAGGCAGCTGCGGGGGAGCGGCTGCCGACCCTGCCGGTCGTCCTCGCCTACGTCAACGCTTGCAGTGGGAACCCGCACGAGTGGGAGGTGCGGTGGCGGGAGGCAGCCGCGGAGGCGGCGGCCGATCCCCGGGCTGAGGACGCAGACACCGAACCCCCTTACCGAGGTCTGGCCCGCTTCGAAGCCGGCGACGCCGGCTTGTTCTTCGGCCGCGACGAACTCACCGAGCGTCTGCTCCGACAGACCGGCTCCCGACGATTCACCGCGGTCTTCGGCCCGTCGGGCAGCGGCAAGTCGTCCCTACTGCGCGCCGGCCTCATCCCCCGCCTACGCACCTCCCACCAGGCCGGCACACGGCCGGCCGCCCTGCGCGTCCTCACCCCGGGCGAGCACCCGCTGGACACCCACGCCGAGCGTTTCGTGCCGGCCGACGGGGACGGCGACACATGGCTGATCGTCGACCAGTTCGAAGAGCTGTACACCCTGTGCACCGACCCGGGTGAACGCGACCAGTTCATCGACCACCTCATAGCGGCCACTGACCCCGCCAGCCGACTGCGCGTCGTGATCGCGGTACGCGCTGACTTCCTCGGCCACTGCGCCACACATCCACAACTGACCACCGTGCTGCAGGACGCAACCGTGCTCGCCGGGCCGATGAGCCGGGACGAGCTGCGCGAGGCCATCGTCAAACCGGCCCAGACCACCGGCCTGATCGTCGAACGAACCCTGACAGCGCGCATCCTCGACGAGGTCGAGGACGAGCCCGGCGCGCTGCCGCTGATGTCCCACGCACTGCTGGAAACCTGGCGACGCCGTAACGGCCGCGCTCTCACACTGACGGCGTACGAGGCGGCCGGAGGCCTGCACGCTGCCATCGCTCGTACCGCCGAGGAGACGTACGCCTCACTCACTGACATCCAGGCCACACTGGCCCGCCGCATGCTGCTACGCCTGATCACACCCGGCGAAGGCACCTCCGACACCCGCCGTCCCGCAGACCGTGGGGAACTGATCGGCTCAGCCCCCGAGGACGCCCGACACGACGCGACCATCGTGCTCGAATGCCTGGCCCGAGCCCGGCTGATCACCCTGGACAGCGACACCGTCGACCTCGCCCACGAGGCCTTGATCAACGCCTGGCCCAGACTGCGCGGCTGGATCGAAGCCGAACGCGACCTGCTTCGCACCCACCGCCAGCTCACCGAAGCAGCCCGAACCTGGGACGATCTCGACCGCGATCCCGGAGCCCTCTACCGCGGCACCCGCCTGGCAACGGCCGAAGACGCCTTCGCCACACCCCGGCGACGCGCCGCTCTCACCGAGCTGGAACGGTCATTTCTCTCCGCCGGACTTGCGGCCGCGCAACACGAACGCAGGTCGGCTGCACGTGCCGCCCGACGCACCCGCGCCTTTGTCACGGCTCTGTCCTGCCTCGTCGTCGTGGCCCTCGTGGCCGCGCTGGTGGCCTGGCAGCAGAACCGGGCCGGTGAGCAGCAGAAAGTGCAGACCGAGGCGCGTCGCATCGCCGCCCTGGCGCAGAGCCTGCGTGCATCCGAACCCATGGCCGCCCTGCGTCTCAGCCTGGCCGCATGGAAGATCGCCGACCTCACGGAAACCCGCTCGGCCCTTATGGGATCCCTCGCCCAGCACAACCAGGACGCCTTCCGGATCCCGGGTCGCACCGAGGACCTCGGCACCGACCTGAGCCGGGATGGCCGTATGGCCGTGTCCGTCGCGGACGGCCGGGCCACCGCATGGGATGTGCGAGCACATCGTCGCCTGTCGTCCTTCCACATACTCAGCGGCGACAGCCTTACCCTGCGCACCGCCCTTTCCCCGGACGGACAGACCCTGGCCGTCGGCAACGGCCGGAAGATCAGCCTCTACGACATGCGGACGGGGAAGCGGACGGCCCAGCTGCCCGACCTCTCCCTGGCTTCACTCTCCTTCAGCCCCAGCGGACGAACCCTGCTCGTCGCCGTCACGGTGGACGACAAAGCTGCCGCGCTGCGTCTGTGGGACGTACGCCACCACACGCTGCTCTTCCGTTCCGGCCCGAACCACGTCAACGGGCTCATGGAGTGGACCGACAGCCCCCACTCCACCGGTGACGTCTTGGTTGCGTCCAGCGCCGTCGGCGCCACCGTGGCTGTCAGTGCCGACGACCGCTTCGTCGCCGACTGTTCTCTCGACAGGTTCAAGGTGTGGAACGTCAAGACGCACCGCCTCGCACCGGTTCCCCCAATGACGCTGCGCGGGACCACGTGCACGTCCGCACAGATCGCCTTCGGCCCGCACGGCCACGAACTCGCAGTCACCACCGAACGCGGCATCCGCATGTGGGACGCCGCATCGGGCACGCAACGGCCCGGAATCAGCCATCGTGGCCTGCAGGTGACGAACTACACGGGCGACGGCCGATTCATCGTCGCCACCGACGGCAACGACGTGTTCCTGTGGCGACTTGGCGGCACACCGGTACTCGCCTACCAGGCTCCGGCACCGGCAGAAGTCACCTCGAGCCTCGTGTTCGACCAGCACGACGGTCTCATCCGGTACGTGTCGGGCGGCGCCGGCACCACTGTGTGGTCCCTCTTCGTCAACGACAGCCATCAGCCGGGCTACCGGCAGGACGTCACGACGAAGGCGACCTTCAGCCGTGACGGCCGGTTGCTCGCCGTGGTGCGGCAGTCGGGCGGCAAACACCGCCTGCGGCTGATCGACGTCGCCCGCAACAAACCGCTGGCCGACGGCCTGCCTACCGCCCCATGCCCCCTTGAGGAGGGAACACCGGGTTGCACCGACGAGGTGGCGTTCTCCCCGGACGGCCGGACCCTCGCCTACGTCAGCACACAGGACGAGGCGGTAGGCGACCCCCTCCTGACCGTGGTGGACATCCGCCATCCCTTCCGACGGACCGGTTTCCCCCTTCCCGCGAAGTCTTACGAGTGGCCGACGGTCGACTCCATCGTCTTCGACAGCGAGCACAGCGTGCTGGTGTCACTGGCGGGCGAGCGGACCGAACGCTGGGACTTGCGCCGTCATCGCAGAACCGACCGATGGCCGGATGTCTCGGGCGACCCCCTGGCCGTACGCGATGACGGCCGGCTCCTGGTGTCCCCGGACGGAACGGTCACCGACCTTGGCTCCGGCAGTACGACGCCGCACACTCTCACCCAGTCCCAGCCCACCGTCGTAGCCCTCAGCCACGACGGCACCCGCCTCGCGGCCGCCGATGACACCGGATGGGTCACCCTGTGGGACGGCGACGCCCGGAAGCGACTGGGGGACCTGCCGGGGAGCACTACCGGCCTACAGCACGGCGGGGGCAGTGCGGGAGTCTCGGCGCTCGCCTTCTCCCACGACGGAAAGACGCTGGCCGTGGGCACAGACGACGGCCAGGTCCGCCTGTGGGATGTCACCACGAGGCTGGCCATCGGGGACCCTCTGCACGGCTCCGGAGGCAAGGTGATGTCGCTCGCCTTCAGCGACGACGACCGCACCCTCTCTCTCGCGGGCGAGCACGTACAGCTGGAACAGTACGACATCGCGCCGGAGTTGGTGAGCGCCGACATCTGCCGCCGGGCCGCAGGCGGCCTGTCCCGATCCGCATGGCGAACATACGTCCATGACATCCCCTACCGGACATCCTGCTGACCCTGAGCACCGGTGAACTGCCCCCACGGCAACCTCGGCGACTGCCCATCGAGGTGGAGGAACAAGTCCGTGAACACCCGGTGGCGTGCTGAAGCCGACCCCGCTCGTGCGTACGGGTGTGACTTCCGCCCGTACTGCAGTTCGGCAGCGAGCCGCGCCACCGGCCCCGCACTCGGACTGAGTGGCCTTCTCGGGTACGTCCTGTCATCGACGGCCCACCGCTCTACGCGCCTCCCCCTCCCGTGAACGCGGCGCGACCATCCGCAAGCTCCGCACACCCGGGAGGCAGAGCAAGCGACAGGTCCTCTTTGCTCAGCGTCATGCGCCGTGCCTCCGACCAGCGGTGTCCTCATTGATCAGAGTGGCGGAGCTGCCTGTCCATTCAATTCCCCGGCCGGGAAAGTCGAGGTCGTGCGGCACTGACCTGCACGTTAAGCCCAGATGCTCACCGATCGGGCCCAGCCATCCCGGCGTCCATGACCTGGCCGTCTGGAGCTGTAAGGCCCTCGTGCACCAGCCGGCCGGAACAGCCGAAGGCCGCCCTGTACAGCCCGTGAAGAGCAACAACACAAGAGTCGGTGACCTCAGCGAAGAACGGCCCACCGGGCCCGGCCGGGGAGCCGGCGACCGATCAAGGAGGAATTAAATGAAGGCACGCAGGATGACCATGCGGCGCGGCGCGGCTGCCGCCGCCATGGGAATCGCGATTCTCGGCGGCATAACCACCGCCACCCCCGCCCATGCCGGCGACACGGTCAGCGGAGCCTCTGCGGAAGCTGCGGGAGACGGCCTCGGCCGCTGCCAGCCCGCCCTGCAAGATCTACCACCACGGCGTCATCCACCTGGGCGTGCACACCTACTGCTCCAACCAGCCCTCGTGGCGCCGGCATCGTGCACGCGCCACGTGCATCAACCACCGCAACCCCCTCATCACCTACACGCGGTGGGGTCCTTGGCGCAAGCCCGGCCAGAAGTCCTCCATGAGCTGCAACTTCGAAGACGGCTACGAGTACGCCTGGGTGGACCTGCGCTAGGGCAACCGCGAGGCAGGACATCAGATTGTGGGGCGGTCCAGCACCACCCGGCCCATCCCACTGAACCCGGTGATCCCGGTGTACAGCGACAACGGCGCGTTCGCTGTACATCCGGGGTGCCGCTGAGTAGGTGTTGTTCACCCGCAGGCCGCCCAGGTCCCTCAGCATGCCGCCGATACGATCATGGCCATGACGGCTTTGGAACCGACGATCCTCGCGACCTCCGGCGGACATCGAGTCGGAGGACGAACCAGGGTGATGTTTGATGCTCTGGTGCATCACGCAGTTGACCTCTCCGGCGTGCATGGTCGGCGCCCGCGCATCATGTACGTCGGCACCGCCATCGGGGATGCCGAGCACTTCACGACCCGCATGACCGAGGCTGCGCGGATAGCGGGATTCGACCTGACGCCTCTGCACCTGTTCCCCATGCCCAACCTCGAAGATGTCGAGGGCTCGATCCTCGACCACGATGTGGTCTGGGTCATGGGGGGCTCGGTGGTCAACCTGCTCGCGGTGTGGAGAGCACATGGCCTGGACCGCATCATGCACCGTGCCTGGCAGGCCGGTGTCGTGCTCAGCGGAGTCAGCGCGGGCTCCCTCTGCTGGTTCCAGGGAGGTGCGACCGACTCGTTCGGGCCGGAACTGCGCCCGGTCACGGACGCACTCGGTTTCCTGCCGTATGGCAACGGCGTGCACTACGACTCGGATGAGGGTCGACGCCCGTTGATTCACCAGCTCGTGGCGGACGGCACCATACCCACTGCTCACTGCACAGACGATGGAGTCGGCCTGGTGTACCGCGGAACGGAATTGGTGGAAGCAGTGACGGAAACTCCCGGTAAGGGCGCCTACATCGTCAAAGGCGACGGAGCCAGGGCGGTGGAGGAGCGCATCGAACCTCGCAGGCTGACCGCATCCTGGCGATGACCAGGTCTTTCCCTTCGCGAGGCGGGACGATCCACGGTGAAATCGTCCAGCTCAGCGGGTCGCCGATGGCTTCTTGGTCCACTGGCTGGTCCGTGGCCTTTCTCGCGTCAGACGTCGGGTCATCATGGTGATGAGTGCCCAGTTCAGGTGTGCTTCGGAGTGCTGGGGCGGCCGTTCGTAATCGCGGGCGTTCCGGCGGGCGTTCATGCACCGGCCGATCGTCCGCTCGACCTCGTCGTCATGGCGCCGACGCGCAGAGGGCCTGCCCGGGCCGACGGGCATAGATGGCGGCATCCCTCGACGATGCCGGAGGCGCCGTCCCGTCCTGCGGGCATAGGCCGCGTGTACGGACGCAGGCCTGCCAGACTCGGCCCACCGCCGCGCACCTGACGGAGTTGGCCCAGGGCCGAGCCGTGGCCGGACCTCGCGCCCACCGGCGCTGCCAGGCACTGCCCGCCTACCTCTGCGGCACCCCCACCTGACCCCGGCAAGCACTCACGACAGGGACGGCGGGGACGGCGTTCTCGTCCGGCAACCGCACATTTCGCGTACCGATCGCGTGCAGACGGCGTGCCCGTCGCCGGGATGGTCCGAAGACGCCATGGCCGTAGCGGCCTCCGATGCGCGGATCGCCCGGTCCGTATCGCCCGAGCCCGGAGGGGAGTTCTCTGCCGTCCGAGCGGGCGATCGCCCCAGGACTGCGCAACCCTGAGCTGGTCGACGGTCGGCCTGCGCGGCGGCCCGGCAGCCGTGCGCCGCGTCCTGCCCGACCTGATCGACCGCGTCCTGTCCGGCCGGATCGAGCCGGGCTGGCTCTCCGGCCTCACCGTGCCCCTGGACCAGGTCGCCGAGCTACTGGGCGATGGACGAGCGCCGCGCGGTCAAAGCTCTCCTGGAGCCCCGACCGCGCGGCGGCGGGGGATTACTGTCCGACCGGGTTGAGGTAGGTGGCCGGGTGGGTGGCGCCGTCCTGCTTCAGGATCTGGCCGCCGAACGGCCACTTCAGGGTGAAGTGCTTTGTCTCGTTCGGCGGGGTGACCAGGAACGTCGCGGGTACGAACTTCTCCTTCTGCGGCGTGGACCTGGCGACGGGGAGCAGGCTGATGCTGAAGTCCGTCGTGTCGCCCCGCCCCAGGGTGATCTTCGTGGGCCTCTTGGAGGAGCGCGCCAGGGACCAGGTGCCGTCGGTCCGCTGGGCGCCGACCATGTCGACACCGGCGAAGCCGGACAGGGTGCAGGTGCGGTTGCTCTTGTTGGTGAACCAGATGAACGCCTGCGTCTGCCTGTCGGTCCGCCCCATTTCCGGCTTCGCGTCGTCTCCGGTGGCGAAACCGGCCTTCAGGTCGGTGGTGTGGCAACGCGTCGGCGCCGCCTTGGCGGTGGCGGCCGAGGCCGGGGCGGCGGCGACGGCGGTGCCGGCGGCGACGAGCGCCGCGAGGGCCACGGTGGTGATTTTGGTCTTCATGACGTGTTCGGTTCCCCTCGAATACGACTCGGTGCGCGAGGTCAGTGCGCACCCACGCACCGGTAGACGCTCGATGTCCGGCGGAGGTTCGTTGCACCGGGCATCCTTTTCCGCCGCGTACGGTGGGGGCATGGCGCCGCCTCTGCCCGAGCCGCTGGCACATCTGGCCTGCGTTCGCGTCCGCCGGTTTCTGTTCGGTGCCACGCCCATTTCCATGCCAAGTTTCCGTAGCGCGGCCAGTCGCTCCACCGTCAGCTTGTCGAAGCCGGTGCGCCGGCGCCAGCGGCTTTCGCTACGCGTGCCTGTGACCAGCACTTTCGGGAAGGCGCCCCTTCTGTAGTTCACGTTTCTCGCAGGGAATCGGCGGACCGACGGGTCAACGCAGGGCAACCGCCTCGATGAGCGCGTTCGCCGCCGTCTCGATGCCTGCGGGCGTGGACCAGCGACCCAGCGTCAGCCTCAACGCCCCCAGCGCGTGCGCCGGTTCGAATCCCATAGCGGTCAGCACCGGCGAAGGGGTGTGGGTGCCGCTGTGGCAGGCCGACCCCGTCGAGGCCGCGATGCCGTGTGCGGCGGCGAGGAGTTCGTGTCCGAGTGCGCCGTCGATGCGGATGTTCAGGGTGTTCGGCAGGCGCGTCTTCTCAGGGCCGTTGAGATGGACGCGGCCGGGCAGCGCCGCCCTCAGCCGCTGATGGAGGTCGTCACGCAGGGCCGCGATCCGCTCCGGTGTGCCGTCGTCGAGCTCATGGGCCGCGATACGGGCGGCGGTGCCGAGGGCGACCGCCAGGGCGACGTTCTCCGTGCCGGCCCGCAGCCCCTGCTCCTGCGGGCCGCCGTAGACCACTGGTTCCAGTCGCACGCCGTCGCGCACGTAGAGAGCGGCCACGCCCTTCGGCGCGTACATCTTGTGCCCCACGACGGTGAGGAGGTCCACGCCCAGCTCGCCGACGTCGAGCGGGATCTTCCCCGCCGCCTGGGCCGCGTCGCAGTGGAAGAGAGCCCCGCGTTCGTGCGCGAGGGTGACGAGTTCGGTGACCGGCTGGAGGGCGCCCGTCTCATTGTTGGCGGCCATGACCGACACCAGCACCGTCGCCTCGGTGAGCGCGGAGGCCAACGTGGCCGGGTCGACCTGCCCGTCGCCGTCGACCGGAAGCACGGTAAGGCGCGCTCCGTGCAGGCGCTCCAGGGACCGGCAGCTCTCCAGCACGGCCGGGTGCTCGGTGGCCTGCGTGATCACATGTGGCCGTGAGCGCCCGGAGGCCAGCACCGCGCCGCGCAGTGCGAGCAGGTCGGCCTCCGAACCGGAGCCGGTGAAAATCATCTCGTCGGTTCGGGCCCCGATGAGGGCGGCGACCTGGGCCCGGGCCTCACCCAGCGCGCGCCGGGGCTCGGCGCCGCAGGGGTGGCCGCTGGAGGGGTTGCCGAAGAAGCCGGTCAAGTACGGGATCATCGCCTCGACGACCCGTGGGTCGACGGGCGTGGTGGCGTTGTAGTCCAGGTAGACGGGGCCGTCCGGCGGCCCGGGGAACGGCGGCAGCCCGCCGGCGGCATCGCCTCGGCCGGTCATGTCCGCTCCGCCGTGTGGCCGGGCATCTCGGCCGGGCGCCGATCGAGCATGCTCTCGTCGAGACGGACCACACGTGTGCTGGTGCCCTCCACCGTCATCCTCCGCAGATCTATCGAACAACGTAGCCGGGAGCGGCGCGCTGCGGACGCGGCTCGCTCACACCATTACGGATCTTGGAGGCTTGCTCGTGGATTTCCCTGCGACGGGACGGGAGGATGTCCCGCCCCGGCGAGGCGGGCCCCACTCACGGTGGCATCCACGGTCGGCTCGGCGACGCAGCCGAAACGCCTGTCCGGCGAGCCTGTGCGCCGTCAGGTCTCGCTCACCCGCCCCCACGCCCCGGACCGGTCCGTGGGCGTCATGACCGCCGCGCGAGGCCCGGGTCGTTCCCCGGAGCCGGGGGCCGGGGCCGCGCCCTGAGGACGCGGGCGTGGTACACCCCGACCGGCCCGCACATCACCCTGGTACTGCCCTGGTCCCCCCCGACACAGGCAAGGAGCCACCGAGGTGAATGAGCTGGCATCACGAAGACAGCGGTCAGACACGGTCTTCCGTTGCGGTGGTCAGGGACTCGACACCTCTGAACAGACACGCTGGATGGGCGTCCCCTGGTATCGCACGTGCCACGTTGCGGCACAGATGGACCGGCAGACCTGCCCACCGACTGTGGTCCGCCGTGGCGATGACCACGCCGGCGAGATCGAGATCCCCCACGGTGTTCCCGCGACTGGTCGGGCCGGCCTCCTGGACTGCTAGGCCCGCATATTTAGGTGCCGCGCATCCGACGCCGGGGCCGGCGAGTCATCAGCTTGGGTGAGCGCCCCGTGTCGTTGTCCGGGTCCTGGCTCAGTCGACCTGCAGCACGGTCTTGCCGCATCGCCGCGCGGTCCGGAGGTCGCCGGCGAGGGCTCGTGGTGCTTCCCCGAGGGGAAGCACCGTGCCGATGACAGGCCGGATGCCGCCTGCGGTGACGAGCTTCGTGAGTTCGCCGAGCCGCTCCGGCTTGCGGTCGAGCGAGTAGTCCGCGGCGTGGATGCGTGCGTCGGCCATGAGCTGGTCGTCGAGACCGAAAGCGGTCGACAGCAGCGCACCGCCGTCCTTCACCGTGCCGGCCAGGCTGCTGGTGAGTGAGCGGTCGCCGACAAGGTCGAGGACCGCGTCGAGACCCTCGGGTGCGAGCTGGCGTAGAGCCTGGTCGAGGGGCTGCGCCCCACGGACGACGATCTCGGTGGCGCCGAGCTCGCGTACCTGCTCGGCGTGCTGAGCGGACGCCGTGGCGATGGTCCGGATCCCGCGGGCTGCTGCGGCCTGCACTGCGAACGTGCCGACACCTCCCGTGGCGCCGATGATGAGCAGCGTGCCTCCCTCGGGCACCTGTGTGTGCTCGATCGCGCCGAGCGCGGTCATGCCTGCGGTCGGCAGCGCGGCGGCCATGTGGCTCGGCATCCCGGTGGGGATGGTTGCCAGCGCGCCGAGCGCGGGCTCTGCCTGGACGACGCAGACCTCGGCGAAGGTCCCGAAGTGCAGTGGCCGGCTCCAAAACTGGCCGACGACACGGTCGCCAACCCGGAATCGAGTCACGTCGTCACCGATCGCGGTCACGGTGCCGGCACCGTCCAGGCCGAGCGTGAGCGGGAACCGGTACTCCCCGAGCCATTCCAGGGCGCCGGACGCGATGGCCACGTCCAGCGGGTTGATCGCCGCCGCCTCGATGGTGACCTGTATCTGGCCGAGGCCGGGTTCGGGCACGGGCAGCTTCCTGAGCTCCGGGGTGTCGCCGAAGCGCTCGATGCTGATGGCTCGCACGTGTCTCTCCGTTCTGCCACGGGCCGTTCGCCCTGCGGCGACACCAGCGTGCGGTCAAGGCGAGGCCCGGGGGAACGACCGGTTCGGCAGCCATCAGGAACAAGAAGGTAGTAATCCTGATGCCGAGCAGGTCGTAGTGTGTGCTCCATGGCAGTGGAGTCCCGGGCCTTGCGGTACTTCGTGGCGGTGGCCGAGGAACGCAGCTTCACCCACGCCGCGAGGCGGCTCGGCATCGCCGGCCCCGCGCTGTCGCGAGCGATCCGCAACCTGGAGACCGAACTCGGCGTACGCCTCCTGGAGCGGTCCACGCGCGTGGTGGAGCTGACAGAGCCCGGCGCAGTGCTGCTGACCCATGCGCGACCTGCCCTGGAGGCTCTCGACGCGGCGGCCCGACGCGCCGTGCGGGCCTCGGCACCGCATCGCAGCCTGGTGCTCGCGGTGAAGGCGGACGCGGACGGGGGCCTGCTCGAGGCCATCCTCGCCGCGGTGGCTGCCGAGCCCGACACCAGGCCGGTCGCCGTGCGCCTGTGCGGATGGCGGGAGCACACGCGGCTGCTGCGGGCGGGAGACGCCGATGCGGCGCTCATGTTCGAGCCCTACGATCCGGAGGGCATCGACGCGGATGTCGTCGCGGTCGAGCCGCGCGTGGCGGCGCTGCCCGCCGACCATCCACTCGCCGGAGCCGGCCGGGTACGGCTCGCCGATCTCGGAGTCGCCCCGGCGGACGTCCTCGAACGGGTGGAGCGCGACATCGGCGAGCACGGGGTGCAAGGCCTCGCGCAGCTGCTCGCGCTCGTCGGCCTCGGCCAGACGATGACCGTGCTACCGCGATCGGTCGCATCCCAGTACCCGCGACGCGCGGTGTCCTACGTCCTCATCGAGGACTGCCCTCCCGCCGCACTGGTTATCGCCTGGCCGGAATGCTCCCGCAGCCGCGACGTGGCCGCGTTGGTACGCGCGGCGGCGGCCGTCGCGCAGTCGCGTGGCATCGGTGCTGCATCAGACAGGACGACCGGACAACTGGAATCCTGCGGTGTCGCCCCACCAGCCGAGCCATGATGGCCGCGCAGCGGCCCCGAGCATTGGCTGACCCGTGCTTCTACTGGTCGTTCGAGCCCTCCGCAGTAGCCGTCCCCTAGACGGCCCCGCCTGTTCGCTCTCCCCCCCCCGTGGCGCACAGGCGGGCTTTCCTGTGCCTCTCGGCCCAATCTGTGCCCAGTTGCAGGCGTCGAGCCGGCACCGTCTGACTTTCCGGAGGGCTGTCTGGTGAGCAGAGCATGGTTGCGGCGGAGCAGCGCGCGGGCACTGATACGGCCCGTGATCGTTGCGGCGGCGGTGGCGCCGTCATCGGCACACGCGGACGCCCGAGATGATCTGCAAGCGGAGTCGTATGTCCTTCCGGTCGGTGCTGCCACCCCGTCCTTGACGGAGCCGCAGAGCGGACAGGGCGTACAACGGCTGAGAGATCTGGCCGCACAAGCGGAGCCGGGGGGCGGGAGACGGTGGCCCGGCCGCCTCGTACTCGCCGGTCTCCCGCAGGGCCTCGGGCACGGCACCGTCCTTGGACGCGGGGGCGTCGGTAGGTGCCGGGGCCGCGGCCCCGCAGCCGGCTCGGACGATTGGGCAGCGCAGCCGCGCGCAGCGATCCGCGTGCTCTGTCCGAGGGTGCGGCCTCAGGCGCCTGGCTGTGGTAACGATTTCAGACTGCTCTTCGGCCTTACGCCCGCCTGCCTGCGCTCCATCGTGCCAGGGCTGATTCATAGTCGCCGCGGCCACAGGTTGTTGCTGGTCAGGGCAGCCTGAATAGGTCGAGGGGGCGGGTGTGGGGCGCGTAGGAGACCTCGCGCAGGCCAGCCTCGATGCTGCGCGGTGCCCAGCCCGCCGGAGCTTGTCGGTGCGCGAGCCGCGCGCGGTCTGCGGTGTCCCGGTGCGACCCGCGTCCGGTCGGCGTGTCTGCGGGTCTTCGGGCAAGCCGAGTGCCTGATAGAGGGCCGTGAGGTGGTCGCGGGCGGCGAGGGCGTGCCGGACGGTGCGGCGCAGCTGTTCGCTCCGTTACTCCGACCGCTCCGGCCAGCGCCTACCCCACTCCTTGACCACCCGGTCGCCGACGGCGAGCGACCGATACGTCCGGCCGTTCACCTCGATGCTGAGCTCCCGCCCCTCGTCGGTGCTGATGTGCATCATGTAGTGGCCCGTCGGGCCGTAGGTACCGGTCGAACTGCTCACCCCCAAGCCGGTGACCTCCCCGGTGTAGGCGTCCTTGCTCTCTTTCAACCCGTTTGCGGCGATCATCGCTAGGACTAGGGCGAGCGGGCCGCAGGAGAGGAGCAGGACAATGGTGTGCGACATGTGCGACCCCCTGCATCGACGACGGCACAGGCCAGCCACAACAGCGTACCGGTCTCGTGGGCACCAGCCCAGAAGGCATACGCAGAGGGGCTGTTCGGCCCCGTTCCGGGGTCAGGGCTGACCCATAGTCCGGGTGGTGAGCGTTCGTCCAGGTCACCGGAGGGTGAGGAAACTGGCGAGGCCGCCACGACCACAAGGAGACTCCGGTTGACGGGGTGACCGACCCAAGTCGGTGCAGCGCAACCGCGGCTCCCGTGACCGCGTCTGCCGGGATGGTCTACGGAACGACACCGGTCGGCCGGTGTTCCAGGGGGTCGGTTTCGCTGCTGTCAGGTTCTGTGCCCTAACGTTCACGTCACCGTTGAGCTGGCCCGCTGAACCGGGCACCCCCGCGCTGACCCAGCCGGCGCAGTACGTGCCATCGGGCTTTCCAGCGGGCCGATAGGACCTGGCGGACGACGCCGAGCCCCCGTGGCTGCGGTCTTCTCCGGCCGGGGTGCCGGGCAGGCGGCTGGGCGTGATCAGAGCGGCGGTGGCCGGGCCGCCCGGCATCGCACGCCCCCCGGGACACTGCGGCATCCCCGCGATGCATGAACGGATCCGATCAAGTCGAAGGCGTGGACGGCTGCGGGGGCCGGTCTGTGCCGCTGACCGCGGATTCCACGAAACTGCGTGCAACTTTAGGGTTCTTCGGTGTAGCTGCTGAGGTAGCTGTCGCCAGCATGCGGAATCTACGAGATAGCAGGCGGTACTTGCTGGTTACGGGACAGGGGGACGTCACCGGAATCTTCATCTGTGGCGGTGCAACTCCGCTCCGGTGCCCTTCTTGTTGCTGCGTCAACTTCTCCACTCTTGAGCGATTTCGATCGGATCGGGATGCAAATGCGGTGCGTTCTGTGAGTTGAATCTGCCTGTGTGTCACAACGTGAGGGGAGCGTGGGCAAGTTGCCGACACGCTCCTTGTCAACGTGATCGACACGGGGGATTGCAACTCGTCATGAGGAAGATCGTTTCGTTCGTGGCCACGTTCTTGACCACTGCGGCGCTTCTCGCCGGTACGTCTCCGACAGCGAGCGCCATGCCGGATCCGACCATGCCGGACCCCTACGACTTCAGGGTTCACTGCACCTCCACCGATATCGATGGACGTAAGATCGTCACGCGGTTCGGGAACTCGGAACTCGGCTGGCATCACTTCACTCACCGGCACAACATCAAGAAGTGTGCGATCCTCAATGCCGCTCTCAGGGACAAGGTCGACCGCAATGACGGCCATGGGCGCCTGGAGTATGACGGTGTCGCAATCAGGACAGGCGGCCGTCCCGAGCAGGCTAAGTTTGTAGTGATCGTGCAGTACACGCGTAAGACGAAGGACGGAAGGTTCGACGCCGGCCGGGGTCAGAAGATCGGAGTCGTCAATGCCTTCTGCCGCAATCAGCCGCACAACAAGTGCCCCGCATGGATGAACCAGTGATCGATCCCGAAGACAGGGAGCAGCAGGCGGCCGTCACCCGCCTGCTGCTCTACTACCTCAATGCCCCCATCGCCGAGGGCTGCAGCCTGCGCGGGGTACTGCCCGCCCCAGGAGCCGTCCGGATCGCCGTCCAAGCGGGAGACGGCAAGGACAGCGCCACCTTCCTGTACGAGATTCCGCACGACGCCGTTGCCCCGTACTACCTCCCCGGCATCCTGCGTACAGTCCTGGCCGGCACCCAGCTCTACAGCAGCAGCGACATCAGCGAAGCCATGGGGATGACCGTCATCCGCCTTCGCCCTCAAGAGATCACCCCAGACCCAGAACCCGAACAGGGCCAGACACTCACCGTCCTGCGCGCCCTGTCGGACCCCGGCGACGACGAGAACCCCTTCCTGATCGGGTTCCTGTCGCTGGAACACGACCTGCTACGCCTGTACGTCCAACGCCCCGACCGCCCAGGCGTCATCGGCGTCGACATCCGCGTCACCAGTGCGCCTACGGCGTTGGTCGGCTCTCTGCCGAGCCTCATCGAAGAAGATCAGTATCGCCGGCCGTCTCCCGACGACCCGCACTGCGATCTCCTTGTGGACCTCACCCACTGGCAGACCGGCTGAACTGGCGGAGTCGGCGTCGCAAGCCACGCTCCACGAGCTTTGCTTGGGCCGCCCGGCACCTGCCGGACGGCCCGGAGCGCAATTCTGTCGCCGGGGGCCTCTCCGACCGCCCATGCGCGGGACGGTCTCGGCGCCGGGCCGACCGGGTGTCTCCTGGACAACTACTTCGGCTGGCACGTCTGCGTCGGACGCGAGGGCGGCACCATCGGCGACCTGCGCTCCTACCATCTCAACGACACCACCCACAGCCTCCGCAACAACAACTCCTCTATCGGGGGCCCGCCCCGCCGGTTGCTCAGGCGCCGCTGTTCGGCCCAGCCCGAACCGGCGGTGGGCCGGATGCCGAGCGGGGATCCGCAGTCGGCGGAAGCCGTGCAGCGAAGCGATCGTGCGCTCTACCACCCATCGGAAAACGGGGCTGGGTCCGCCTTTGGGCCGCTCGGCCACGGCCTCGGCCGGTACGCCGCCGCGGATGAGCGATCGCGCCGCCGCGACGATGTCCCCACGGCCGCCGTGGTCGAACGCGACGGTCAGGGGCATCCCCTGATTTCGGCCGGCCAGGGTCGTCAGATCGGTGAAGTCCTGGGTGAGTGCCGGGGGATCCGCGGGTCCGTCACACCGAGGAAGCGGCAGCGGATCCCCCAGCGTGCAGCAGCGGGGCGTGCTTGCGCACCACGCGGCGCACCAGCCGCATCAGGTAGCCGACTTCTCCGTCGGGCCTGCGCCGGTTCTCCGTCGAGAACGCGTACAGGCTCAGCCACTCCACGCCGGCCGAACGTGCCGCTTCGATCACATCGATGGCCGTGCTCTCCGCGGCACGGTGACCTTCGGTGCGCGGGAGTGAACGGGCCGCCGCCCACCGGCCGTTCCCGTCCATCACGCACGCCACGTGCCGGGGCGTCGGACGCTTCTCGGAGTCCGTGCTCCGCGGAGGCCCGGAACCCGTGTCCGAGGCGGCCGAACTGCCGACGGCCGACGCGTACGTCATCCCCTCACGCCCCACCATCCGCCCGACGACGTGATCGGCATGCGATCCGATCACCGCGAGCAGCGTGCCAGCCCGTGGTCCGGCGAGGCGGGCAGCCGGCGGCGATCCACCTTTGGCACGCGCGTCCGAGCCGGGACGTCGTGCATATTGACATGTACATGATCCAGTACTACGTTCCGCGGCAGTACTCCAACCTGGTGCGGCTCCCAACGCCCTCATGGAGAACGTAAATCCTGAGACAACGTTGTCAACCACCCGTGACCGAACCTCAGGAGGCCAGACCACCATGTTCCCGACTCCAGCCGGCGAGCACCTGCCCGGTGCGCGCAGACGTCCGTCCCGTACGCACCGCGTCCGCATGGCCCTGGGCAGTGCCGTCGGCGCCCTCCTGCTGGGCGCCTACGGCCTGCCCGCGCCCGCCGCCTGGGCGGCGGCACCGACGAGGACACCCCAACTCGTCTCGTCGCCCGCCGACTTGGTCAACCCCTTCATCGGCACCTCGAACGACGCGAACGACTTTCCCGGCGCGGACGTGCCCTTCGGCATGGTGCAGTGGAGCCCCGACACCTCGTCCCGGCCGCCCGGCGGCGGCTACGAGTACAAGGACTCCTCGATCACGGGGTTCAGCCTCACCCACCTCGCGGGACCCGGCTGCGGCGCGGCCGGTGACATACCCGTGCTGCCCACGGTGGGCGCCGTCGACAACGCGGCGACGGCCTCCTTCTCGCACGCCGACGAATCCGCGACGGCCGGGTCCTACAAGGTGGCCCTCGGCAACAAGGTGACCACCGAACTCACCACGACCACACGCAGCGGTATGGCACGCTTCACGTTCCCCCCGACGTCCCAGGCCAACCTGCTGCTCAAGCTCTCACACAGCCAGAACGGCGCGTCCTCCACGCAGTTCGACGTCGTCTCCGACACAGAGGTCCGCGGTCAGGTCACCAGCGGGCGGTTCTGCGGGGCCGGGAACACGTACACCGTCTACTTCGACATGGTCTTCGACCGGCCGTTCTCCTCCAGCGGCAGCACGCTCGCGGGCGCGACGCCGCTCCGCCCACCGACCGCCGCCCGGTCCGGCCGGCACGACGCCGACGAGCCGAACAAGCCCCGGCTGCACGGCGCGATGCCGAAACCCGCCTCCCACGCGGCGGCGCGCGATTCGGGCGCCGCGACGCAGGCCGCCGCGTCGAACGCGCACGTCACCTTCGACACCCGCAGCAACCCGGTCGTGCAGGCCAAGGTCGGCATCTCCTACGTCTCCACGGCCGACGCGGTGGCCAACCGCACCGCCGAGAACCCCGGATGGAGCTTCGCCGACGTCCGCACCGCGGCCCACGCGGCCTGGGACACCACCCTCGGCAAGGTGCGGATCGCCGGCGGCACGGCGGACCAGCAGACCATCTTCTACACGGCGCTCTACCACTCGCTGCTCCACCCGAACGTCATCAGCGACACCAATGGCCAGTACTACGGCTTCGACGGGAGGACACACACGGTCGACGCCGGACACAGCGCCGCCTACGCGAACTACTCCGGCTGGGACATCTACCGCTCCCAGGCCCAGCTCGAGGCGCTGGTCAGTCCCCAAGTCGCCTCCGACACCGCCCAGTCGATGACCGACGACTACGTGCAGACCGGAATCTTCCCCAAGTGGTCCGAGTACAACGGCGAGTCCTACGTCATGGTCGGCGACCCGGCGGCCGCGATCCTCGCCGACTACTACGCCTTCGGCGCACGGAACTTCGACACCTCGACGGCACTCTCCGGACTGCTGAAACAGGCGAGCACCGCCAACAACGACCGGCCGGGGGTGAACTACCTGGACAGCCCGGGCTACGAGCCGCACGACGGCAGCTACGGATGCTGCAACTTCTACGGCCCCGTCGCCACGACACTGGAGTACGACACCGCGGACTTCGCCCTCTCCGCCTTCGCGGGCGCCCTCGGCGACACGCGCAGTCGGCAGACGTACGCCCATCGCGCCCAGGACTGGCGCAACGTGCTCGACCCGGCATCCGGATTCGTCCAGCCGCGCAACGCCGACGGCTCCTGGACCGGCGGTTTCGACCCCACCTCTGGGACGGACATGGTGGAGGCGGACTCCTGGATCTACTCGGGCATGGTGCCGTTCGACGTGGCAGGGCTCGCCACCGCCAAGGGCGGCGACAAGGCGATGGGCGACTACCTCGACACCGTGCTGCGCAGCTACACCGGAGCCCACGGCTACGCCTGGGTGGGCAACGAGCCGAGCGTCGAACTGCCCTGGGAGTACGACTACATCGGCAAGCCGTACAAGACCCAGGTGGCCGTGCGCTCGATCCAGGACCAGATCTGGTCGAACACCCCGGCAGGACTCGCCGACGGCAATGACGACCTGGGCGAGATGAGCGCCTGGTACGTGTGGTCGGCCCTGGGCATGTACCCCATGACGCCCGGCACCTCGGACCTCGCCCTCGGCTCACCGCTGTTCTCCCAGGCCGTGATCACGCTGCCGTCCGGCAAGACGCTGACGGTCAACGGTGACGGAGCCGCGGACAACGCGCCCTACGTCCAGTCCGCGACCTTCGACGGGGCCGCGTGGAACAACGCATACGCGCCCACGACCGCGATCACCTCCGGGGGGACGCTGAACTTCACGCTCGGCACCGGCGCGAACACCGGCTGGGCCTCGGCCGCCTCCGCCGCCCCGCCCTCCTACCCCGGTGACACGTCCGCCCCGGCGAAGCCCCGGGTGGGTCCCGTGACGGCGGGCGTGAACTCCGCGCTGTGCGTCGACGACGCCGGCTCGGGCACGGCCGACCACACCGCGATCAGGCTGTGGAGCTGCAACGGCACCTACGCCCAGGACTGGACGATCGCGACCGACGGCACGCTGCGCACTCTCGGCAAGTGCCTCGACGTGTCGAACAGCGGCACGACCGACGGCACCCTCGTCCAGCTGTACACCTGCAACGGCACCGGCGCCCAGAACTGGACGCTGGGTTCCGACGGCTCCCTGAAGAACCCCAACTCCGGCCGCTGCCTGGACGATCCGAACTCGTCCACGACTCAGGGCACCCAACTCCAGATCTACACCTGCAACGGGACGGCCGCGCAGAAGTGGACGCTGCCTCCGGCCTGACGCTCCGCGCTCCGGGCACCCGTGGCGCCTGAGTGCTCGTGGCCCCGCCCGCCGGCGGGGCCACGAGCACGTGCGGCCCCGGCCGGCACTTGACAGGTGGCCGCGCGCGACAGACGACGGGGAGGAGCGCAGCTGATGGCGGGGAAGCGTGAGGAGAACCGGCGGGATCGTCGAACAGCCTGCGTGGTGACGTGCTGCGCGTGCTCGCAGTGCTCAAGATCGCGACGGTCGAACAGATCCACTCGCCCCGCTGCGCCCGAAGCCGGACGTCGCCCAGCTCGACGGCGAGCCGGCCGACGTCCTCGCCGCCGCGCAGGCAGCAGGCCGAGGACGCCGCCCGCCGGCGGGAGCGCCGGCCCGCGCACCCCCAACACCGCCGTCGCGCACCAAGCCCACGACCGGCAAGGGCAGGCTGTCCGGGCGGGGCAGTTGGGAACTGGAGGGCGACCCCGGCGCAGCGACAGCATCGAGCTGCGCTTCGCGGCGGGGAGCTCCTTCCCCGACGACTGCGAATCCACCCTGCTCGGGGTGACGAAGGACGGCGACCACCCGGTGCTCTACTTCGACAACGACCCCGACAAGGAGTACGGCTACGAGGTGCGGCGCACCGGCTGACGCCACCCGTGCCACCTACCGGCCCAGGCCGCCGTGATCCCCGATCCGGCCGCCTGGGCCGGTGAGGTGTGACGGCCGGGGGACCGGTACCCGGGCCGCCGGTGTGAGCCGACGGCCGGTCGCGGTGAAGCCCGCTGCCCGAGATCGCATCTGAGGGGGCGACATTCGGCAGATTGGAGACACCTCCCATGAGACCGTCCGCCGCCCACAGAACCGCGGCCCGGCGCATCGCCACCGGTGCGATCGCCGCCGGCGCGGTCCTCGGGTTCCTCGGCGCGTCCGCCGGAACCGCCGACGCCGCGAAGCCGGAAGAGCTGTTCACCGGTCAGTGGCAGAACCGGCCCTCCGCTGCGCCCGCTGGGGGTGGGCCTGCAGGAAGCCGAACAAAATGCGTGGCGGAGGAAGTCAGCAGTACGTACAACCAGCTCAACCTCAAGCATGATCGCGGCCGAGGAGCAGTGAGCGTCACAGCGCCATCGACTGTGCGCTGGGCAATTACCGTCGGGCACTGAGGGTGGCCCCGAACCCGCCACGCACTGACGTGTGGCGCCGCCGGGGGTGGTGAGGCGGTTGTGAACGGGGCTGAAGGACGGTGGGGAGGGTCGCCACCACCGACGGGCAGCACACGACCGCCGGCGCCCAGTATGAGGATGTGCACCCGGTGACCCGTGCGTGGACGCAGAGCAAGGCGGCGGACCGTGGAACGAACGAGCTGTCGCTCAGCGACCTCCAGGCCATGAGGGTGGGCTGACCGCCGACCGCGCCGACGCCCCACGGACCGGATGTGCGTGGGTGCCGGCGCTCGCGTCCTCGAGTGCCGTCGTGCGGTTCGGGGCGGGTGTGTGGCTGTGTGTCGTGGTCATCGTCGGGCGCGCCAGGCGCCGTAGAGGCCGGCGACTGCGCCGATGATGGCGGAGAAGCCGGTGTTGCCGACGGTGTAGTAGACGCCGGCGCAGGTGCCCAGGAGTGCGAGCAGGACGGTGCCGTCGAGGAGGGCGTAGCCCGGCTTGGCCGGTACGGGGGGAGTGCGCGGCGCGGCGGATGGGCGGGTTTCGGGTGCGGGAAGGGTGGCGTCGATGTCGTCCATGCCTCCAGCAGAGCGCGTGCCGGCGGCTGGCACCAGGGTCCTGATCAACTCTGCTTGGACCCGATCGTTGCAGGTCACTAGCGGGGTTGACGGGTGCGGAGCTGAACGCCGCAGGGCGTTCCCGATCGTTCTTGCACATTCACGGATGTTCGGCATGGGCCTGCTCTAGCGTGCGGGGACGCAACGCGAAGGGGTGGGCTCATGGCACAGAGTGGCTCCGAGGGGGTGGGGGGCGGTGGCGAGGTGGCCGTCACGGCGTACTGGGAGGCACTGCACGACTTCGCGGACCAGCTGAACGCTCTTCACATCTCCCGCGGCGCGCCGTCCTACCGGGACATCGCGAGGGCATCGCGCGAGCCGAAGCTGAGTCAGGCCGGTATTACCGAGTTCCTCAAGGGCAGGCGCCTGCCTCAGCTGAAGGCGCTGATGGAGTTCATCCGGGTGGTGAGCGCCGAGCCGCACGTGACCACCGACCCGGCCACGTCCCTGGACGCCGTGCAGGAGGAGTGGCGTTCACGCTGGACGCATGTCAGGAGCCTTCAGCGGCAGGCCCAGGACCCGCTGGCACATCTGAAGACGACCGTGAAAGCCACCCTCGACCAGGCGGAGAAAGACGCAGAGGCACTCCGCTTTGCCGCACGGGACGAAGCCGCCCGGATCCGCGCGGATGCCGAAGCCGCCGCCGACCGCCTGGCCACGTCGGCGAAGCAGCAGGCCGACGAACTCCTCGAACACGCCAGGGAGCAGGCCGCACGTCTTCAGGCCGAGCCGACCCGGTCCGCCCAAGCGGCATCCACCGAACTGCCCAGTCGGCGTCGCAGCTACTTTCGTCGCGCTGCCGTGGCGGCCGCCCTGGTCCTGGCCGTCGGCACGGGTGCGGTGGGTGGAGTGCTCTTTGACGGGCAGCGGCCCGGTGACTGCCGTTCGACGTCGAACGCCACACTGCCATCCGCCGTGTCAGCGACATCGGTCCGCTTCCAACTGGTCGGTGGGGCTGTGAGGGATCAGGCGGGGCGCGTGCCGGTCGGATGGGGATGGCCTTGGCCCACCGCCACCGGCTGGCATCTGCCGGCGGGAACATCCGCGGCGCCGTCGACTCCCGACTCGGCCTCCGCGTCGTCCCCCGCTTCCGCAGGGTCTTCTGCATCTGCCTCACCCACGCATCCGACGGACCGTCCTTCCGCTGGAAGAACATCCTCTGCGCAGGGCTGCCGATAGACGGCGGCCCTGTTGTTAGCTGAGTTGTCGGGGGTGGGCGAGGCGTGTCGACGGCCGCACGTCCTGTCCGCCATTGGCAGCACATGACAGCGCCCGTCTAGGAGGGCCTCGCTGACAGCGGCCGCGGCTGGTCGGCGCCGGGGCGATGCCGGGGGCCGGTCGTCGGTAGGTTGGCGAGGGCCTGGCGGTGGTTTCGCGGTAGTCGATGATGGCGTCGACGCCCTCGAGGCTGATGGTGCGCATGACGGAGTCGCCGATAGCGGCCAGGCGTAGCCAGCCGCCGGCCTCGCTCAGGGCGCGGTGGGCGACGAGGAGGATGTTGATGCCGCTGGAGTCCGTGAAGGTGTCCCGGCACGGTTGCCGGGCTGCTGTGCGTCAGACGTCCCCCCGACCGAGGGCACGGCATTTGCCGGCGGGCTCCCCGCAGGACCTCACGTAAAGCCCCACGACAGCGAACCCGCCCGTCAGTCTCTCGCCTCATGACAACAGCTCACCCACCCACAGACACCCGGCCCGGAGGCCGGTCAGTTCATGCAGCCCGGAGGGATGACGGGGCTGCCCTGGCAGTTGGTTGGCGTGTTGTTCGTGATCAGCAGACGCCTGGCTGTCCACTGGGTGTCGGTCCACACACCGCCCGGAGCGACGGTGGCGGAGTTTCCGGCGATCCGCACGTTCGACGCGGTGACCGCACCTCCCAGGTTGTAGACACCCCCGGCCTTGGCCGCGCCCCCGGTGACCGTGTTGTTGCCGATCGACGTGTCCTTCGGGAGCAGCGGACCGTCGTTGTAGATGCCTCCGCTCCCGTCCGGATGAGGCCCGCGGTGTTGCGGTCGACGGTCGAGCCGAGGATCTGCAGGTCGGCGTCGTTGTAGATGCCACCACCGCCGTCACCAGACGTCGCGACGTTGTCATCGACCTGGCTGTCCCGGACGACGGCCTTGCCCTGGCCGAACTCCAGGCCTCCACCGTCGAAGCTCGCCACGTTGAACCGGATCACGGACTTGCTGATCGTGGTCTTGGCCGTGCTGCCGAACTGAACCAGCCCGGCACCGAACGTGGCGGTGTTGGCCACCAGTTCGGAGTCGCTGATGGTGGCGGTACCGAGCACCCCCACCCCGCCACCGTTGCGATCGGAGGAGTTCTCGCTCACCCGGCTGTGCTCCAGCGTCAGACGGCCACCGGACTGGACGCGGATCCCCGCGCCGAGCTCCGGCTGCCCGGTGATCTTCCCGCCCTTGACGGTCAGGTTCTGCACCTTCAGGTCCCCGCCCGCGGCGACGTCGAGGATCCGGAACGGGCCGGACGCCGACGGGTCGCGCTGGATGATGGCGTCGTTGCCCAGGATGCTGATCCGACTGGTGACGGCCGGCAGACCGTCCTGGCCGACGTAGGCGGTGGTCAGATGGTAGGTGCAGCGCGAGGCCAGGCTCAGCCTGCTGTCGTTGCGGGTGTTCGCGGTCTGGATCGCGGAGATCAGGGCGGCCGTGCTGCACGTCACGCGCACGTCGCCGCCGTGGTGGCCGGATGCCGACGCCACGCAAGCGTACGGACCGACAAGGACGACGGCGGCTCCGCCGAGGCAACAGGCGGCCTGCTGGAGGAGGGCGGCTCGGTTGGGCATAGCGGTTTCCTTTCGGCGCGGGGAGCGTCGAGGCGCGGGATGCGCGGTCGCCCAGCCTCCTTGGGAGGTGATGCTCCAGCCCGCGGCCACGCCCGGTCCCGGACATCCGTCCCCCTTTCAGCGGGGCGCGGATGTCCGCTGCGGGTTACTCCACCTGGACGACGCGACGTCTTCGGTCCGCTCTGCCGGCCTCGGCCGGGACGCGCGTGATGTGGGCCCCTGGCAGGTCGAGCGCTCTGTCGCCGCGGCCACCACCCCGGCGGCACGGCTCGTCCTCGCGCTCGCGGCGGTTCACGCCGCCCGGGTCGCCCAGATAGCCGCCCTCATGCTCGAGTGGTCGCAGCACGCCGTACTCGTTCTGCCCGACCCTGATGCGGCTGGTGGGCACCCTGGAGCGGCTCCGCGTCGACCGGCAGCTCGAAGAAGCCAGGACCAGGTCGTCCAGGTCCAAGGGGGTACGGGCCACGGTCGTCGATCGTCCTCTCGGGGCTTCACCCCGCGCAGCCGTACGACCCTGGACCCACCCACACGGGTGACGCCCCTGCAAAATCACCGCTGGTCACGCCGGTGGCGTGCTGCTTCTTCGCCGAATCTTGCCGGGCGGCGAGAGCGACCAGCGCCGGCAGTGAGCCGGCATCTGGATGTCACAGCGAGGCCCCCGGCGCGGCTGGCACTGGTGAGCCGACTGGCCCGAGGCCAGCAGCGGGGTGCTCCTGCTGAAAGGGCCCTGGCTATTGGTGAGGTACACGTGATGGTGCGCGCCCCCTGCGAGCTACGGCACCGAATCTGACGGCCGGCGGCACGCATCAGGTGGTCGAGGCAATTGCCCGGGTGACGGCCGTGATCGCCGGGGTGGCGCGGCCGGGGAGCCGCGCCACGAGAACCCGGCGGATCTCGGGAGGTGCGCCTTCGACGTGCAGCAGGCTCACCCCGGGCGGCAGCACCGGCGAGAGCCGCGAGGGCACCGTTGTCACCCCGAAGCCACCGGCGACCAGCTGAAGCTTCGTCAGCCAGTCGCGCGCGCAGTGGACGATGTCCGGCCGTCCGGGCAGGCCAGGCCAGACGCCAAGCAGTGGCTCGGCGTTCGTCGCCGGGGCGGCAATCCACGGGGCGTCGATCAGTTCGTCGACGTGCACCGCGGTGCGGCCGGCGAACTCTCCGGTCGAAGGCACCGCCACGACCAGTTCGGTGTCCGTAACGGTCTCGGTGTGCAGGCGCGGCGACTCGCCGTCCAAAGGCCGGTGGGGCGGCCGGGAGGTGAGTACGGCGAGGTCGGTCGAACCCGCGCGCAGTGCCCGGATCAGGGAGGGCGTGGTGCCCTCAATAGTCGTGACCGTGATCTGCGGGTCGGTCGCCGCGAGGCGGGTGAGTGAGCGAGGCAGGATGGCCGCGCCCGCGCTCAGGAACAGTCCGAGCCGCACGAGTTCGGTCCGCGGGACGGTGCCGGTGAGGTCGCGCTCAGCTTCCGTCAGGCAGTCCAGGACCGTGCGAGCGTGACGCAGCAGGGTCAGACCCGCGGGGGTGAGCCGCACTCCGTCGGGGCGGCGTTCGAACAGGGCGGTGCCCGCGCTTCGTTCGAGGGCGGCGGCCTGGCGTGAGACCGCCGACTGGGTGTAGCCGAGCCGGGTGGCCGCTGCGGTGAAGCTGCCGGACTCGGCGATCTGCCGCAGGACCCGTAGGCCTGTGCTGGAGATGTCCATGCGGCATACGCATACCACGGATGCTCGATCGTCGCTTCCCGCATGCTCGCCGGGTTCCTAGTGTCGATCCCGACGAACACGGACGAACATGGAGGTCATCACGTGCGAGCAGCAGTTCTGACGCAGTTCGGTGCCCCGCTCACGGTGCGGGAGGTGCCCGACCCCCAGGCCGGCGGCGGCGAGGTGGTGGTCGAGGTCCTCGCCGCCAGCGTGGCGCCCTATGCGGCTGAGGTCTTCAGCGGCGAGCGGAACTATCCCCTGGTCCCTCCCGTCGTGCCCGGCATCGGCGGCGTGGGACGGGTCGTCCGCGTGGGCCCGGACGCCACCCGGCTGCGCCCCGGCGACCTGGTGTGGTGCGACTCGACGGTGCGCTCGCGGGATGACGCCCTGACGCCCGACATCACGCTCCAGGGCTGGAGTTCCCGCGGCGAGGGCGGCGCGCGCCTCGCCCGGTACCTGCACGACGGATCGTTCGCCGAGCTCATGCGGGTCCCGACGGAGAACGTCTTCCCGCTCCCCGCAGCGGCGGGGGACGACCCGGCCCGCTGGGCCGCGCTCGGCGTGCACGTCATCCCTTACGGCGGGCTGCTGGCCGGCGGGCTCGCAGCCGGTGAGACGCTGCTCGTCAACGGGGCCACCGGCAACCTCGGCAGCAGTGCGGTTGCGGTCGCGCTCGCCATGGGGGCGGGCCGCGTGGTCGCCCCGGGCCGCAACCAGGCCGTGCTCGACCTCCTCGCCGACCGGTTCGGTCCGCTCGTGCGCCCGGTCCCGCTCACCGGGGACGATGCCGGCGACCGCGCGGCGATGTCCGCGGCGGCCGACGGCCCGATCGACATGGTGATCGACCTGCTACCGCCGAGCGCTCCCAGCTCGGCAGCGCGCACGGCAGCCATGACCGTGCGCGAATACGGCCGCGTCGTCCTCATGGGCGGCGTCGGCATGCTCGGTGGCGACGACCTCGCCCTCCCGTACCCATGGATCATGCGTAACTCGATCACTGTGCGCGGCCAGTGGATGTACCCGCGTACAGCGAACGTCGGCATCATCCGGCTCCTCGCCTCCGGCCGCCTGGACCTCGCCGCCGAACGGGTCCGGTCGTTCGGCCTCGACGCCGTCAACGACGCCGTCACCTACGCCGCCTCGCATGGCGGCCCGTTCGACCGCACCACCCTCACCCCACCGGCTCACTGACAAGACCGGCTGATCCGCATATGTCAGGGCCACGCCCCCGCCCTCACGAGCGCAGGCCGCCGCCGCTGCTATTTCTCGAACCACAACCGGCGGGCAGTCTGCGGGGGCCGCGCAGCGCCGCCGGACATGAAGCGGGTGGGGCGTACGTACTGCGACGAGTACCCGCTCGCCTCGACCTACGAAGGCGGCAAGTAACTGCCCGCCGCACAGCGCGAGACGACGTGGGTGAGCCCGAACGAGAACAACACCCAGGGCGCCCGGATCACGAACTGGCGCCGGCCGACGCACGTCATGGACCACGACCCGTTCTACGTCGTCGCCTGACGGCCTGACACGCTGAGTCGAACGGCAACATGGGGCACCCCCGCGAGCCGGGGGGTGCCTCTTTCGTGCGAGGAGACCACGGTGATCATCGCTGAGACCACCCTGACGCCGGAGACCGGCGAATACGGCTACCTCCTCGCGCTCGGCGAGGACTACGCATGGCCGCCCGAGTGGCCATACGGCTGGCGGTGCGGACCCAACGCCGCTGACACGGCGCACATCCTCACCGACACCGATACCGGCACCATCACCATCACCGTCCAGATCCACGACGAGCCGCCCCCACCCGAGACCGGCCCAGCCTGGGGACCCGCGGAAGAGATGAGCCTGCACGCCAGCGAGGACACCCCCGTCATCTACATCATGGGCAGCGGAGACTTCGAGGAAGCCGAACCCGAAGACGGCCTGCTCCAACTGCCCACCGACCACTTGCCGGCGTGGATCCGGATGCGCCTGTACTGTCACACCCCCAACCCCGTGCCCGGCGTCGGCGACCGCGGCGAACGCCACCTGATCCAACTGTGGGCCGCTCCCCAGCAGCCGCCGGTACACCCGCAGTTGACCGAATCCGACCTCACCCAGCGCCGCGCCTACAAGGAGGACTTCGACCAGAACGCCGCCGCCTGGCAGCAGTAGCTCCGGCCCCGACATGAACGCGCCTGATGTCCCAGAGCTGGACTGGGGGAACCATGCACGGCGACGCGCATATGCCCCTGACTCCCTCAAAGAAACACGCATTCTATGTGCTTGTAGGTGTGATGTAAGGGCATGCGGTGGTCAGGAGGTTGATAACGATGGTTCCCCTGCTTCTGGTTCTTCTGCTGGCTCTGATCCTCTTCGGCGCGGGCTTCGCCCTGAAGGCACTGTGGTGGATCGCGGTGATCGTGCTCATCGTGTGGCTGCTGGGCTTCGTCGTCCGTTCCGCGGACAGCGGCGGCCGCAAGGGCCGCTGGTACCGCTGGTAGACGAAAGACACCCGGCGCGAGGAGTAGGGCGCCACGCGCGAGCAATGAGTGGGCCCGGCCGCTACGGCCGGGCCCACTGGCGTGAAAAAGCCGTTCCCTTGTGACGGTTGGGAGAGATCGGGCTTATCGGACGCACTGCGGGGTACGTGAGTCATGCACCGGCCCCGCAGGCGTAGCAGTGGAACCCTGCTCCTCCTGTCTGCGGGGCTGGCCGCTGCGATCGGGCTTGCGCCGTGTATCAGCCGGCTCAGCATCGGCGCCAGCTCCGGTGCGCAGTCGTACAGCCGCCAGAACGCACCATGTCCTGGCTCGCCGGATGCCGCCGACTGCACCGCCGCTACGAGCGCAAGGCCGAGCACTTCATGGCCTTCACCAGCATCGCCTGCACTCTCATCTGCTACCGCCGACTAGCCCAAATCAGATGACGTCTTAGAACAAGGTGTCCGTGTTCTCGGAGTCCTCGGTGGGTGCCTGGGCCGGCGTGCGGGGGCGGCGGGGACGCGGGGGATTGGGGTCCTTCCCGAACAGTGGTTGAGTCCCGCACTCGTCGGGCACGGCGGGCACCGGTCGGCACACCGCCGCGTCGACCAGGTTGAGCGGGGCGCAGTCGTCGAAGTCAGCGCGCTTCATCCGGGTCCAGTCGCGGCCCTGGGGTATGGCGGTCACGTGCTGTCTCCTGTCTGCGCTCGGGGGCGGGGTGCGGGCGGCGCGCCCGGCGGCACGTGGGTGCGCCGGAGCGGCGCCGTGCGGTGCTCGCGTTCCACGACGAGCCGCCTCGCCCCGGCGGCCGTAGGGCGGACACCGGACATCGTCGTCGTCCACCATCGCTTTCCCTCCCCGGCGACATTCTTTCCGCCGCGGAGGGATCCAACGGGCCGACCATGCTCATCCGCTGTGCCCAGACCATGGCGGTGGTGGAGGATCGGGGGGCCGGGGTCGGATGCGCAGGAAGGTGCAGTGCTTGGTGGTCGGGTTCAGCACTGCGACTTTCAGCGGGGTGCGGGTGGCGGCCTGGATGCGGGCGAGCCAGGTCTGGCCGGGGACCAGGATCGTCAGCTCGGCCGGCCACCGGGCGAGTGCTTGAGGATCGGGGCACACCACACCGGCGAGCCGGAACTCCCGGCTCGGGTGGGGCCTGCTGTAGACAAGCAGGCCGTTGCCGTGCGCGGGACTCTGGCCGCCGTACTCGACCGTCTTGCCGGAGACGGTGCGGACGAGCTGCACAAATGCGGGCCACAGCTGGGCGTCTTTGCCGGCGTGTTCGAGGAAGGCGGCCAGACGTTCCTGCTCGGCCCGCCGGTCCTGTGCCTGCAGCAGGGCCTCCTGCAGACGCCGTTCGGCGGCAGCGGCATGCGCGGCGGCAGACCGGCGGGCCTGCCCAGCGGCCCGGGCACGCGCGGCGGCAACGGCATCCGCCTCCAGCCGGGTGCGGGCGGCCGCCAGTTCCGCGTACGCGGGCGCCGTCCACCACACCGTGCCGCCCGGCCCGGTGTGGGGGTGTACACGCCCCTGGAGGATCCACCGGATCGCATCGTCGAGCGGGCAGGTGATGTGGGTCCAGCCCGCCTTCCCAGCCAGCGTGCGCGGGACCCACGTGTAGCGCGCCAGGCCGTGCCGCACCGTCCAGCCGGCCCCGCGCTCTTCGGGGTACTCCACCCGCAGCGAGGGCACCGCCCGTTGCCACGGCCGCCCCTGCAGCCCCACCCAGCACACCCCGACACCGTCGCGCGCATAGCGGTTCGTCCGCATCCGCGCATCCTCCGGCGTCATCGGCGACAGCTGCGCTTCCAGGGCCATGAACGCACGGCGCTGCTCATCGAAGACCAGCACTTCGGCACGCCAGTTCCCCGTCTCGCTGCTGACCTCGAGCTCTGCCCTGAAACCGGCCGCCCGGGCGGCCATGGCCAGCTCCAGCTTCAGCAGGTGGTGTTCGGGGGACTCGTTCGCTGGCTCGCACTCGGGCGGCCGCTCCTGGTGGTAGAAGTGCCGGGCCCGGCGGGAGGAGACCCGGGCGAACATCCGGCCCCCACACTCCGGGCACGCCAGGTGCAGCCCCTCGACCCGATGGACGTCCTCCCAGGCACGGCCACACCCAAGATCGTCCAGCGAGGCATCCAGCCGCCCCCAGTCGGCGTGGACCGCGGTGAACCCCATCCGCCCTCCCCAGGCACGCGGTGTCTCAGCTCGGTGCCGGTAGTTCGCTGGGCCGCAGACCGAAGTGGGGCAGCCGTGCGTCGCTCAGGCCCTCCCCTCACTGGCCGGCGCTGGGGTCCCCTTCATGCCCTCATCCGGGCCGGCGGGGGACCACCGCCACCCTACGAGATCCCTGGCGGGTCACTCGTTCAGCGAGCGCCCGCAGGCCGCAGCGCGGGAGGCTCGCCGTGCAGTAGTCCCGAGCGACGGCACCGTCACCCGCCGACAGCAGCGATCCATGCTTCTGTGCCCGCACGCGCTGAAGCGTTAGCGGGCGGACTCCTTCACCACCCAGTCGTCCCGTATCACGGCTGGACCGGCCGCTCGCGGCGGCGGGTGTCCACGAACGTGACGTGCATCAGGTGTGGTTAACAGGATGTATCTGCTTCTGCGGGCAAGGACATTCAGCCGGACGAGCCGGACGAACCCTGAAACGTCCTGGCGGCCCGCGCCATCCGCACCTCGGCGCTCGTCTGGATCGCGGCGCACTCCCGTGAACGCTCCAGGGCCACCTGTTCCACGCGTCAGAGCACACGGTCTAGCAGCTGTGGAAGGCATGGCTCATGACCTGGACGCTGCCGGAGCCGATGCTCGCCGCTCCCGTATCCGACCTCGACCTGCTCTCGGGCTGGGCGGCGGAGCACAAAGGGGACGGTTCTCCAGACACCTGAAGTCGTCTCATCTGGGTGATAGCCCGGCGTCTCGCCACAACCCCCGATCCATGCCGGTTCAGCCGGTGACCGAGTGCCAACGACCAGCCAACGTTCACCGATTCGCAGCCAGCACTGCCGCCAGGCCCTCTTGCAGGTCTTTGACGAAGTACTCGGGAACCTCCAGCGACGGAAAATGTCCGCCGGTTTCGGGCGACCTCCATCGGACGATCTGTCGGAACCGCTCCTGAGCCCAGGGGCGCGGACACTTCTCGACGTCGCGGGGATACATACTGATTGCCGACGGGACGTCCACCCGGAGTTCGGGGTCCAGCGAGTTGTGACTTTCATAGTAAATGCGGGCCGACGATGCGCCGGTCCGCGTCAGCCAATACAGGGTGACGTTGTCAAGAACGCGGTCTCTGGAAATCGTCTCGAACGGGCTGTCTTCGGTATCTGACCACTCGGCGAACTTGTCAAGGATCCAGGCAAGAAGCCCGACCGGTGAGTCGACGAGCGAGTAGCCGATGGTCTGCGGCCGGGTCGCCTGCTGCTTCGCGTACGCCGCGCGGTGGCGCCAGAAATCACGGGTTTCCTCGGTCCACTTGCGCTCGACCGCCGTCAGCCCGTCTGTTTTCAACCCGGGCGGTCCCTCCGCGAACGTTGTGTGGATGCCGAGCACCTGCGCCGGGAACCTGCCGCCGAGAACCGTGGTGATGTTGCCTCCCCAGTCGCCGCCGTGGGCTGCGAACTTGCTGTAGCCGAGCCTTGCCATCAGTTCCACCCATGCGGCCGCGATCTTTTCGGTTCCCCACCCGGTGGTGGCCGGCTTGTCGCTGTATCCAAAGCCGGGTAGCGACGGAACCACGACGTGGAACGCTGGCGCGTCTGCATCTTTCGGATCGGCCAGCTCGTCTACTACATCGATGAACCGAGCAATACTGTCTGGCCAGCCGTGCGTCAAGATCAGAGGAGTGGCATCTGCGCGCGCAGATCGGCGGTGCAGGAAGTGGATTCCCAGATCATCAATAGTCGTGCGGAACTGACCGGTCCGGTCAAGACGCTTCTCGAACGACCGCCAGTTGTACCCGGTGCGCCAGTAGTTCACGACATCGACGAGGTCGGCGAGAGGAACGCCCTGATCCCATCGGCGCGGGTCGGGCGCGGCGCGATGGACCGTCTCGGCCTCCGGTAGTCGCGCCGCGGCCAGCCGCGCGCGCAGATCGTCGAGGTCAGCGTCAGTCGCGTGGGCTTCAAATGCGTGCACGTCGCCGGTTGGACGGGGCATGAGACCTCCTGGCCATCGCGGAACCGTCTAAGATGGTTCTAGCAGTTTTCCGAGTCACGTTGCAACCAGCTAAGGTGGTTCCATGTGTGCTGCCTTCCCCGACTTCCGTCTCGGCAACGTGCTGGCGACCAGCTTCACGGGGACTCTGTCGGAGCGTCACGGCAACCCTGTGGAGCGCATTCCGACGCCACACCGACTCGTCGACTGGCTGGCGGTGAACGGCCTCGCCGTGGACTCCTGCACGCCTGCCCAGCTCGACCTCGCCAGGGAACTGAGGGAGTCGATCCACGCCGCCGCGACAGCGACCGCGATCCAGAACGCTCTCCCTGCCTCTGCTGTCCAAGTCATCAACGACTGCAGCACTCAGGGTCGGGCCGCAGCGATCCTGACTCCCGGAGGTAAGCGGCAATGGCGGCTCAGCACGGCTTCCTGCGTGGAAGATGCCCTCAGCGTGATCGCCGCCGACGCGATCAGCATCATCGCAGGCGAACGAGACGGAAGATTGGCCTTGTGTGCATCACCAAGCTGCCAGGCCGCCTTCTTCGACACCAGCCAAAGTCGTACCCGCAAATGGTGTGACATGAACACGTGCGGGAATCGTCAGAAGAAGATGCGCTTCAACGCCAACCAACTCAAAAACCACAGATCAGCGGATTGATCCTTACCTCGGTACTTCCAATCAGGCGTCGCGCTTGCGACAGATCTATCGAGTTGGGCGCACCGAGTCCATTCGCTCCGACCTTGACGTCCAACGAGGGCCCAAGCCCTGAGGGTGAAGGATCCATCCCTCCCGAGTCGGGTTCAACCAGCGTCATGTCTCATGAGACAGATCAGAGTCTGGAGAAGGACGGCTGGCGTGCACTGTTGTCCTGGGACACTCACCGCTTGGTCCTGCGCTCCCGCCGGGGCACCGACCTCGCCCCTTCCTTAGCTGGCGGGCGAAGCGGCGGACGGCATCAGTGAAGGCGTCTGGGTCGTCGAAGTTCGCGAGATGTCTTGCTCTCGGGATCAGCTCGACCCGAGCGTGGGGATGCGCGCGGGAGAAGTCCGCCTCGCCGGCCCGGAAGACGGTGTCCTTTTCACCGTTGAGGATCAGTACCGGAGCCTCCACAAAACGCATCGCGCCCGCGTCGAAGCGTCCCAGTACCTCGTCCCAGGCTGCGGGCAGCGTATGGAAGGCGTAGCCGGAATCGATGGTCGCCTCCACTACTTCTATCAGCCGGGCCATCTGTGCAGCGCGGGGCAGCGGACCGTGGTGGATGCCGTCAGCGGTACGCAGCCCAGGCGCTCCGCCAAGCAGCTCTGCCTGCCGTCGGCCAGCCTCTGTGAGCTCGCCTTCGTCAGGCGTGGCTTCACTGTCACGAGCGAGATAGAGGTATCGATCTTGCATGCCGAGGTGGACCCCTACCCACAAGCCCGCGGTTCCTGTCCTTCTTCACTTTCCCTTCAGAGGGACCACACCCATCTACTTTTTCCGTTCCTTCGGAGCGTGGCTCAACTGAGTTTGTCGACTGCTGCCTTGTACGCGGCAGCCTGCGCAGGAGTGAGGTAATGGGAGACACGGACGAGGACGGTGCCG
>NZ_JBEOTD010000056.1:0-38197 GCF_040426375.1 Streptomyces sp. NPDC096012
CGCCGTACGTGGATCACGTACGGCGCCCGCGGTCGAATTCGTGCGCTGTGTCTCCGCCCAGCCCTGGGGGACTAGGCGGACTTGCGGCTGTCCCGGGGATGAACCGCGATGTTCATCGCTCCCGAACGCAGGACCGCCAGGCGCTCCTCGAGGACCTCTTCGAGTTCCTCGCGGGTACGCCGCTCCATCAGCATGTCCCAGTGGGTACGCGCAGGCTTGGCCTTCTTCTCCTCAGGGCCGTCGCCGTCGACGAGGAGTGCCTGGGCCCCGCAGACCTTGCACTCCCACTCCGGCGGGATCTCCGCCTCGACCGAGAAGGGCATCTCGAAACGGTGCCCCTTCTCGCATGCGTACTCCACGGCCTGGCGCGGGGCCAGGTCGATACCGCGGTCCGTCTCGTAGCTGGTCACTACGAGGCGCGTACCGCGAAGAGCTCGCTCACTCATGAATCGTGCCTCCCGGGCTTGTCGCCCACAGGACAGGTGTCGCTGTCGTCGTCATCCGGTCAACGTCCGGTCGGCGGTAAAGATTCCCGTTCCGAGTCCCGTTCCGGGTCGTGCGTCGCCGTCGTAGCCGCCCCTTGTTCTACCCACAGGCGCCCGGTTTGTCACATCTGCTAGCAGATGTCACCCAGCGTTTCGGCATCTTTGACGCGCAGTAACGGTACGCCTGGCAGGCCAAACGCGTACACTACCGCCCTTTCGTGTTGAACGCTAAATCCGCGCTGGATCCTTTCCGGAAGGGGATTGCCGGCCTCGCCGATCACCCGCCGAACCGGTACCCGGGTGAGCAGGACGAAGCCGATCGCGAAGAAGGCCACCAGCGGAACTCGTGAAGCAGACCGGGCACGCCCAGTCGTGGAAGTACCAGCCGCGCCGCTCGCTTCCGAGGTGCCTTCCACCGCCGGTGCCCGCACAGTGCCGGCCATCCGTACCCCCGCGTCCCGCTCGGCCGCCGTACCCTCCGCTTCCCGCCCGGCCGTGAAAGCTCGGGCTCCGGCGGCCCGGCGGTCAGACCCAGACGCCGCGGTCCTCCATGACCTTGCGCAGCATGTCGATGTGATCGGTCATGATGCCGTCGACCCCGAGGTCCAGGAGCCGGTGCATCCGCTCGGGCTCGTTGATCGTCCACACGTGCACCTGAAGCCCGCGCGCGTGGGCTGCGCGGACGAAGCGGTGGTCCACCACGGGGACGCCGGAGTGCACCTCGGGCACCTGTGCGGCGACGGCGGACCGGCGCACCGCGGCCGGCAGCCCCCAGGACGACAGCCGCAGTCCGAGCACTCCGCGGGTGCCGAAGGAGGTGGCCAGCCGCGGCCCCGCGAGCCGCTGGGCCCGCAGCACGCGCGCCTCGGAGAAGGAGCCCACGCCGACCCGGTCCCAGGCGTTCGCGCGCTCGATCAGAGCGAGCAGCGGGCGCAGGGCGGGTTCCGCCTTGACGTCGACGTTCCAGCGGACCTCGGGGAAGGTCTCCAGCAGCTCCTCGAACAGTGCGATCGGTTCACGGCCGCCCACGCGCGCCTGCCGTACCTCGTCCCACGCCAGGTCGGCGATCCGGCCCGCGCCGTCGGTGACCCGGTCCAGGGTCGCGTCGTGGAACGCGACGAGCCGGCCGTCCCGCGTGGCGTGCACGTCGGTCTCGATGTACCGGTAGCCCAGTTCGACCGCGCGCCGGAACTGCGCCACGGTGTTCTCCAGGCCGTCCGCGGCCCCGCCCCGGTGGGCGAAGGCGATGGGGCCCGGGTGGTCCAGGTAGGGGTGGCGTACGGACGGTGTCGTGAGGCTCACGGACGCAGTATCACTCCTTCCGGTGTCGCCGTGGCAACCACCGTGCTGCCGCCCGGCGCCGCCGGGACGGCGAACACCCGCAGGAACAGCTGGGCCAGCGGGCCGATGGCCACGGCGTACAGCACGGTGCCGGCTCCGATGGTGCCGCCGAGCGCGAATCCGGTGACCACCACCACCACCTCGACCGCCGTCCGCATCAGCCGGATCGAGCGGCCGGTGCGCCGGTGCAGGCCCGTCATCAGTCCGTCACGCGGACCGGGCCCGAAGCGCGTGGCGATGTACAGCCCGGTCGCCGCGCCGTTCAGCGCGATCCCGGCGAGCAGGAGCGGTATCCGCACGGCGAGGGAGCGGACGTCCGGCAGGAGCGCGAGCGTGCCGTCCATGGCGAGACCGACGACGAGGACGTTGGAGACCGTGCCGAGCCCGGGCCGCTGACGCAGCGGGAGCCACAGCAGCAGCACGGCCGCCCCCACGGCGATCGACACCGCCCCGATGGACAGCCCCGTGAGTTGCGAGAGCCCCTGGTGCAGCACGTCCCAGGGCGACAGGCCCAGCCCCGCCGCCACGAGCAGCGCGCAACTCGCGCCGTACAGCGCGAGCCCGGCGTACAGCTGGATCAGCCGTCGTCCGAGCCGGACCGGGATGCGCCGTCCGGGGCGGGCCGGTGTGCGTCGCCCGGGGCGAACCGGGGGGCGCCGCCGTAGGACGACCCGGATGCGCCGTCCGGAGCGGACCGGATCTCCTGGTCCGGAGTGGACCGGATCTCCGGGTCCGGAGTGGACCGGATCGCGTTGTCCGGAGCGGACCGGACTGGACATGAATCCCCCTGGGTGGTGGCGGTGGCCTGACACATGACACTCTGTGGCCTGGGACGAACCGTCATCCATGGCCAATTCTGGGAAGGTGGACTGATCTTCATGGCGCAGTGGACCTCGGCAGTGGGGGCGGCGCAGCTCGGCCGGCTCCTCACCTCCCAGCAGGACCGGCCCGCCGGCCCCGGCACCCGCCGCCCGCCCGCCTACCGCGCCCTCGCCGACGGCATCCGGCTGCTGGTCCTCGAGGGGCGCGTGCCGGTGGCGGCCCGCCTCCCCGCCGAACGGGAACTCGCCCTGTCCCTGTCCGTCAGCCGCACCACCGTCGCGACCGCCTACGAGGCGCTGCGCAGCGAGGGCTTCCTGGAGTCCCGGCGCGGGGCGGGCAGCTGGACCGCCGTCCCCGCCGGCAATCCGCTGCCCGCCCGCGGCCTGGAGCCCCTGCCTCCCGAGGCCCTCGGCTCGGTCATCGACCTCGGCTGCGCCTCCCTCCCGGCCCCCGAGCCGTGGCTCACCCGGGCCGTCCAGGGCGCCCTGGAGGAACTGCCCCCGTACGCCCATACGCATGGCGACTATCCGGCGGGCCTGCCCGCCCTGCGCTCGATGATCGCCGAGCGCTACACCGCGCGCGGGATCCCCACCATGCCGGAGCAGATCATGGTGACGACCGGCGCGATGGGTGCCATCGACGCGATCTGCCACCTGTTCGCGGGCCGTGGCGAGCGCATCGCCGTGGAGTCCCCGTCGTACGCCAACATCCTGCAGCTGATGCGGGAGGCGGGCGCCCGGCTCGTCCCCGTCGCGATGGGCGAGGGGCTCACGGGCTGGGACCTGGACCGCTGGCGCCAGGTGCTGCGCGAGGCCGCGCCGCGGCTCGCCTACGTGGTCGCCGACTTCCACAACCCCACCGGGGCGCTGGCCGACGAGGACCAGCGGCGCCGGCTGGTGGACGCGGCCCGCTCGGCCGGCACGGTGCTGGTGGCCGACGAGACGATGAGCGAGCTGTGGCTCGACGAGGAGGTCGCCGGCGCCCGCATGCCCCGCCCGGTATGCGGCTTCGATCCGGCGGGCTCCACGGTGATCACGGTCGGCTCGGCCAGCAAGGCGTTCTGGGCGGGCATGCGGATCGGCTGGGTGCGCGCGGCTCCGGACGTCATCCGCAGCCTGGTCGCGGCGCGTGCGTACGCCGACCTCGGCACGCCCGTCCTGGAACAGCTCGCCGTCAACTGGCTCTTCAGCACCGGCGGCTGGCAGCAGGCCGTCGACCTGCGCCGGGCGCAGGCGCGGGAGAACCGCGACGCCCTGGTGACCGCCCTGCACCGGGAGCTGCCCGACTGGGAGTTCGCGGTCCCGCGGGGCGGCCTGACCCTCTGGGTCCGGGCCGGCGGCCTCTCCGGCTCCCGCCTGGCGGAGGCGGGAGAGCGGGTCGGCGTCCGCGTCCCCTCCGGTCCGCGCTTCGGTGTCGACGGTGCCTTCGAGGGATACGTGCGGCTTCCGTTCACCGTGGGGGGAGCGGTGGCGGACGAGGCGGCGGCCCGGCTCGCCGCGGCGGCCCGACTCGTGGAGACGGGTGTGACGGGTGGCACGGAGGGGCCGCGTACGTTCGTGGCGTAGGGCGCGTTGCCGCTGCGGGCCGGTGGGGATGTTCGAGCACTTGCCCGCGCCCCTGAGGGGGCTCGTTCCCGGTCTACGGATGCGGGCCGGTGGGGGGCGTTCGCGCAGTTCCCCGCGCCCCTGAGGGGGGTCGTTCCTGGTCTTCGCGTGCGGGCCGGTGGGGGCGTTCGCGCAGTTCCCCGCGCCCCTGGGGGTGGGGGTGCTCCTCTTTGTCCTGGTGTGGGCCCGTTTGAGGTTTTTGCGCGGTTCCCCGCGCCCTGAAGGGTGTGGGGCTCGCGTAGTTGTCGTGCCGCTCGGGGCTGCGGTGTTCGCGCGGGTCCGCGTGTTCCTGGGGCGGGTGGCCGTATCGGGTCAGGATTCGGCTGCCATGGCTTCCGCGATCGCCGGGGCCGGGTCCAGCGCCGGCTTCGTCAGGGTCGCCGGGGGCGGGGTGTCCGACGGCTCGGGCGGTTGGGCCTGGGCCGGTTCCGCGTCGGCCGGCGTGCTCCGCGGCGGCAGCAGGGCCAGCACCGCCTGCCGGTCGGCATCGCTCGTCGCGTCGTCGTACGGATCAGGCGTACGCGGCACCTGCAGCCGGTGCACCGGACCCGAGCCCAGCACCGCGTACCCGCGGCCCGGCGGCACATGGGCCGGCGGCGTCGTGTGCGGCGGCACCCCGAGCGCCGCCTCCACCTGCCGCGGTGCCGCGGTACCGAGCACCACGCGCGCGCGTGTGTGCTGCCGGACCGCGTCGCTCAGCGCCTCCGCGCCGTCGAACTGCTCGGCCACGACCACGGTCACGTTCACCGCGCGGCCGTGCCGCAACGGCACCTGGAGCAGCGCCTGCGGGTCCTTGCGGCCGTCCGCCGCCGCGAGGTGGGCGAAGACACCCGGACGGTCCAGAAGGATCCACAGCGGACGCCGGGTGTCCTCCGGCGGCGGGTCGCCCGCCTGCCGGGCCAGGTTGACCGCGATGAGCCGCCGCTCGGTCTCCTGCGCGGCCCACTCCAGGCTGGCCAGCGCCCCCGTGAGGGCGCACTCCACGGCCAGCACACCGTCCCGGCCGGTCAGGCACGCGTACTCGCCGGTGCCGCCCCCGTCGACGATCAGGACGTCGCCGTACCGCAGGGCCTGGAGGGCGATGGAGCGCAGCAGGGTCGACGTGCCGCTGCCGGGATGGCCCATGGCCAGCAGGTGCGGCTCGGTGGAACGGACGCCGGTGCGCCAGACGACCGGCGGGATGTCGATCTGTTCCTCCGCGTAGGCGAGGGGAAGCGTGCGCTGGACCTCGCTCGGGTCGGTGAAGCCGAGGACGGTCTCGCCGGGCGAGGTGACGAAGTGCTGGGCGGCGATGTCGGTGGGCAGCGGCGCGAGGACGGTGAGGGTGAGCTGGTTGCCCTCCTCGTCCCACGCGAAGTGGTACTCGCGGCCCCGCCCGGCCTTCGCGGCGAGCAGCTGCTCGATCCGTGCGCGGGCCTCGGGCTCGCCGTCCGGGAAGTAGGCGGGGTAGCGCAGCACGAGGTGGCCGACTCGCCCGCCGTCCTCGAATTCGTGCTCGGTGAAGGCCTTCTGCCACTCCCCGCCGTGCGCGTACAGCGGCGCCGGGTCGTCGGCGCCGGCGAAGTAGGGCACCAGGGCCTCGTACAACGACTGGAGCCGTTCGGCCTGGGACTCGTCGGGCCCTTCGGGCGCCGGCGGGGTCCGGTCGCGGCCCTGCCAGGCCGCCGCCGCCATCACGGTGATGACGGCGAGCAGCGGCCCGTACGGCACCAGTGCCACGACCAGGACCATGGAGGCCGCGAGGAACAGCAGTGGCCCGCGTCTGTCCTTGGGCGTGGCCACCCACTTGCGCCGCCCGGCCGAGGCCAGCCGGCGCAACCCGCGCGTGACGGTGATCAGCGGGTGGAGGACATCGGTGGCGCTGTCGGCCGCCGTCCGGGCCAGCTCCCTGCTCCGGGCGATCTGCATCCGGGCGATCTGGGCGCTGTCTTTGCTCAGAATGCGGGGGAGTGGGCGCCGGGCCACTGCTGTCTCCTGGGGGTGCGTGCGGGCGGGACGGACGGGATCAGAACTTGATACCGCCGAGAAGGCTCGCCAGGCTCTCGCCGCCCGCCTTGATGCTGGGAGCGATGCCGGTGCTGGCGAGATAGAAGCCGAACAGCGCCGAGGTGCACGCGTGCGAGCCCTTGAGCCCGTCCTTCCGGAAGAAGAGGAAGACGATGACGCCGAGCAGCAGCACGCCGGACAGGGAGAGGATCATTTCGGGTCTCCTGGTGTCGAGAGGGGACAGTCACCATGAGTTCTTCCAGGATCACAGGATGTATCCATACGATTAAAGGTGCAACTGGGTGAAAACCGGTTGATTTCCCCCACTCGGCCGAGCCGTTACGACCGGTTTGACCAGGCCTGTTGCCTCCGGCGGGATCTGCTGCTGATCTTTACCTCGGGCACATCGGGTCATGTGCCGCGGGAGCCAGTACGCTGGCGATTCACTCGTACGGCCGCGTTCAGCTCACTGCCGTACGCTCCCTGTCGTCACCGAAGTCCCAAGGAGAGGCGGTTCGTGCCGATGAGTGAAGCCCCCGACCCCGAGGTCGTGGAGCTGGCGACCAAGATCTTCGATCTGGCCCGCCGGGGGCAGACCGAGGCGCTCGTGGCGTACGTCGACGCGGGTGTGCCGGCCAACCTCACCAACGACCGCGGTGACTCCCTGGTGATGCTCGCCGCCTATCACGGCCACGCCGACGCGGTGCGCGAACTGCTCGCGCGTGGCGCGGAGGCGAACCGGGTGAACGACCGGGGCCAGACCCCGCTCGCCGGAGCCGTCTTCAAGGGCGAGACCGAAGTGATCAAGGCCCTCCTGCAGGCCGGGGCCGACCCCTCCGAAGGGACGCCGTCCGCCGTCGACACCGCCCGGATGTTCGGCAAGGCGGAACTCCTGCAGCTGTTCGGCGTCAACTGAACCGACCGCCCTGAGCGGGTGCGGCACACAAAACGGGGGAGGCGGTACAAGGCCGCCGGAAATACGGTCGCGGCAGCACACACCGCGGGTCATCATGACGACGTGATTCACGGACGCGATGGCTGGGCAGGTGTTGCCGCACCGCGCGGGCCGTGATGCGGTCCGCATGGGCCACCGACGAGAGGCAGAGAGAGATGGTCTACAGCAAGCAAGAGACGGCGGGCGCTGCGACGCGGTGTCACGCGGCCAGGTAGTGCGTGTTCCCCGGTTGCGTCGACGCTTGATGTGAGGCTGTTTCCCATGTTCGATCCGGTCATAGCGCCCAGCGGTACGCTGCTCGGGCTGCTCCAGCGCGGCCGTGGCGACGGCACGCTGCACGCGCTCACCGCCCCGCGCGCCGAAGCGCTCGCGGCCCTGAACCACTGTGTGCTGCGCGACCCCCGCCACGACTGGCAGGTGGAGAACCGCTCCCTGTACTACGCCCGGCTCTTCCTCGACCTGAACGGCGAGCTGGACGCCGTCGAGGCGCACCTCTTCGAGGCCGAGGACGTGCTCGACACCGACGAGTCCCGCACCGGCCTCGCCCTGGCCGTCCTCGGGCACCTCGCCTGCTACGGCAGGCGGGACGCGCTCGACCTGCTGCGGCGGTACGCCGCCCACGGCTCCAACTGGGCCTGGGCCCTGGACGAGCTGGCCCTACGGGACGACGACGCCGGCCTGCGCGCCCTCGCCGCCCCCGTCCTGGCCCGGTTCCCCGCCGATCCCGAGGGCGAGGCCGAGCTGGCCGCCGCCGTGCGGGACGCCTTCGAACCGCGGCCCTGGCGGCTGTGGGCCGAGGATCCGCGGGAACCGATCGCCGCCCGGGTGCGTGCCGCCCGGGAGACCGGCTGCTTCGACCGCTGGCAGCGGCAGATGCGGCCCACCGGACCGCGCCCCGGCTGGAGCGTGCGCGCCGTGTTCGAGTGGGCCCATCAGGGCATGGAGCGCGGTGCCGCCCTGCACGTCCCCGCCGCCCGCTGCCTGGTCGCCGTGGCCGGTCCCGAGGACCGGCCCGAGATCGTACGGGCCGCCCGGGACGGCATCGACGGAGCCCGCTGCACGGCACTGCGCTACCTCGCCGACGGCAACGACCCCGACGCCCTCCCCCTGATCGAGGCCGCCGTCGCCGACGGCACGGCGCCTGTCGTGGAGGCGGCCCTGGACGCCTTCGAACGCATGCGCAGCATCGCCGCCGTCAACCGCGCGCGCGGCTGGGCCCAGCGTCCCGACCCGCTCGGCGCCGCCGCCGGACGCGTGCTCGCCTGCCGCGGCGGCATCCAGGACAGCGATCTCGTCCTCGGCGCCCTCCGCGAGGCCGTACGCGGCGAGGGCCCGGACGCAGCCACCCTGTGGACCCTCGTCGACGGCGCCGGACGCCTCGGCATCACCTGCGCGGCTCCCGTGCTGCGTCACGTCTACCGCGAGACGGCCTCCTCCCACCTGCGTGGCCGCACCGCCCGCGCCCTGGCCGCGACCGACCCCTCCTTCGCCACCGGCTTCGCCGTCGAGTGCCTGTGGGACTGCGAGGAGACCACCCGCGAGATCGCCGCCCGGCACGCCGAGACCGGTGACGCCCGGGTCGTGGAACGCCTCCGCCGCCTGGCCGCCGACCCGGCCGAGGAGGACGAGGTGCAGACGGCGGTACGCAGCCGTTTCGGCCCGGACATCGCCGCCGGCTGACCCCTCGCGTGCACCCGGCTGGGGCGGGTGGTTCCGCGCCGGCTGACCCCTCGCGTGCGCCCGGCTGGGGCGGGTGGTTCCGCGCCGGCTGACCCCTCGCGTGCGCCCGGTTCGGGCGGTGGGTCCGTGTCGGCTGGTCCCTCGCGTGCGTCCGGTTCGGGGGGTGGCTCCCCGCCGGCTGGTCCCTCGTGTGCGCCCGGCCCCGTCGGGCGACCGCGCGCCGTGTGAACAGCGGATGGCCCGCGGGTCAGGCGGTCATGACGGCCGCCTGACCCGCTCGGGCGTGCAGCTCAACGCTCATGGGACGTTTCCCGCGCGGAAAGATCGAAGTCGACGCGGCCACGTCCGGTGCGGCGACAACACCCGTATGCGTGTCGTCATCGTGACCGAATCCTTTCCCCCCGATGTGAACGGCGTGGCCCACTGCGCGCTCCAGACCGCCCGGCACCTCGTTGATCGCGGTCACCTCCCGCTCGTCGTCGCGCCGGCCCCGGCACCCGGCAGCGCACCGGACACGGACGCCCCGTGCCCGGTGATCCGCGTCCCCTCCCTCCCCCTCCCCGGCTACCCCCAGGTGCGCGTCGCCCTCCCCAGCCGACGCCTCGCCGCGGCACTCACCGAGCACCGCGCCGACGTCGTCCACCTGGCAAGTCCCTTCGTCCTCGGGGTCCGCGGCATGGCGGCCGCCGCCCGCCTCGGCATCCCCGCCGTCGCCGTCTACCAGACCGACCTCGCCGGCTACGCCCGCACCTACATGGGCGCCGGGGAGGCGGCCGCCTGGCGGCGCATCCGCTCCGTGCACGCCGCCGCCGACCGCACCCTGGCCCCGTCCAGCGCCGCCCTGAACGACCTGGAGGCCCACGGCGTGCCCCGGGTGCGGCTGTGGCCGCGCGGCGTGGACACCGTACGTTTCCGGCCAGCGCACCGCGACGAGGCCCTGCGTCGCGAACTCGCCCCCGACGGCGAGCTGATCGTGGGCTACGTCGGCCGACTCGCCCCCGAGAAGCACGTGCAACTCCTCTCCGGAGTCTGCGGCCTGCCGGGGGTGCGGGTGGTGCTCGTCGGCGACGGCCCCAGCCGGCCGCACCTGACGGAGGCCCTGCCCGGCGCGGTCTTCCTCGGCCGCCGCACCGGCGACGATCTCGCCCGGATCTTCGCCTCGTTCGACGTGTTCGCGCACACCGGCCCCTTCGAGACGTTCTGCCAGACCGTCCAGGAGGCCATGGCCAGCGGTGCCCCGGTCGTCGCTCCGGCCGCCGGCGGCCCGCTCGACCTGGTCGCCCACGGCCGCACCGGCCTGCTCGTCCCGCCGTGCGACGCCGTCGCCGTGCGGGAGGCCGTCCGCGAGCTGGCCGCCGATCCCCGGCGACGTGCCGCGTACGGCGCCACCGCCCGCGCCACGGTCGAGGACCGCACCTGGGCCGCCGTGGGCGACCGGCTCATAGCCCACTACGACGACGTGCTCGCGGTACGCAAGACGGCGGTGGCGGCATGACCGGCCAGTCCCTGCGCATCGTCCGGCTCGCCAACTTCGTCGCCCCGGCCTCCGGCGGCCTGCGCACCGCTCTGCGGGAACTCGGCAAAGGCTTCCGGGCGGCGGGCCACGAACCGGTGCTGGTCGTGCCCGGTGAGCGGTACACCGACCGCGACACCGAGCAGGGCCGGGTCATCACCCTGCCCGGGCCACTGCTGCCCGGCACCGGCGGCTACCGCGTCCTCACCGACAAACGGCGCGTGGCCGCCGTCCTGGAGCGGCTGGCCCCGGACCGGCTGGAGGTCTCCGACCGCACGACCCTGCGCTGGACCGGCCGCTGGGCCCGCCGCGCGCGCGTGCCCGCCGTGATGGTCTCGCACGAGACCGCCGACGGCGTGCTGCGCACCTGGGGCCTGCCCGAGAACCTCTCCCGCCGGGCCGCCGACGCCCTCAACACCCGTACCGCGCACGTCTACGCGCGGGTGGTGTGCACCACGGAGTTCGCCGAGCGCGAGTTCGTGCGCATCGGCGCCCGCAACGTCGTACGCGCCCCCCTGGGCGTGGACCTCCTGGAACGTCATCCCGCGCTGCGCGATCCGGGGCTGCGCGCGGAGCACGCCCGCGTGGATGAGGCGCTGCTCGTGATGTGCTCCCGGCTGTCCGTGGAGAAGCGTCCCGGCATGGCGCTGGACGCCTTGGAGGCACTGCTGCGGCGCGGCCGGCGGGCGGTGCTCGTGGTGGCGGGGGACGGTCCGCTGCGGGTCCGGCTGGCGCAGCGGGCGCGCGAGCGCGGGCTGCCGGTGACGTTCCTGGGCCACGTCGCCGACCGGGCCGTACTCGGTGCGCTGCAGGCGTCCGCCGACGTCTGCCTCGCACCGGGGCCCGCCGAGACCTTCGGGCTCGCCGCCCTGGAGGCCATGGCGTGCGGCACGCCCGTGGTGGCGAGCGCCTCGTCCGCGCTGCCGGAGGTCATCGGGTCCGCCGGGGCGGCCGCGACCGGTCACGGGGAGGCGTTCGCGGACGCCGTGGAACTGCTCCTGGAACGAAGCGAGCCCGAGCGGCGCGAGGCGGCACGCGCGCGTGCCGAGTGCTTCGGCTGGGGAACGGCCGTGGAGGCGTTCCTGGCGGCCCACGACGCCGAGGTGCTGAGCCGCGCGGAGTCCCGGCCCACCGTGCCGGAGGGCGTCGCATGAGACCCGTCCGGTTCGTCCCCTCGGAGAGTCCCCGACCGAGGGCGTGGGCGGCCCCGCCGGCGACGGCCGGCGGTACGCGCGCGTGGTGAGGTCCCGCAGCGCCCCGGCTGTGCACCGGTCGGGTGCCGGCCGGACCGCACCCCGGCCGTGCACCGGTCGGCGGCCGCCGGAGGGTGCCCCGGTCGCCGCGACGGCCGGGGCGCGCGGTCGGGGTGTCACCCGGAGCGCCACGCCGACCGGTGGCAGCCGCCGCGGCGCGGTGCGTTCCCTCGTAGCCCGTGCGGTGCGGTCGGGAGGGCCGGTCTCAGTCGATGCCGACCAGCCGGTACTGCTCGTCGCGGGCGTCCGTCAGGAACATGTGGCCCGGTGCGTGGGTGATGGCGAACGGCGGCCTGGACGCCGTCACCGCCGCCTGCGGGGTCACCCCGCAGGCCCAGAACACCGGGATGTCACCGTCGGCGAGGGTCACCGGGTCGCCGAAGTCGGGCCGGGCGAGGTCCTCGATGCCGAGGGCCGAGGGGTCCCCGCAGTGCACGGGGCCGCCGTGCACGGCCGGCAGCATGCCGCTCTCCCGGATCGCGGCACGGAGGTGCTCGGGCGGCACCGGGCGCATGGACACCACCATCGGTCCGCGCAGCCTGCCCGCCGGCCGGCACGCGCGGCCGGTCACGTACATCGGCACGTTGCGGCCCTGCTCGACGTGGCGGATCGGCACGCCGGCCCGGGCCAGCGCCCACTCGAAGGTGAAGCTGCACCCGAGCAGGAACGACACCAGATCGTCCCGCCAGTACGCGCGCACGTCCGTGGGCTCCTCGACCAGTTCCCCGTCCTGCCACACCCGGTAGCGCGGCAGATCGGTGCGCAGATCGGCGCCCTCGGCGAGGACGGTCGTCACGTCACCGGCGTCGGTGACGTCGAGCACCGGACAGGGCTTGGGGTTGCGCTGGCAGAACAGCAGCGTGTCGTAGGCCCAGTCGGCGGGGACGGCTATCAGGTTGGCCTGCGTGTGGCCCGCCGCGACCCCGGCCGTGGGCCCGGTCAGGCCCTTCCGGAACCGGGCTCGCGCGGTTCCCGGGCTCCACGCGTGCGCGTGCTCGTCGATCGTGGTCACGGGCCGGTCCTCGGTACGGTGCGTCCGCGTCATGCCAGTTCCTTCCCGCGGGTCTCCGGAAGCCCGAGCAGGGCCAGCGCCGCGAGGCCGTAGCCGATCGCACCGAAGACCAGCGCGCCGCCCACGCCCCAGCTGTCCGCGAGGAAGCCCACCAGGGTCGGGAAGACCGCGCCCACCGCGCGGCCCGTGTTGTACGTGAAGCCCTGCCCGGTACCGCGCACCGCCGTCGGGTACAGCTCGCTCAGGTAGGAACCGAAGCCGCTGAAGATGGCCGACATGCAGAAACCGAGCGGGAATCCGAGCACCAGCAGCAGGGTGCCGGCGCCGGACGGGATGTTCGCGTAGGCGAGGGCGCACACGGCCGACAGCAGGCCGAACAGCCAGATGTTGTTCCGCCGGCCGAGCCGGTCGGTGAGGTGGCCGCCGGTCAGGTAGCCGAGGAACGCGCCGGAGATCAGGAAGGTCAGATAGCCGCCGGTGCCGACGACCGACAGGCCGCGCTCGGACTTCAGGTACGTCGGCACCCAGGTGGCCAGGGTGTAGTAGCCGCCCTGCACGCCCGTGGAGAGCAGGCTCGCGAAGACGGTGACGCGCAGCAGGCCCGGGGCACCGGCCCGCCCGGGTCGGAAGACGGCCGTGAACGAGCCACGGTCCGGGTCCTGTTCGCGGGCCGCCGTCGCGGTGGGCGCGTCGTGCACCCGGCGGCGCAGCCACACCACGAGCAGCGCGGGCAGCGCCCCGGTCCAGAACATCACCCGCCAGGCCAGGCCGTCCCCGACGAAGGAGAAGACCAGCGTGTAGACGATCACCGCCAGTGCCCAGCCGACGGCCCAGGAACTCTGGACCGCGCCGAGCGTACGTCCCCGGTGGCGGGCGCTCGCGTACTCGGCCACCAGGATCGCCCCGACCGCCCACTCGCCGCCGAAGCCGAGCCCCTGGAGCGCCCGGAAGACCAGCAGCGTGCCGTAGTCGGGCGCGAAGCCGCAGGCCACGGTGAAGACCGCGTAGGTGATCACCGTGATCATCAGGGCCCGGACCCGGCCGACCCGGTCCGCGACCACGCCCGCCACGGCACCGCCGATCGCGGAGACCACCAGCGTGACGGTGGTGAGCAGGCCGGTCTGGCCGCTGTCCAGACCGAAGTGCGCGGAGAGCGCCACCATGCTGAGCGGCAGGGTGAAGTAGTCGTAGGAGTCCAGTGCGTACCCGCCGAAAGCGCCGGTGAAGGCGCGCCGGCCGTGCGGGCCCAGGGCGTGCAGCCAGCCCAACGCGCCGTCCTCACGGGTGTGTTCGGCTCGCGCGGGTGGGATGCCGGAGGGTGCGGACCGGGGCGGTGGAGTCGTGCTCATGGGCACCTCGCAGAGGGGGACGGAGGGTGCGGGGAAGTGAGCCGTGCGGAGCACCGTAGGGGATCGTTCAACGATCCTTCAATACCCACGTTGTTTCGTTCCGGTGTCTGCGATTGAATTCCGGGCATGGCAGAGCAGCTGGCGGGACTGGCCGACGACCGCGCCCTCCTGGGCCGTACGAGCACGGCCGAGCGGGTGTCCGACATCCTCAGGAGCCGCATCGCCGACGGGTACTTCCCGCCGGGCACCCGGCTCTCGGAGGACAGCATCGGCGGGGCGCTCGGCGTCTCCCGCAACACCCTGCGCGAGGCCTTCCGGCTGCTCACGCACGAACGCCTGCTGGTCCACGAACTCAACCGGGGGGTGTTCGTCCGGGTGCTCACCGTGGAGGACGTCGAGGACATCTACCGCACGCGCTCACTCGTCGAGTGCGCCGTCGTCCGGGGCCTGGGCGAGCCGCCGTATCCGCTCGACGGGCTGGCCGCGGCGGTCGACGAGGGCGACGCGGCCGCCGTCGAGAATGACTGGAAAGCGATGGGCACGGCCAACATCCACTTCCATCAGGAGCTGGTCGCCCTCGCCGGCAGCGAGCGCACCGACGAACTGATGCGCAGCGTCTTCGCCGAGCTGCGGCTGGCCTTCCACATCGCCGACGACCCGCGCCGGCTGCACGAGCCGTACCTCGTCCGCAACCGCCAGCTCCTGGAGACCCTCCGGGCCGGGGACCGCACGGCGGCCGAGCGGCTGCTGGAGACCTACCTGGCGGACTCGCTGGAAGGGGTGGTGGAGGTGTACCGCCGCAGGGTCGGCGAGGACGGCACGCTCTAGTGTCTAGTGTCTAGTGCCTAGTGCCTAGTGCCTAGTGCCTAGCGGCGGGCGGCGGGCGGCGGGCGGCGGGCGGCGGGCGGCGGGCGGCGGGCGGTGAGCGGCGAGCCGTGAGCGGTGGGCGGCGAGTGGCGGGCGGTGAGCGGTGGGCGTCGGGCTGCAAGTGGCGGGTGGCCGGCGGCGGCGTGACGGGTTGGGAGGGGCCGTGGCGGGTCGGGACGAGCGTGGGGGGTCGGGACGGGCGTGCTGGCGCGTCGCCGCCCCGCCGCCCTGCCCGGGCAAACCGGCGGAGCCTCTCGTTTGGGTCGATGTCAGACCGAGGACCTAGTCTGTGCACCGTGACTTCGCCTGCATCGACGGACAGCGTTCCGCCCCAGCTCAGCGCGGGGCCGCGCCCCGCACCGGGCCCGGCCGCCGACGAGGGGCTGGCGCGCCGGCTGCGCGCGCTCGCATGCACCGCGCCGCTGCACGACCTCGACGCCCGCAAGGCCAACCTGGCCGGCGAGTACTCGGTGTACGGCATGGCCGAGGTGGCACTGGCCGCCATCGACCTGGTCACGCTCAACATGGACTTCGACACCGGCGCCGACCACGAGCAGATCGTGGCCAGGCTCGTCCCGCGCATCGCCGCCCAGGCCCCGCACCGGCCCGCCGCCGAGCACGAGCGCGTGGCCCGCTGGGTCCTGGAGAACCTGATCAACGTCGGCAGCGTCGACCGCGGCTTCCGCGCCGTCTACGGCACCTTCACACCGGACGGCACCTACGTCCGCCGGGACTACGACTTCAAGCTGATCGAAGAGGTCCCCGGCCCCGGCGGCACCGTCTACCTGCGGACCACCGACGAGGCGGTCAACGTCCTGGTCGGCGCCCTCGACACCGACGTCACCAGCGCCCAGATCGCCGCCGAGGTCAAGCTGGAGGTGCTGATCAGCCGCGGCCGTCTCGCCGACGCCCAGCTCGCCGCCGAACAGGCCCGCTACCGCACGGTGCAGTACTCCGAGACCCTGCGCCGCGCCCTGGACGCCACCCGGCGCAACGTCCGCGCGGTCGACTGGCTCAGCGCCGTACCCGACATGATCGCCGAGGCCCTCGACCACGTGGCGGAGCGCTACCGCCACGAGAACGCCATCCTCACCAACATCCGCAAGGCCCGCGACGAGACCGAGGACGCCGAGCACAAGCGCCGCGCCGCCGAACTGGTCGACATCGTCAAGGACTGCATCCGGCGGCACACCCAGCTCCAGTCGCGCCTGCTGGAGGCCGGCCCGCTCTTCCGCGCCGAACAGGACCGCCAGGCCTTCGGCACGCCGACGACGACGTCCGGGACGGACCTGTACGGCCACCTGCTCGCCCCCGTCCTGCCCCTGCCGCTGGAGCGGGCCATCCGGGTCACCGACGCCTTCTTCGCACACGGCACGGGTCTGCGGACGCCGGTGTCGGTGCGGGTCGGCGACCTCGTCGACATACTGCTGACACCGCCGGTCGAGCGGGAGCACCTGGGTGCGGAGATGCCGGAGCCGGACCTGATCGCCACACCGGACGACAGCCGGTTCGGCGAGGAACAACTGGCCGCCGCCATGGAGCTGCTGGACCTCCCCGCCGACGCGCCCAGGAGGCTGTCGGGGCTGCTCGCGCAGGCGCGACGGACCGGCGACCCCGATCTCGCCTATCTGGTGGCCCTCCTGGCGGTCCACGCCGCCAGCCCCGCGGTGGGCACCGCCTACCGGCAGGGCGAGGAGAAACTGCTGTTCGCCGTCGACGACGGTACCGAGCTGGACGACCCCGAGTTCGGCGGCGCGGACCTGATCGTGGGGACGGCCCTGCTGGACGCGGCGGGAATGGCGGCGGACAGAACGGAGGCGGCGTGAGGCCGCCGTCCGGGCGCGGGCCGTCGGTGGCCGGCCGCGCGGTTCCCCACGCCCCCGCCCGAGTCGCCCGTCACCCTCGTCCCAGGATCAAGGAGTCGCAGTCGTGAGCGAGCACGCCGAGTGGAGTGAGGCGGAGCCGTCCGCCCCGTCGGCACCCGCCCCCGTCACCCCCGCCGACGCCGCCGACGCGGCGCGGCTCGTCGCCTTCGGGCTGCAGCCCAAGCTGCAGCCCGCCCGCGACCAGGAGTACGCCGAACTGCTGCGCCGCCACCGCGAGGACCCGGCGTTCGCGCGGCTCGCGGACGCCGTCGCCGCCGGGCTGGGACTCGTCGTGCTGGAGGTGTCCCCGCGCGCGGGGATGGCCGTCACCGCGGCCGAGGACTCGGTCTTCGCCGTGCGCATGGGCGACTACGCGCGTCGCACCGCCGCCGACTCCGGCGACCGCTTCCTGCACGGCCTGGCCCATCTCGCCGCCGCCGCACTGGCGTTCCCGCGCCCGGAGGACCTGGCCGACGACACCTACTTCGGCCGCGTCACGGTCAACGGCGTCGACGCCTTCGTTCGGCAGGCCTGCCGCCGCCTGGAGGAGCGGGCCGAGGAGAGGGGCGAGAACACCGACCCGGCGACCGACGCGCCGGATCTGGAGGCCGCCTGGCGTATCTGGGCCAGACGCAGTGCCACCGGCGCCACCAAGGACGCCCGCCGCCCGGCCGCCTCCACCACCGGCATCGTGGCCAAGGCCCTGGCCTTCCTCACCGACTCGGGCTTCCTGCAGCGCACCGGTGACGACCACGGCGGCACCTATCGCACCACGGCCCGCTATCAGCTCCAGGTCCGGGACATGGCCGGCGGCGCCGCCATGGCCGAACTGCTGGAGCTGGGCGTCGTCCCGGTCACCGACGGCACGGCCAGCCTGCTGCCCGCCGAGGACACCGAGGACCTGGACCTCGTGGCCGACGCCGGCCTGCCCTTCCACACGCCGTCGCACCCCTGACCCCCCCGATCCGCCAGAAAACTGACGAGAGTCCGCCATGTACGAGCTGTCCCGGGTCCGCCTCTACTCCATCGGGCCCGCCGGTGCACGCTACGCCGACACCGTGCTTGACCTGCGAGGCGTGGGCGCGCCCGTGCCCGACCCGGCGCCCACGCAGGCGGAGTTCTTCGAGGAGGAGCCCTCCGGGCCGCCGCGCCGGCCGGCGCCCGCCGGCGTGCTGTTCCTGGAGAACGGAGGCGGCAAGTCCGTCCTGCTCAAGCTGATCTTCTCGGTGATGCTGCCGGGCCACCGCAACACCCTGGGCGGCGCCAGCTCCGGCGTGCTGCGCAAGTTCCTGCTCGCCGACGACTGCGGGCACGTGGCGCTGGAGTGGCAGCACGTGCTGACCGGCGAGTGCGTCGTCGTCGGCAAGGCCAGCGAGTGGCGCGGACGGCAGGTCTCCAACGACCCGCGGAAGTTCGCCGAGGCCTGGTACTCCTTCCGGCCCGGACCCGGGCTCAGCCTGGACAACCTGCCCGTGGCCGAGTCCACCGCCGTGCGGCCGCCCGCCGAGGGCGCCTCGGGCGCCCAGGGCCGCCGCCGCACCATGAAGGGCTTCCGCGACGCCCTCACCGAGGCCGGCAAGGCCTACCCGCACCTGGAAGTGCACTGGGAGGAGATCCACGACCGCTGGATCGAGCACCTCGGCGACCTCGGCCTCGACCCCGAACTCTTCCGCTACCAGCGGGAGATGAACGCGGACGAGGGCGAGGCGGCCGGTCTCTTCGCGGTCAAGAAGGACTCCGACTTCACCGACCTGCTGCTGCGCGCGGTCACCGACACCCGCGACACCGACGGCCTCGCCGACCTCGTCAGCGGCTTCGGCAGCAAACTCGGCCGGCGCGCCGAACTGATCGCCGAGCGCGACTTCACCGCGGGCTCCGTCGATCTGCTCGGACGGATCGTCGAGGCCGCCGAGACCCGTTCACGCACGCGTGACGTCCACGCAGGCGCCGAGCGCCGCACCCGCACACTGGCCCGCCGGCTCTCCGCGCGTGCCGTGCGGGAACGGGTCAGGGCCGCCGAACTCGCCCAGCGCGTCACGGCCGCCGCCTACGCCGTCACGCACTCCGAGGGTGCCCGCGAGCGCAGCGCCCTGATCGCCGCCGAACTTGCCTACCGGCACGCCTCCCTGGCGCTCGCCGCCGCCGAGAAGTCCGCCGCCGCGCAGAAGCGGGAGCTGGCCGACGCCCGCACCCTGCACGCCGCCTGGCAGGCGGCCGAAGCCGTGCTGCGCCACCGTGCCGCCGCCGACCGGGTCGCGCGCGTGTCCGCCGCGATCCAGGAGGCCGAACGGGACGCGGCCCCCGCGCTCGCCGCCCGTGCCAAGGCCGCCGTGGACCTCGTACGGGCCCTGCACGCGGCCGCCGAGGGCGCCGAGGCCCTCGCCAACGAGGAGGAGGAGCGTTCCACCGCCCTCCAGGACGTCAGCGACTCCGCCCACCGGGACTCCACCGCCGCCGCCACCGAGGCGCAGCGCGCCCGCAGCGAGACCGGGCACCTGCGCCAGCGGCTCGCCGAGGTCGAGCAGGAGACCGCCGAGGCCGTCCGCGCCGGCTGGCTCGACGACAGCTCCCCGGACGCCGACCCGGCCCGAGCCGCGCTCGCCGCCAGCGACGCGGAGAAGACCGCCGTCGCCGCCTGGGACGCGGCCCGCGAGGCCGCCCGCGCGACCACCGAGCACGCGCGCGAGGCCGCCACCGCCGAGTCCCGTGCCGAGCTGACCGCGGCCCGCGCGGCCGACGCGGCCGCCGCCGCACGGCGCGCCCACGAGGCCGAGCGGCGCCTGGCCGAATCGCTGGCCACCGAGGAGCGGCTCGCGGAACTGCTGAGCCTGCCGGGCGTGCGGGCAGCGGGACGCCCCGGGGTCCCCGGGCCCAGGACGGGAGCCGAGGACCGGGCACCCGGCCGGAGCGCGGCCGGCACCGACGGCGAGCACCCGGCGGGCCCGCGCGCCGAGCCGGACGCGGCCGCCCGCGGCCGTACCGGCACGGCGCGGGCCATGGACGCCGAAACGCCCGGCGCGGCCGGCCACCCGGCCGAAGGCCCGCTCACCGCCGAGGAACTCGACCGCTTCGCCGACGAGTTGCGCGAGCTGCTCGACGACGCCGTGGCCGCCGCCGAACGGCACCTCTTCGAACTGCGTACGGCCGCCGCCGACGACTCCCGCATCCTGGGCGCCCTCGGTGACGGCGGACTGCTGCCGCCCGGACCCGACGTGCTGGCCACCGTCGAGTACCTCGGTGAGCACGGCATCCCCGCGCTGCCCGGCTGGCGTTACCTGGCGCAGGCCGTCGACCCGGCCGACCACGCGCGCGTGCTCGCCGCCCGCCCGGAACTGGTCGACGGGGTGATCATCACCGATCCGGAGACGCACACGCGGGCCCGCGAGACGCTCGGTGACGCGGCCCTGCTGCCCCGCTCCGCCGTGGCCGTCGGCACCGCCGCCGCCCTGCTCGCCCCGACCCCCGCCGACGGCGCCACCCCCGGTGACGTCTTCCTCGTGCCGCCGAACCCGGCCATGCACGACGAACGCGCCGCCGACGAGGAACGACAGGCCCTGCGCGCGCGGGCCGGCGAGCGCGACGACGAGATCCGCACCCTCGCCGCCCGGCTCGGCAAGGACCGCGAACTGGCCGCCCGGCTCGCCTCCTGGCGCACCGGCTGTCCCGCCGGACGCCTCGGCGAGCTGGCCCGGGCCGCCGAGCAGGCCGGGACGTTCGCCGAGGAGGCCGAGGCCGAACTCACCGAGGCCCGCACCGCCCGCGCGGAGGCCGACGAGTCCGCCGCCGAGGCCGCACAGGTCCGCGACGAACGGCAGGAGGCCGCGCAGAAGGCCCGCCGCGCCGCCGACGCCCTGGCCGGCCTCGCCTTCCGGCTGCGTGAGCGCGCCGGCTGGCAGGTCACCCTGCGTGAACTCGCCGACGAGGCCGCCGAGTCCGAGGCCCGCGCCCGCACCTGTCTGGAACGCGCCCGCGCCGCCGACGAGGACCGCCGTGCCGCCCAGCGCGCCGCCGACGACGCCCGCCGCACCGCGCGCGCCCTGCGTGCCGAGCGCTCCGAGATCGCCGGGGCGCCCGACGACGTACCGGTCGCGGAGGCCGAGGCCCCGCACACCTCACTGCCGGCCCTCCGCGAGGCCTACCGCGCCGCCTCCCAGCTGTACGAGAAGGTCGGTGTCGGCGCCGACCTGCGCGCCGAGCAGGCCCGCGCGGAGAGCGACGAGAGCGCCGCCCGCGCCGATCTGGACCGGCTCAGCAACAAGGTCCGCACCCGCGCCGAGCAGCTTCTCCAGTCGCCCGACGGCTCGGACGGGCCGTCCCGGCAGGCGGCGGCCGCGCGTGCCGAGGAACTCGTGCAGCTCCTGGAGACGCGCATGTCGACCGCGAGCGAACAGCTCGGCCGGCTCCGCGGCGAGACCGAGCGGCACGCGCCCGAGGACGGCGAGGCGCACACCGCGCTGCCCGAGGAACTGCTCCCGCGTGACGCCGAGCACGCCCAGGCGCTGCTGCGCACGGCGACGACCGAAGTCGCCACCCGGACAGAGGCGTTGTCCGAGGCCCGCGAGGCGCACGCGGAGCTGCAGGCTGCCCACCGCGCCGCCGAGGACGCGGCCGGCGGATTCGACGAGATCGCCGCGATGCTCCGCGACCTGCTGCGCGAACACACCCCCGAGGACGAGCAGGACGAGCAGGAGCCGTACCCCGGCAGCCTGGAGGAGGCCCGGCACTCCGCAGCCGAGGCCCGCCGCTCGCTGCGGGGCTGCGCCGCCGACCTGTCCGCCGCCGAGGCCGCCGTGCGCGAGGCGAGCGACATCCTCGTCCGGCACGCCAACTCCACCCGCTTCGAGCAGGTCCGCACCCCGGCCCGGCAGCAGATCCGCGAACTGCCCGCCGCCGCGCTGCCCGAGCACGCCCAGAAGTGGGCGGACGCCTTCGCACCCCGGCTGCGGGTGCTGACCGACGAGCTGGCCCAGCTGGAACGCAACCGGGACTCGATCGTGGACCGGCTGCGCGGCCTGGTGGAGTCGGCCCTGGCGACGCTGCGGTCCGCACAGCGGCTCTCCCGGCTGCCGGAGGGACTCGGCGAGTGGTCGGGGCAGGAGTTCCTGCGCATCCGCTTCGAGGAGCCCGACCACGCCACGCTCACCGAACGCCTCGGCGAGGTCATCGACGAGGCGACGCGCGCGGCCGTCAAGAAGAACTCCGACCTGCGCCGGGACGGCATGTCGCTGCTGCTGCGGGGCGTCGGGGCGGCACTTCAGCCCAAGGGCGTGGCCGTCGAGATCCTCAAGCCCGACGCGGTACTGCGCGCCGAGCGCGTCCCCGTCGGCCAGATGGGCGACGTGTTCTCGGGCGGCCAGCTGCTCACCGCCGCCATCGCCCTGTACTGCACGATGGCCGCGCTCCGGTCGAACGACCGGGGCCGGGACAAGCACCGGCACGCGGGCACCCTGTTCCTGGACAACCCGATCGGCCGCGCGAACGCCACGTACCTGCTGGAGCTCCAGCGGGCGGTGTCCGACGCGCTGGGCGTGCAGCTCCTTTACACCACGGGCCTGTTCGACACGACCGCCCTGGCGGAGTTCCCGCTGGTCATCCGCTTGCGCAACGACGCGGACCTCAGGGCGGGCCTCAAGTACATCAGCGTGGAGGAACACCTCCGCCCCGGGCTGCCCCAGCCGCCCCAGGCGGGCGAGGCGGGCCACAGCGAGATCACGGCGACCAGGATGTTCAGGAAGCCGGCACCGACCACCTCCTGAGGGCGCGGGGAGCGAAGCCACCGACCGCGCCCCCTGAGGGCGCGGGGGAACGGCGTGACCGACCGCGCCCGCTAAGGGGCGCGGGGAACTGCGCGACCGGCCACGGACGGCCCGCGGCCTCCCACGGCCTCAGGCGGGAGCTGGTGGGCGTCTGAGGGGCGCGGGGAACTGCGCGACCGGCCACGGACGGCCCGCGGCCTCCCACGGCCTCAGACGGGAGCTGGTGGGCGTCTGAGGGGCGCGGGGAACTGCGCGACCGGCCACGGACGGCCCGCGGCCTCCCACGGCCTCAGGCGGGAGCTGGTGGGCGTCGGCCTCCAGCGGAGTTGGTCGGCGTCGGCCTTCAGCCGAACTGGTGGGCGTCGGTCCCCAGCCGGGCTAGTGCGCGTCGGCCTTCAGAAGATCCGCGCACCTCTCACCGATCATCATCGTCGTGATGCACGGGTTGACCGCGATCAGCTCCGGCATCACCGACCCGTCGGCGACCCGCAGCCCCTCGACCCCCTTGACCCGCAGCCGCGCGTCGAGCGGTGCCCAGGGGTCGTCGTCCGCGCCCATCTTCACCGTGCAGGACGGGTGGTAGACGGTGTTGTGCGTCCTGCGGATGTAGTCGAGCAACTCGTCGTCGGTCCGCACGTCCGGTCCCGGCGCCAGCTCCGCCCCCGCCCAGCCGCTCAACGCGGGCTGTGCGGCGATGCGGCGCGCGAGCCTCAGCCCGGCCGTCATCACCCGCACATCGTGCTCGTGCGTGAAGTACCGCGGGTCGACCCTCGGCTTGTCCCGGTGATCCCGGGTGCGCAGCCGCACGGTGCCGCGCGACTTCGCCTTCGTCACGTTGGGCGTGAGGCAGAACGCGTTCTCCGAGGTGGGATAGCCCCAGCGTGCCGTGTTCAGGTCGAAGGGCACCGAACCGTAGTGGAACATCAGGTCGGGCCGGTCGAGGCCCGGCTCGGTGTCGTAGAAGATGCCCGCCTCCCACCACTGGCTCGACGTGGTGGTCATCGGCTGCCTCGCCTCCCACATGATCACGCCCTCGGGATGGTCCTGGAGGTTCTCGCCGACGCCCGCCGAGTCGACGACCACCTCGACGCCGACCTCGCGCAGATGGGCGGCCGGCCCGATGCCCGACAGCATCAGCAGCTTGGGGGAGTCGATCGAGCCGCACGAGACGATCACCTCGCGCCGGGCCCGGACCGTGCGCGTGTGCACCAGGTCGGGATCCAGGTATTCCGCGCCCACACACCGCCGCCCGCGCAGCACCAGCTTCTTGGCCCGCACCCCCGTCCGGACGTCCAGATTCGGACGCTTGCCCAGCACCGGGTGCAGATAGGCCACCGAGGAGGACTGGCGGATGTTGTTCTCGTCGGAGTTGATCTGGAACCAGTTGGCCCCGCGCACCACCGTCTTCCCGGTGTTGAACGCGACCGTGGGTATACCGGCCTGCGCGCACGCCTGGAGCAGGGCCGCCCCGCACGGGTCGGCGCCCTTGAGCGTGCGCAGCTTCACCGGACCGGTGCGGCCGTGGTGGTCGCCGGGCGCGTCGTTGTTCTCCAGCCGCCGGTAGAGCGGGAACAGGTCGGCCGCGCTCCAGCCCGCGCAGCCCTGCGCCGCCCAGTCGTCCAGGTCCTCCGCGGGCGCCCAGAAGGCGATGCAGGAGTTGTGCGACGAGCAGCCGCCCAGCACCTTGGCGCGCGCGTGCCGCATGAAACTGTTGCCGTGGGCCTGTGGTTCGACCGGGTAGTCCCAGTCGTAGCCGGACTCCAGCAGGCCCATCCAGCGCTCCAGTCTGAGCACGGCGTCGTCCCCGACGTCGCTCGGCCCCGCCTCCAGGACGCACACGGTCACCGAGGGGTCCTCGGAGAGCCGTGCCGCCACGACGTTGCCCGCGGTTCCGCCGCCGACCACCACGTAGTCGAACTCGTCGATGCTCATGAGCAGTGACCTCCTTGCCGATCGGGCACAGTGCGGATCAGTCGGCCGCCGGAGCGGCGAGGGGAGCGGCCGGGCCGCTGGACGCCGTGTCGGGACGGTGCTCGGCGAGAACGCCGGTGCGGTGGCGCTGGACGAACCAGTAGTAGGCGAAGCCGCCGCCCGCGATGACCGCGACGAACAGCACCGCACCCCAGCGCAGGTACCAGTGGTAGGGAGCGGCCGCGTTGTAGACGGCGGCCCGGGGCCAGATCAGGTTGACCGTCATGGCCGCGCCCCACACCACGGCGACGATGTTGACGAGCAGCCCCCAGCGGCCCAGCGAGAACCTGCCCCCGCCCGCCGGCTGCCACGTCCCGCGCAGCCGGGCCACCAGCATCGGCGCGGTGACGCCGAGGTAGGCGAGGTAGATCATGATGATGCCGATGCTGGTGACGACGGTGAAGATCTGCGGCTGGCGGATGTTGACCACGAGGATCGCCAGCGCCAGCACGCCGATGATCACGGCCGGCAGCACCGGGGTCCGGAAGCGGGGGCTGACCCGGGCCAGCAGCGAGGAGGCGGGCAGGTTGTTGTCCCGGGCCATCGCGAAGGCCAGCCGGATCGCCGCCGTGTGCACGGCCAGGGCGCACACCGTCACCGCGATCAGCACGCACCACAGCATCGCCTTGCCGGCCGTCGGCCCGAGGACGTCGAGTACGGCGTACTGCAGCCCGTCGGTGGACAGCTTGTCGCCCTTCAGGCTGGAGACGCTCATCAGCGCCAGCAGCAGCACCAGGCCGCCCAGGACGAAGGAGGCGACGATCGCGCGGACGATCGCGCGCGGTGCGTTCCGGGACGGGTCGAGCGATTCCTCGCCGAGCGAAGCGGCGGTGTCGAAGCCGTACATGACGTACGCCGATGCCAGCGAGGCCACCAGGAACGCGCCGAGATAGCCGGTGGAGTGTCCGGCACCGGTGTGGTTCGTCTGCATGACGACCTGAGGACCACGGGTGATGTGGACGGCGAACAGGATGATCAATACAACGGTCGCGATCAACTCGACGAACACACCCGCGGTGTTGATCGTGGCCATCAGCTTGACGCCGAAGGCATTGACCAGCGTGGTGAACAGGATCAACACGGCGGCCAGGATCACCGCGTTCGTCGCCACGTCGTACTTTCCGCTGCCGTCCCCGACGAACTGGAACGTGGCGGAGATCTGCGGCAGCGTCAGCTGGTAGGCCAGCGCCACCGCCGATATGGACACGATCGACGCGATCAGCATCATCCATCCGGCGAGCCAGCCGAGATGCGGATTGCCGATCCTCTTCGACCAGTTGTAGACCGAGCCCGCCACCGGATAGCGGGCGGCCAGTTCGGCGAAGCACAGCGCCACCGCGAACTGGCCGGCGAACACCATCGGCCACGACCACCAGTACGCGGCGCCACCGCTGCCGTAGCCGAAGTAGAACAGCTGGAAGGTGCCGGTCAGGATCGAGATGTAGCTGATCCCGGCGGCGAAGGTGTGGAAACCGCCGAGCGTGCGTTTGAGTTCGGGTTTGTAGCCGAACTCGGCGAGTTGGGCGTCGTCGTGGTGGTGCCGGTCCGGGGACTGTTCCGTGGTCGTCATGAGCGGACTCCTCGTGGCCTGGGAGGGGGGCGGCGGCCCGTGCCGGTGGCGTGGGCGGGGCGGGGTGGGTGTGTCAGTCGAACCAGCCCTGCGGGGCCGGCGCGGTGTTGCGCCAGATGTGCTTCGTCTCGCGGTACTCGGCGAGTCCCGCCGGTCCGAGTTCGCGGCCGAACCCGGACTGCTTGTAACCGCCCCATTCGGCCTGCGGCACGTACGGGTGGTAGTCGTTGATCCAGACCGTGCCCAGGCGCAGCCGCGCCGCGATCCGGGCGGCCCTGGCCTCGTCGCTGGTCCAGACGGCGCCCGCGAGGCCGTAGATCGTGTCGTTGGCCAGCTCCACGGCCTCCGCCTCCGTGGTGAACCGCTCGACGGTCAGCACCGGTCCGAAGGACTCCTCCCGGACCACCGACATCTCGCTCGAGCACTCGTCCAGGACGGTCGGCGGGTAGTAGAAGCCCGCCTCGTGACCGGGACCGGACGGGCGCGCGCCGCCGCAGCGCAGCACCGCCCCCTCCCGGACGCCGTTCGCCACATACGCCTCGACCTTGGTCCGGTGGGCCTCCGAGATCAGCGGCCCGGTCTGCGCCCGCTCGTCGAACGGCCCGCCCAGCCGGATACGCCCGGCCCGCCGTACCACCTCGTCCACGAACCGGTCGTGCAGCGCGTCCTCCACCAGCAGCCGGGCCCCGGCGGAACACACCTGCCCGGAGTGCAGGAACACCGCCGTCAGGGCCATGTCGACCGCGGTGTCGAAGTCGGCGTCGGCGAAGACGATGTTGGGGTTCTTCCCGCCGAGTTCGAGCGCGACCCTCTTCACCGTGCCGGCCGCCGCGGCCATCAGACGACGGCCGGTCTTCAGACCGCCGGTGAAAGAGACCAGGTCGACGTCCGGATGGTCGCCGAGCGGGGCACCCGCCTCCGGGCCGGCGCCCAGCACCAGATTGGCCACGCCCGCCGGCAGCCCGGCCTCCGCCAGCAGCCGGACCAGATGGATCGCGGTGTGCGGGGTCAGCTCGCTCGGCTTCAGCACGAAGGTGTTCCCGGCCGCGAGCGCCGGGGCGACCTTCCACGCCGTCTGCAGCAGCGGATAGTTCCACGGCGTGATCAGTGCGCAGACGCCGACGGGCTCGTGCACCACCCGGCTGTCCACGTCCGCCCGGCCGGTGTCGATCACGCGCCCGGCCTCGGACGCGATCAGCCGCCCGAAGCAGCGGAAGCAGGCGACGACGTCGTCCACGTCGTAGCCGCTCTCCACGAGCCGCTTGCCCGTGTCCAGGGACTCGGCGTGGGCCAGTGCGTCCTTGTCGCGCACGAGGAGGTCCGCGACCCGCAGGAGCAGATCGCCGCGCTCCGCCGCGGGCGTGCGCGGCCAGGGGCCCGTGTCGAAGGCGCGCCGGGCCGCCGCGACGGCCGCCACGGTGTCCTCGGCGCCCGCCTCGTCCATGCTCCCGACGAGGGATCCGTCGGCGGGACACCGGATCTCCCGGGTGCGCTCGCCCAGCGCGCCGCGCCACGTGCCGTCGATGAAGAGGTCAGGCACGGGCCTCTCCCAGCCGGCTCAGCAGCCACTCGTGGAAGATCCCGATGTGGTGCTCGGTCGGGACGAGGACGCCGCCCTTGCGGTACGCGCGCGAGGACATCGCCGGCTGGGTCCGCTCGCACGCCTCGAAGTCCTGGACGTTGACACGGTGGAACAGCTCCACGGACTTCGACACGTCCGCGCCGGACGCCACCACCTGCGGCGCGTACAGCCAGTCGCACTCCACGACCGTGCGGTCCTCGGCCATCGGGAACATGCGGTGCAGGATGACGTGGTCGGGGACGAGGTTGACGAACACGGTCGGCTTGACCGTGATGGCGTAGTAGCGGCGGTCCTGGTCCTCGCCCACCTCGGGCAGCCTGCCGAATCCCGCGCTGCCGTCCACCGTGAAGCCCTCGATCTCCTCGCCGAACCGCGCGCCGTGGCCCACGTAGTACTGGGCGGCGTAACCGTCCGCGAACTCCGGCAGGACCTCGGTGAGTTCGGGGTGGATCGTCGCGCAGTGATAGCACTCCATGAAGTTCTCGACGATCAGCTTCCAGTTGGCCCGCACGTCGTAGGTGATCCGCCTGCCGAGGGCCAGTCGCTCGGTGCCGTAGTGCTCGATCGCGGCCGCGTCGCCGAGCCGCTCGACGGCCGCGGACACCACCGTGTCCTCGAAGGAGGGCGGTTCGTCGGCGAGGCACACCCATGTGTAGCCGAGCCATTCGCGCAGGGCCACCTTGATCAACCCGTACTCGACCCGGTCGATGTCCGGCATCTTGATCAAGTTGGGTGCGGCGATCAACCTGCCGTCCAGGTCGTACGTCCACGCGTGGTACGGGCACTGCAGGCCGCGCCGCACCTCGCCGGACGCCTCCGTGCACAGGCGGGCGCCCCGGTGGCGGCACACGTTGAGGAACGCGCGCAGTTCTCCGGTGCGGGTACGGGTGATGACGACGCTCTCCCGGCCCACCTGGACCGTACGGAAAGCGCCCGGCCTGTCCAGGTCGGCGCTGCGGACCGCGCAGAACCACAGGGACTCGAACAGCCTCTCCTGCTCCCGCCGGAAGACGTCGGCGTCGGTGTAGTAGTGGCCGGGGAGCGTCGCGATGAGGCTCGGGGGGATCGGGGTCGTCGTCACGGGTGTGCTCCTCCGGCGGGCGCGGCGGCGAGGCGGGCGGGGTCGAACAGGCCGATCGGATGCGCGGTGGAGCCGGTCAGGGCCAGGTCGGCCAGAATCTCGCCGACGACGGGCACGAACTTGAAGCCGTGCCCGGAGAATCCGCAGGCCACGGTCACCGACTCCGGGTGGGCCGGATGCCGGGCGATCACGAAGTGCTCGTCCGGGGTGGTGGTGTACATGCAGGTGGCGGCCTTGAGGAAGGTGCCCGGCAGGTCCGGGATGCAGCGGGACATGTGGCCGGCCATGGCCTGGATCTCGTCCTCGTGCACGGTCCGGTCGATGGTCTCCGGCGTGGTGGCCCGGCCCTTGCGGAAGAAGGCGACCTTGGCGCCCAGCTCGGGGCCGTCGATCGCCGGGAAGCCGTACACCTGGACGCCGGCCGCGTCCTCCCAGATGTAGATGGGATGGTGCCGGGGGACGAACCGCCCGGTGCCGCCCTTCGGCTGGAACCAGTACATGACCTGACGCTCGACGGTGAACGGCACGCCGACATCGGTGAGCAGCTGCGGAGCCCAGGCGCCGGGGCAGATCACCAACTGGGCGGCCGTGTAGGTGTTCTCCGCGGTGTGGACGCGCACCCCGTCCCGGTACGGCTCCCAGCGCAGCATCGGTTCCTCGAAGTGCAGCTCGGCGCCCTGCCGGGTGGCCAGCTGCAGGTGCGCCGCGACGGTGTTCTCCGGCCGGAGCAGGCCGGCCTTGTTCTCGTACAGCGCCACTTCGTCGTCGTCCGGGTTCAGTGTCGGGAAGCGACGGCGGATCTCCTTCGCGTCGAGCATCTCGTGCGGCAGGCCCCACTGCCGGGCCGAGAGCAGGGAGCCCGAGACGGTCCGCGAATCCGGCCGTCCAACCATCACACCGCCGCTGAGGATCGCGATCTCCCGGCCGGTGGCCCGCGCCAGGTCCTCGTACAGTTCGTAGGCACGCAGCAGCAGCGGCACATACGCCGGGTCCTCGAAGTACGACTGTCGGGTGATCCGCGAACCGCCGTGGCTGGAGCCGCGGTTGTGCACCGGACCGAACTTCTCCAGGCCCAGGACGCGGGCGCCGCGGGCGGACAGGTGGTGCGCGGCGGCGCTGCCCATGCCGCCCAGGCCGATGACGATGACGTCGTAAGACGGTGACACGGGCGCCTCCTAGCGGCGGATGCGGGTCATCTCCGGGTCGAACAGCGGCTCGTCGGCGACCGTGGCCGCGACCTTCTCGCCGAAGTACTGGATGTGGACGCCCGTGCCGGTGGGGAGGCCGGCCGGCAGCCAGGCGTAGGCGACACAGCGGCCGACCGTGTAGCCGTACGACGCGCTGGTCACATAGCCCGCCGGGACGCCGTCGACGAGGACGGGCTCCTTGCCGAGGACCACCGCGGCGGGGTCGTCCAGCAGCAGCGGGGTGAGCCGGCGGGTGGGCTCGGGCAGGTTCCGCAGGGCTTCCTGACCGGTGAACCCCTCCTTGTCCATGCGGACCGCGAAGCCGACGCCCGCCTCGAAGGGGGTGTGCTCGTCGGTCATGTCGGTGCCCCAGGACCGGTACCCCTTCTCCAGACGCAGCGAGTTGAACGCGGAGCGGCCGGCGGCGATCACACCGAGGTCCCGCCCGGCCTCCCACAGCGTGTCCCAGAGCCGAAGACCCAGGTCGGCACTGGTGTACAGCTCCCAGCCCAGCTCGCCGACGTAACTCAGCCGCATCGCCGTCACCGGAACATGCCCGAGCCAGGCCCGCTTCGCGCGGAAGTACCCGAAGCCCTCATGGCTGAAGTCCTCGCGGGTGAGCGGCTGGACGAGAGCGCGGGCGAGCGGGCCCCAGACGCCGATGCAGCAGGTGCCGGACGTGACGTCCCGGACCTGGACGTCCGCCGGCGCGTGGCGCAGCAGCCGGTCCAGGTCGGCGGGGGAGTTGGCACCCACCTGGAAGCGGTCGGCGGCCAGCCGGGCGACGGTGAGGTCGGAACGGATCCCGCCGGTCTCGTCCAGGAGCAGGGTGTAGGTGACCGCTCCCGGCTTCTTGCGCAGGTTGTTGCTGGTCATCCGGTCGAGGAAGGCCAGGGCGCCGGGGCCGGTGACCTCCAGACGGCGCAGCGGGGTCATGTCGTACAGCGCCACCCTCTCCCGGGTCGCCCGCGCCTCGGCCGCGGCGATCGGCGACCAGTAGCGCGCGGACCACGCGTCACGCTCGGGCAGCTCACCGAGGGCGTCCACGAGCGGGGCGTTGGCCTCGTACCAGTGCGGGCGCTCCCAGCCCGCACCCTCCAGGAAGAAGGCCCCCAGTTGCTGCTGGCGGGCGTAGAACGGGCTGACCCGAAGGGGCCGCGGCCGCTCGATCGGCTGGAGGGGGTGGAGAACGTCGTACACCTCGGCGAACTGCTGTGAGCCGCGCTCACGAACGTACGACGGTGAACGCTGCGCCTCCTCGAACCGCGTGAGGTCGCACTCGTGCACGTCGACGGACGGCCGCCCGTCGACCATCCACTCGGCCACCGCCTTCGCCACCCCCGCGGAATGGGTGACCCAGACCGCCTCGGCCAGCCAGAAGCCCCGCAACCCCCGCGTCTCCCCGAGAACCGGCATGCCGTCCGGGGTGAAGGAGAAGACCCCGTTGAACCCGCTCTCGACCTCGGTCTCCCGCAGGGCCGGCAGCAGCCACCGGCAGTCCTCCCAGCTCGGCGCCCAGTCCTCGGCGGTGAGCGGGTACGAGGACGGCATCTCCATGTCCCGGGCGCGCGCCTCGTCGTACGGCGGGACGGCGAACGGGTCCACCGGCAGCGGCCGGTGCGCGTACGAGCCGATGCCGATGCGGTCGCCGTGCTCGCGGAAGTACAGATCCCGGTCCTGGAAGCGGAGGATCGGCTTCGACGCCTCCGCCGTGGCACCGCTCAGCTCGCGCAGCGGCCCGGTCCTCACGTACTGGTGCGCGAGGGGCTGCAGGGGTACGTCGACTCCCGCCATGCGCCCGATGACGGGCCCCCAGAAGCCGGCCGCGGAGACCACGTGGTCCGCCGGGAAGGTGCCCCGGTCCGTGACGACCGCGGTGACCCGGCCGCCCTCCCGCTCGATGCCCGTGACCGTGTGCCGGTCCAGGAAGCGGGCACCGCGCCCGGTGGCCCGGTCCAGCTGGGCGCGAGACGCGAGCAGCGCCCGGGCCAGACCGTCGTCGGGGGTGTGGAAGCCGCCGAGGACGACCGACTCGTCCAGCAGGGGCCACAGTTCCTTGCAGCGGGCGGCACTCACGACCTCACCGCGGATGCCCCAGGCGGCGGCGTAACCCGCCCGGCGGTGCAGTTCGGCCAGGCGCTCGGGGGTGGTCGCCAGCTCCAGGCCGCCGACCTGGTCGAAGCAGGGGACGCCGGCCACCTCGAGGGAACGGAACTTCTCGATCGTGTACCCGGCGAACTGCGACAGCGTCCTGGAGGGGCTGGTCCGGAACACGAGCCCGGGTGCGTGCGAGGTGGAGCCGCCGGGCGCGGGGAGGGGGCCCTGTTCCAGGACGGTGACGTCGTTCCAGCCGCGGGCCGTCAGCTCGTCCGCGAGCGAGCAGCCGACGATGCCCGCGCCGATGATGACGACCCGGGGGCCTTGAGGGCGGTTCCCGGCGGTGCGGTGGTCGTGGGCTCGGGGTGTGCGGGGGCGGCTCTCGCCGTGGGATTCGGGTGTGCGGGGGCGACGTTCACCGTGGGATTCGGGTGTGCTGGACATGCCCCTCCTCGTGGTGGCGGGGATGGCTGATGCGGGGGAGCCGTTCAGGCGATGGGGAGGTGCGGCCGCTCGGTGGCGATCGTCGAGCGGTCGGTGGCGTCCGGGCGGGAGTTCGAGCGGTCGGCGGCGTCCGGGCGGGGGTCCGGGCGGCCGGTGGCGTCCGGGCGGGTGTACGGGTGGTCGGCGGCGTCCGGGCCCCGGGTGCTCACAGGACCACCACCGAGCGCAGCACCTCACCGCGGTGCATCTTGCCGAACGCATCCTCCACCTGGTCCAGGGCGATCGTCTCGGAGACGAACGCGTTGAGGTCGAGCAGCCCGTACAGGTACTGGTCGATCAGGAACGGGAAGTCCCGGCTCGGCAGACAGTCCCCGTACCAGGAGGACTTGATGGCGCCGCCGCGCGAGAAGACGTCGATCAGCGGGAGTTCGACCTTCATCTCGGGCGAGGGCACGCCGACCTGGACCAGCAGGCCCGCATGGTCGCGCATGTAGAAGGCCTGCTCGAACGTCTCAGGCCGGCCGACCGCGTCGATCGCGATGTCCACGCCGTGGCCCCCGGTGAGTTCCCGGACCGCGGCGACCGGGTCGGTACCACGGGAGTTGACCGTGTGGGTGGCGCCGAACTTCTCCGCCCGGTCGAGCTTGCGGTCGTCGATGTCCACGGCGATGACCTTCATGGCGCCGTTCAGGCAGGCGCCCGCGATGGCCGCGTTGCCGACGCCGCCGCAGCCGATGACGGCGACCGAGTCGCCGCGGCCGACGTTGCCGGTGTTGACCGCCGCGCCGTAGCCGGCCATCACCCCGCAGCCGATGAGACCGGCCGCCTCGGGACGCGCGGCCGGATCGACCTTCACCGCCTGACCCGCCGCGACCAGCGTCTTCTCGGCGAAGGCACCGATGCCGAGGGCGTTGCCGAGCGGGGTGCCGTCCGGCAGGGTCATGGGCTGCGCGGCATTGCGGGAGTCGAAGCAGTACCAGGGCCGGCCACGCCGGCAGGAGCGACAGCCGCCGCAGGGCGCCCGCCAGGCGAGCACCACGTAGTCCCCGGGCCGCAGATCGGTGACGCCGGGGCCGACCGCCTCGATCGTGCCGGCCGCCTCATGGCCCAGCAGGAACGGGAAATCGTCCGTGATCGCGCCTTCCCGGTAATGGAGATCCGTGTGGCACACCCCGCAGGCCTGCACGCCGACGAGCACCTCACCGGGCCCCGGATCGGAGACCACGATGGTCCGCACCTCTACGGGTGCGCCTTTCCTCACGGCGACTACGGCACGGACCTCGTGTGGCACGACAAGCTCCTCTGCTGTTGCGCATTGCACGATGGGTTGCGTGGTGGGGAACATCTTGAGAAGACCGTCACGGGGCCGTCAAGAGGCGCGCGTTAACCCTTGGCAAAAGGAACCCGCAGGGCGAAACAAGTCGGACACACGAGGCCCGGGCCGCCACGCTGCTCTCGCTCCGGGGCGAGCTTCGCGACGGCATGACCGGCGGCGGCGTGGACGGCGAGGGCGCGTGGACGGCGAGAACGCGTGGACGGTGAGGGCGGCGTGGACGGCGAGGGCGCGTGGACGGTGAGCACGCGTGGACGGCGAGGGCGCGTGGACGGTGAGCACGCGTGGACGGCGAGGGCGACGCGGGGCCGGGAACTCGCCAGGCCCCGCGTCGCCGGGTGCTGCGCCGAGGGCGCCGCGTGCCCGGGAGGACTCACGCATCGGCCCACCCGTCCCAGCCACTGCGTCGGCCCACCCGTCGCAGCCGCTGCGTCGGCCCACCCGTCGCAGCCGCTGCGTCGGCTCACCCATCGCAGCCGTTGCGTCGGCTCGCTCTCCGCTCGCTTGCAGTCAGAAGCCGTACCCCATACGGCGGGACAGCTCGGCGCTCGCCGCCACGGTGCGTTTCGCGACCTCCGGCAGCCGGTCGGAATTCAGCCGGTACACCGGACCCGAGACGCTGATCGCCGCGATCACCTTCCCGTCGTGCGCGCGCACCGGCGCCGCCACGCCGGCGAGCCCCAGCTCCAGCTCCTCGATCGTGATGCCGTAGCCCTGCTGCACGACGGCCTCCAGTTCGGCGCGCAGCATCGTCGCGCCGGTGATCGTACGGTCCGTGAACCGCGGCAACGACCGGGCCAGCAGACCCTCGCGCAGGGTGGGCGGCATGTGCGCGAGCAGCACCTTGCCGCTGGAGGTGGCGTGCAGCGGGGTGCGTCTGCCCAGCCAGTTCTGCGCGGTGACGGACGCGGTGCCGCGGGCCTGCATGATGTTGACCGCCGCGTCCTCGTCGAGCACGGCGATGTTCACCGTCTCGCCGAGCTCGTCGGCGACCTCCCGGCAGACCGGGACGCCCTCCTGGGAGATGTCCAGCCGCACCGCCGCCGCACCCGCCAGGCGCAGTACGCCGGCCCCCAGGTAGTACTTGCCCCGGTCCTTCGCCTGGGCCACGAGACCGCGGTTCTCCAGTACGCCGAGCAGCCGGAACGCCGTGGACTTGTGCACGTCCAGCTCCTCGGCGATCTCGGTCACGCCCGCCTCGCCGTGCCGGGCGAGGATCTCCAGCACGCTCACGGCCCGGTCCACCGACTGCACCGCGCTGGCCGCTCCACGGCCGTTGTGTCTGTCCGGGGTCCTTGGGGTCCGGGTGGTCTCCTCGTTGCGGTCAGACTGCTTCTGCGTGCGGGTCATGGCTCAACTCTCACCACCTGTGGGCCCGGTTCGGGCCGCATCTGCGGGAAGCCCTTGACGCGACGGTCGTCCCGCCCGGATTCTGTTGCGCATGGCGCTGGTTCGTGCGCCATACGAAACATCATGTTACCCAAGTGTCCGAATCCCGGAAGGGTGCCGGACCAGGGGGACCGGTCGGTTCAGCCGGGCGGTCCGATCCACCGGCCGGATAGGTCCACCCCGGCGGATCGGGCCGGTCCGGCGGATTGGACCAGCCCGGTGTGTCGGACCGGTCGGGTCTGCCGGACCGGTTGGACCCCTCGCGGTCCGCCCCCCCACGTGCCGCAACCGCACCGGGCCCCCGAGACCCGGGCTTCCAGCCACATACCCGGCGTCCGCGCCCGACATCTCCACCTGACGCCACGCCTGTGCCTGACATGTCCACCTGACGCCTGCATCCAGCAGGTCCGGGCCGAGCGTCCCGGACCGAGAGGGGGGCCCGTGATTCCCGTCTGCCGCCTCGAAGACCTCCCCGAGGGAGAGTCCCTCCGCGTCGAGACCACGCCACCGATCGCCGTGTTCCGCACCGAGCGGGGCGAGCTGTACGCCATCGACGACACCTGCACCCACCAGGACGCCTCCCTCTCCGAGGGCTGGCTGGAGGGCTGCCTGGTCGAATGCCCGCTGCATGCCGCGTCCTTCGACCTGCGCACCGGCGAGCCGACCTGCCTGCCGGCCCGGCGCCCCGTCCGTACCCATCGCGTCACCGTCGAGGACGGCGTCGTCCACGTCCACCTCACGGCGGAGGAGGGCACGGCCGCATGAACACCCCCGCGGGCCGCTCCCAGCGGCCCGGTCGCACGCACCCGTCCTTCGTCCTCACCCCCTGCCCCGCCGGTCCGGCCTGCACCGCCCCCCGCCGTCCGGGCCGCTCCCCGAGGAGCCGTGCCGTATGAGGACCGTGACCGTCGTCGGCGCCTCCCTCTCCGGCCTCTACGCCGCCCGTGAACTGCGTGCCCAGGGCTTCGACGGCCGACTGGTGGTCGTCGGCGAGGAACCCCATCGCCCCTATGACCGCCCTCCGCTCTCCAAGGACTTCCTCACCGGCCGCGTCGACGAGGAGCAGCTGGCCCTCACCGACTCCGAGGAGACCGCCGCCCTGGACGCCGAATGGCTGCTCGGCGTGCGCGCCCGCGGACTCGACACCCGCGGCCGCGCCGTCCTGCTCGGCGACGGACGGACGGTCTCCACCGACGGCGTGGTCATCGCCACCGGCGCCGCCGCCCGCCGGCTGCCCGGTGACCGCCTCACCGGCGTGCACACCCTGCGCACCCTGGACGACGCCCGCGCCCTGCGCGGCGGCCTCACCCGGGGCCCCCGCCGGGTCGTCGTCATCGGCGGCGGCTTCATCGGCGCCGAGACGGCCTCCTCGTGCGCGCGGCTCGGCCACGCGGTCACCGTCGTCGAGGCCGCCCCCTTGCCGCTGGTGCCCCAGCTGGGGGCGCGGATGGCCGCCGTGTGTGCCGCTCTGCACCGTCGTGGCGGGGTGGAACTGGTCACCGCAACCGGGGTGGCGGGGCTGTGCGGCACCGCCACCGTCACGGGTGTCCGCCTCACCGACGGCCGCACCCTGCCCGCCGACCTGGTCATCGTCGGCGTCGGAGCCCGCCCCAACACCGCGTGGCTGACGGGCTCGGCACTTGCCGTGCCCGACGGTGTGCAGTGCGACGAGGGCTGTGTGACCGCCCTGCCCCAGGTGGTCGCGGTCGGGGACGTCGCCCGCGTCGGAGGCACGCGGTCCGAGCACTGGACCTCCGCGACCGAGCAGCCCCGGGTCGCCGTGGCCAACCTGCTCGCCGGCCGGACCCGCGACACCGTCCGCACGGTGCCGTACTTCTGGTCCGACCAGTACGGCGTCCGCATCCAGTTCGCCGGCCGGCATCGCGACGGCGACACCGTGCACATCGCCGAGGGCGAGATCACCGGCGGACTGCCCGGTGAGACCGGATTCCTGGCCCGTTACGAACGGGACGGCCGCACCGTCGCCGTGCTCGGCGTGGACCGTACGCGCCCCTTCGCACGGGCCCGGCGCGAACTCCGGCGCGAGGAGCGGGAACCGGCCGAGCCCGCGGCGCTCTGAGGCGCCGGACGCGGCCCGGTCCGTTCCCCGTGCCGACGCCGGGTCAGGAGTGCGACAGCCGTCCGGTGCCGCCCCGCCGGCGTATCCGCTCCTGCTCGCGCAGGGCCGTCCGCTCCTGACGCCGGCGGGCGCGGCGCTCCCGCCGCAGCGCCCGAGCCGTGCTGCTCGGCTCGGAGACCACGCCGTAGCGCTGGCTCCACACCTGGCGGGTCACCCATACGTCGACCACGGCCCAGGTGGCCACCACCGTGCTCACCACACTGCTGACCACCATGGGGAACGCCAGCCACGACCCGGCCATCGTGCACAGGAACGCCACCATGGCCTGTATCAGCGTCACCGCGATGACGATGACCGCGCGCACCGCCGCCGTACGCACCGGATCAGGCATCGGGTGGCGCCGTGCCGGCTCCTCCACCCACAAAGGACGGACCGTCCGCGGCTGTTCGTCCCGAGCCGCCTTCCCTGCGTGCGCGGGCGCCGGAAAGCCCTTGCCCGGCGCCGCGGGGCCCTGCCGCGCCGCCGGGCGCCCCGCCACGCTCTCCTCGGACGCCTCGCGCCGCTCAGCCGTGCCCATCACCGTGTGCCTCCCCACCGCCGGCAGACCGTTCGCCCCGGTGCCCGAAGACACCGACTCCCCAGTGGCTGCCCGGCTTGCGCTCATTTACGCCGCCGGGATGCGGGATGCGGCTCCTGTGTCCCAATCCGCCCCCTTTTCCCGAAGACTAGGACGAACGGGAACCCGCGAAGATTCCCGGTCGGCGAAAGAATCCGGCCAACCGCCCGCCAGGCGACCGGGCCCGATCCCGGCGCGCCCCCACGGGTCACGGTGGCAATCTCCCGCAATGCCCGGACAACTCGGCATCTCTCGCCGCCACTAAGACGTCGTCTCATTTGGCGAGTCTGCGGTAGCAGATGAGGCTGCAGGCGATGGCAGTGAAGGCCAGGAAGTGCTCGGCCTTGCGTTCGTAGCGT
>NZ_JBEOTD010000057.1:0-37139 GCF_040426375.1 Streptomyces sp. NPDC096012
CGTGGCTGAACTTCTACAACACTCGACGCCGACACACCGCGCTCGCAGGCCAGCCCCCGATCAGCCGACTGTCACCAACGTCATGACCGAGTACAGCTAGTTGCCGGAGACGGTGACCTTCTCGTCGTTGTTCAGCTGGTTCACCAGAGTCTTCACCTTCGCCTTGTCCCAGAGGAGGTTGCCGCCCGAGGAACCGGAGATCGGCATGTTCATGGACGTGCCGTCTCCGCTGTTGACGCCCTTCATCGCCCAGAACATCGAGGCCAGGTCCCACAGGCCCATGTCCTTGTCGACGATCAGCGAGTCCAGGCCCGCGCCCATGGTCGGGTAGAGCTTGAACGGGTTCAGGACCGTCGACGGGGTGGCCACCTGGTGGGCCAGGGCGGCCAGGAACTTCTGCTGGTTCTTGGTGCGCTGCAGGTCCGAGGCGGCGAAGGCGTGCCGGGTGCGGACGAAGGCGAGGGCCTGCTGGCCGTTCAGGGTCTGCTTGCCGGCCTTGAAGTCGGCGCCGGACCACTTGTCCTTGAAGCCCTTGTCGATGTTTATGTCGACACCGCCCACCGCGTCCACGATGTTGGCGAAGCCCTGGAAGCCGATCTCCACGTAGTGGTCGATGTGCAGACCGGTGTTGGACTCGATCGCGCGGACCAGCAGCGTCGGCCCGTCCTCGGCGTAGGCCGCGTTCAGCTTCTCGTGCCGGCCCTGCGCCGGATAGGTCTTCCCGGACGTGGACCCCCTGTACGACGGGATCACCACGTCCGAGTCGCGCGGCAGCGAGACCAGCGTGTCGCCGTTGCTGCCGACGTGCAGGATCATCATCGAGTCGGTGCGCTTGCCCTCGGCGCGACCGGTGTGCAGCTTCTTCTCGTCCTCCTTGGACATGCCCTCACGGCTGTCCGAGCCGACGATCAGGTAGTTGGTGCCGTCGCCCGCCTGCGGCCGGTCGATGACCGTCGAGAGGTCGACCTCGCGGCGCAGCTTGGAGTCGGCCCAGAAGTACGTCGCCACGGACGTGACGACCACCACGGTCGCCACCGTGATCGCCGTCCACTTGATCCGGCGCCGCCAGTTCGGTGCGGGACGCGGTGCCCGGACGGGCCCGCCCGCCGGACCGCCGGGTCCGCCGCCCCCGGGACTGCCGTAGACCTGGCCCGTGTTGTAACCGCTGTCGTACTCGTCGTAACCGGAGCCGGTGTCGTAGCCCCGGCCGTCGACGTACGACGGCTGCTGCGGGACACCGGCGCCGTACGGCGGCGCCGACGGGCCGGGGTTGCCGTAGCCGGAGCGCTGCCCCGGCGGTACCGCCGGGCCGCGCCGCACCTGACGCATCACGCGGGCGCCCTCCGGCTGCGCGCCGGCACTGCCGTGTCCGTAGCGGGAGCCGCGATTGTCGTCGGACCATCCCTCGGGCCAGTCATTCATGCGCCCCAGTGTGCAGGGCAGTGGTGTGTGCCTTACAAGAGATGTCGGAAAATCAGGGCGTCGCTGTTGCGAAGCTGACACAAATTCCGCGAATGTCGCTTCGGCATAAGGTGGAGGGCATGACAGACCAGGCCGCGGACATGGAGACGGACCTCCCGGGCAAGCCCACGTCCGCCTCGCGCACCACGCTCAGCCACATCATGACCCACAACGACACCAACCTGCTGGGGACCGTGCACGGTGGCGTGATCATGAAGCTCGTCGACGACGCGGCGGGCGCGGTGGCCGGCCGGCACTCCGGTGGTCCCGCCGTCACGGCGTCGATGGACGAGATGGTGTTCCTCGAGCCGGTGCGGGTCGGCGACCTGGTCCATGTGAAGGCGCAGGTGAACTGGACCGGCCGGACCTCCATGGAGATCGGCGTCCGGGTCCTGGCCGAGCGCTGGAACGAGTCGGCCCCGGCCACCCAGGTGGGCTCGGCCTATCTGGTCTTCGCCGCCGTCGATGCCGACGGCAAGCCGCGCCGGGTGCCGCCGGTGGAGCCGGAGACCGAGCGGGACCGTCGCCGCAACCAGGAGGCCCAGATCCGCCGCACCCACCGGCTGGCCCGCCGCCGCGCGATCCGGGAACTGCGCGAGAGGCGCGCCGCCGAGGGCTTCGAGGACTAGCCGGCGGCCCGGGGGCGGTGTCCCGCCCCCGAACCGCGCCCTACGCGTTCCCGGAGCACACCACCTCGTTGCCCCGCACCACGCTCTGCTCGGGCTGCCCGGGGTCCGCGAACCGCACCTTGGCCACCGTCCTGAAGCCGGTCCCGACGGTCACCTTCATCAGCGGCCCCTGACCGGGCACCGCGCGCAGCTCGCTGCCGGGCAGGGCCACGGCCAGGGTGCGGGCGGAGCGGTCCCACCGGGGGTCGTAGGAGATCACCGTCCGCGGCACGTGGGCGGGCGCCGTCACCGGCCGGCGGGTGGTGGCGAAGCCGGTCGAGGCGAGTGCCGCGTCGACCCGCTTGGCGAGCCCGACGGTGCCGGTGCCGTTCGCCACCAGGACCCGGATCTGCCGCGGGTCGACCTCCACGGGTGCCACCACGGGGCCGTGGTGCGGCCGGTCCGCCGTGAGCGGCTGGTCGTCGCGCAGCGCCTGGAACAGCCGGTCGGCCTTGGCCTGGTCCCACTTCAGGGTCGAGCCGATGCCCTTGACCGGGACGTCGAGGCGCCCGATGGGGACGGTGGTGAACTCCGAGGAGGAGGGGGAGAAGCTCCGCATCGCGCGCCCCAGGTCGAGCAGCTCGTCGGTGTGGAAGCCCGCGTCGGCGCGGACCGAGCCGAGCACCGCCCGGGTCACGTCCCGGAACTTGATCGGGTTCAGCAGCACCCCGGACGAGGTGGCCTTCTCGATCAGCGCGGCCATGAACCGCTGCTGCCGTTTCATCCGGCCCAGGTCGCTCGCCCCGTCCAGGTGCCGGGCCCGCACGTACTGCAGCGCCTGCCCGCCCATGAGGGTGTGCGTGCCGGGCGCGAGGTCGAGCCCGGTGTACGAGTCCTTCAGCGGCGTCGGCGTGCAGACCCGCACCCCGCCGAGCACGTCCACCGTCCGCATGAAGCTGGTGAAGTCGACCTCCAGATAGTGGTCGATCTTCACATGGGTCATGTTCTCGACCGTGCGGATGGTCAGCTGGGGGCCGCCCTCGGCGTAGGCCGCGTTGAGCCTGATCGGGTGCGCGCCGTGCCACCGGCCGGAGTTCTGGTCGATGTGCGCGGGGGCGTCCGCGTAGGAGTCGCGCGGCAGGCTCACCACGGTGGCCCGCTCCCGGTCCTCCGAGATGTGCACGATCATCATCGTGTCGGTGCAGTGGCAGGGCTGACCGCCGAGCCGGTAGGCGCGCCGCTCCCGCTCGCTGATCTTGTCGCGGCCGTCGGTGCCGACCAGCAGGACGTTCATGCCGTGGCCCGCGCGGGGCCGGTTCTTCATGTCCTTGAAGGCGTCGATCCGGGCGATGCCCGCGTCCAGGCTGGTGACGACGGCGTGCCCGATGCCGGCGGAGGCGAGCACCACCACCGACAGGGTGCTGACCGCCCGCATCGCCCAGCGGGGCCGCTTGGGCGGCCGGACGGACCTCACGGGCCGCTCGGGCGGCACTCTGCGGGGCGGCCGCGGGCGACGCTGCGGCCTGGAGGCTCCTCCCCCGCTGCCGGCAGTGGGGGACGGGGACCGAGGCGGGCTGGACAAGGAGGACACCTCCGGACGAGGCCGTACGTGGGATCCGTGAGCACAGTAGGGCGATACGATCTCCAGCCCGCGTCTCGGTCCCGGCGGCGCGCACCGGTGTCCCCCGTTCGCGGTAACGTGAGCGTCCTATGAACGCCAAGCCCGACGTGCGGCTCCCCGCTGTTTCCGTGATCATGCCCGTCCTCAACGAGGAACGGCATCTGCGCGGGGCCGTCCAAGCGATCCTCGCGCAGGAGTACGCCGGCGAGATGGAGGTCGTGATCGCCCTCGGTCCGTCCACGGACCGCACGGACGAGATCGCCGCCGAGCTGGTCGCCGAAGACCCCCGCGTGCACACCGTCCCGAATCCGACCGGCCGCACGCCCGCGGCGCTGAACGCGGCGATCAAGGCCTCCCGGCATCCGATCGTGGTCCGCGTCGACGGCCACGGCATGCTCTCGCCGAACTACATCGCCACCGCCGTCCGCCTCCTGGAGGAGACCGGCGCGCAGAACGTCGGCGGCATCATGTACGCCGAGGGCGAGAACGACTGGGAGCACGCGGTCGCCGCCGCGATGACCTCGAAGATCGGGGTCGGCAACGCGGCATTCCACACCGGCGGCCAGGCCGGACCCGCCGAGACGGTCTACCTCGGTGTCTTCCGCCGCGAGGCCCTGGAGCAACAGGGCGGCTACAACGAGGAGTTCATCCGCGCCCAGGACTGGGAGCTGAACTTCCGCATCCGCGAGGCGGGCGGCCGGATCTGGTTCTCACCGGAGCTGAGGGTGTCGTACCGCCCGCGTCCCTCGGTGCGGGCGCTGGCCAAGCAGTACAAGGACTACGGCCGCTGGCGGCACGTCGTCGCCCGCTACCACTCGGGCTCCATCAACCTGCGCTACCTCGCCCCTCCGACGGCGGTGTGCGCCCTGGCCGCGGGCCTGGTGGTGGGCGTGGCGCTGACCCCGTGGGGTCTGGTGATACCGGGCGGCTACCTGGCGGCGATCGCCGCGGGCTCGGTCCCGGCGGGCAGGGGCCTGCCGCTGAAGGCCCGGCTGCAGATCCCGGTGGCCCTGGCCACCATGCACATGTCGTGGGGCTTCGGCTTCCTGACCAGCCCCAGGTCCCTGGCGAAGAAGGTCATCGCCTCCCGGCGGCCGGCCGTGGTGAACTCCGGCTGACCGTCGCGGCCACGGCCCGCCTCTCCCGGGCGGCGGGCCTGAGCGACGGACCCGGACAGAACGCGGGGCCCCTTCTCTCTGGATCTTCCTCGGAGAAGGGGCCCCTGCCGTTTCCCGCTACCAGCGGTAGATGTTGTAGACGTCCATGCACTTCGTGGTGTCCGAGCCGTTGACGGCGTCGCTGCCCTGGGGCAGGTCTCCCGCCTTCGGGGCGGCCTGCTCGGGGTAGGTCGTGCCGGTGCGCCAGTCGGCGCCGACGACGACCGTGACCCCCGAGACGTCCGTCGACTGCTTCACCGCGTTCAGCGGGATGCCGAGTGCCTTGGCCACGGCCTGGGCATCGCCCCGAAGGTCCGCGCTGGGGTACCGCACGACCGTCCGGTCCTCGGACAGCGTGCCCGAGGTGTCGGCGGTCGCCCTGACGTAGCCCTGCTGCGCGAGCGCCTGGCCGATCGCCCTCGCCCGCTGCGGCACCGGGCCCTCGGTGGCGGTCCGGGTGGCGTTCTGCACCAGTACGCCCAGCCGGCCCGGCTCGACCGAGGGCTTGCCGGCCGGTTTGCCGGGCGCGGGCTTCTTCGCCCCGGAGTCCTTGCCGTTCTTGTCGAACGGCACGTCGTCCTGGAGCATCTGCCACACCTTGTCGGCATTGGCCTTGTCCGGCACGACGTGGTTGCTGTCGAGGGGGTCGGTCAGGTTCGGCATGGTCAGTGACGTGATGCGGTCCGACGGCACCGACTTCAGCTGCATGCCCAGGTCGTACAGCTTCTTGACCGTGCCGATCTCCTCGGAGACCTTCAGCGACTTGGTCGCCGCCTCCGCCAGGTTCATCAGCCGGCCGGTGTCGGTGAACACGTTCTGCTGCCGGAGCGTGCGCATCATCGAGTTCAGGTACATGTGCTGGGCCCGGGCCCGCATCAGGTCGCTGCCCCAGGCGTGCCGGGTGCGCAGCCACTGCAGGGCCTGCTCGCCCTTCACCTTGTGCGTCCCGGCCGTCATCCTCAGGCCGGAGCCGCCGGGGACCGAGGCGGTCGGGTGGTCCCAGACGTTCTGCCGCACACAGACCTCGACACCGCCGATGGCGTCGGCCATCCGCACCACACCGGAGAAGTCGATCGTCATCCAGTGGTCGATGTAGACCCCGGTGAGGTTCTGCCAGGTGGCCAGGGTGCAGCCGGCGCCGCCCCGGGCCAGGCTGACGTTGATGATGTCGTTGACCGCCGGGTAGACCTTGCCGGTCTCCGGATCCGTGCACCTGGGGATGTCGACCCGGGTGTCGCGCGGGATGCTGACCATGGACGCGCTCTTGCGGTCCGCGGACAGGTGGATGAGCATCTGGACGTCCCCGAGCGGGGGGTCACCGCGGTGGTCCCTGCTGCCGCCCAGTTTCACGTTCTCGGCGGAGTTACGGCTGTCGGAGCCGATCAGCAGGATGTTCAGCGGTGTCTGGCCGGCCGCGTTCGGCTGGGTCCGGTGCGCCTTTGAGTCGTCGGCGCTGTTGCGCCTGCCCTTTTGGATGTTGCCGTTGAGATGCTGGTAGTACAGATAGCCGGCACCCGCGGTGCCGACTATCAGTACCGCCAGCACGATCGCCGACCAGCGCAGGGCGCGCCGTCTGCGCCGCCGCCGGTCGGTCTTCGGCCCATCCGCGCGCCGCCCGCCCTTGCGCCGTCCGGTACCCGCCGACGCATCCGAGGCCTGCGGCTTCAGCGACATCGTGTCCCCGGCCGCAGGAGCCTCCCCACGCACCTCGCTCTGCGCCAATTCCCCCGCCCTCCCCACCCTCACGCCATGCAACGGGCCCGTCCCGCGTCCAGTTAGACGCACGACGGGCCCCATGGGTTACCTACGAGTCGCGACTCATCCGTAAGTCATGGGACAGGATAGGTATTCATACGAAAGTCTATCGATCCGGGAATGGGAAATTCCTTCCGCTTCACGGCGTCCTGTGACCATGAGGCTATGAGGCGCACTGCACCTTGTCCGCCGTCGACTTGTCGACCTTCGGCGCCTTTGTCGCGGGAGTGAGGGAGACGCCCGCCTCCTTGAAGTCCTTGCCGAGGGTGAGCGTCATCGCCGGCAGGCCCTGGGCGTTGGTCACGCTCCTGCCGGGCTTCAGCGCGGAGCCGGACAGTCCCATGACGGCGGCCAGCCGGCGGGCCTGGGCCGCCTGGTCGGGCGCGTACTCGAGCGTGGTCCTGGCCAGCGCGGCGGGCGCGTTGCCCGCGTTCTCCGACTTGGTCACGCCCTCGTCGTTCTGCAGCCAGTTGAGCACCGCCTGGGCGCTTCCCCCCGCGGCCCCGCCGTTGAGGATGCGCACCCGCACCTCGGAGGCGGGGGCCTTGGTGCCCTTCAGGCGGGCGGCCTGGGCGTCCTTCGCGGCCTTCTGCTTCTTCTTCACGTCGGTGAAGGAGACGTCGTTCTTGATGGCGTCGAAGACCTGCGGCGCCAGGGCCGGGTCGACGATCACCGTCTTGTGCACGACACCGTCGGCCGGGTTGTCCCTCACCGGCACCGTCGTGAAGGTCAGGTTCTTCGGGTTGAGCTTGCCCAGTTCGAGACCGAGGTCCTTCAGTTTGCCGATGCTCTTCAGCTTGTCGTCGACGGTCAGCGCCTTCGTGCCGGCCTCCGCCAGCGCGACCATCTTCGTCGGACTGGTGAGCGTGGCGTTCCCCTTCAGCTTGCGCATCAGGGCGCCCAGGAACTGCTGCTGGAGACCGATCCGGCTCAGGTCGCCGCCGAAGCCGACGGAGTGCCGGGTGCGCACGAACGCCAGCGCCTGCTCGCCGGAGATGTTGTGCGTGCCCTTGGACAGCTTCAGGTGCGAGTCCGGGTCGTCGATGTCCTTGCCCAGGCAGACCTCGACACCGCCGACCGCCTCGGTCAGCGTCTTGACCGCGTTGAAGTCGGCGACCATGAAGTCGTCCGGCTTGATCCCGGTCAGCGCGGTCACCGTGCGCATGGTGCAGCTCGGCGTGCGGTCGGCCTGCCCGAGGCTCGTGTTGAACCGCGTGCCGGACGTGCCCCCTATGACCTTCTCGGTGCCGTCCTTCTGCTCCGTCGGGCAGTCCGGGACGTCCACGATCAGGTCGCGCGGGATGCTCAGCGCGGTGGCGTTGGACCGGTCCTTGGAGACGTGCAGCAGAATCGTTGTGTCGGCGTGCCCGACGCTGCCCGCGTCGCCGTAGCCGTTGTTGCCCGCGCCGGTCCGCTTGTCGGTGCCGATCAGCAGGATGTTGATCGCCTGGTCCTTGCGGAAGCCACCCGTGCTCGCGCCGTCGTCGGAGATGGACGTGATGTTGTCGTTCAGGTGCTTGATGTAGAGGTAACCGGCGGCCGTCACGGCGACCAGCACGAAGGCCATGGACCCACCGGTCCACAGCAGCGCCTTCTTGGCCTTCGACTTCTTCTTCACCGGCCGCCGGGCCGCGCGCCGCCCCTGCGGCGCCTCCGGTTCGGCGCCCCGGCGCCGGTTGCGCGGCGGCGGCACGTCACCCGGGCGCACCCGGCGTGCCTCCCGGGGCTCGCCGGGCGCCGGGTCCTCACGACGGCGCGGCGCACCCCCGTCGCCCCGTGCCGGTCTGCGGGGACCGGGCACCGGTGACTGCGCTGGGGAAGGGCTCAGTCGCAGCTCGTATTCGCCGGTGTTCGGATTGAGCACCCACTGGTCTGCGGGGTCGATGTTGTCCGCCCGCCCACGGCCTTGCGCGTCCACGGTTGTCCGAATCCTCCGTCGGGGCCACGCGGCGCCTTCCCCCTACGAGGCGCTCGGGTCTCGGTGAATCGGTGCGCGACCCCAGGACGGACCTCGCGGTCAGGTGCACCGGATCGCTCACACTATCCGCCCAGTTCAGCGTCGAGCGACGCCGATGACAAATTCGTCGTGCCTACAACTGGGCAATCCACCTCATTTTCTGAATGAAAGTTCATCGCCCCTGCGATCGCCCTACGCGCAGGAGCGCTCGGCGGCGGTGTTGCCGGAGAAGGTCGGGGCGGGGGAGGCGCCGTTCCCGCCGCCTCTCTCCGCGGACTTCCTCTGAATCTCCTGTGGATATCGGGTCACCACCACCGGCCGGTCGGCCCGCAGTCGCGTGAACAGCTTCTCCGCCTCCGGCTCCACGAGCTGGTCACGGTTGGCGTCGTAGCCGTACGACGTCCTCGGCACCGTCAGGAACTGCACATGTTCGGTGGGGATGTCCCGCAGCCCGCGCGCCAACTGGTACAAGCCGCGCAGACTGGCCAGTTCCGGATCCGTGGTCAACGAGGAGGTCGCCGCGTTCAGCACCGGATACAGCTTCGCCGGATTCAGCAGGACGCCGTTGCTCTGCGCCTTGTCGGCGAACGCGCCGAGGAACCGCTGCTGCCGCTCCATCCGCTCGGTGTCGCTGCCGTCGCCGAGCGACTTGCGCGCCCGCACGTACCCGAGCGCCTGTTCCCCGTCGAGGGTCACCCGGCCCGCGGGCAGCTTCAGCTTCGCCGCCTTGTCGTCGATGGGTTCCTTCAGGCACACCGTCACGCCGTCGACGGCGTCCACCATCTCCTTGAACCCGCTGAAGTCGACGACCATGTGATGGTCGACCCGAATGCCCGTCAGCTTCTCGACGGTACGGATCGTGCACGCCGAACCCCCCACCTGGAAGGCGTGGTTGAACATCGAGAACACCGGTTCGCTGCGGCTGCCGTCCGCCCGGTGGCAGCCGGGGATGTCCACCATCAGGTCCCGGGGCAGCGAGACGGCGGTGGCGCTCGCCCGGTCCGCCGCCAGGTGCAGCAGGATCGTGGTGTCGGAGCGCTCGGTGCCGAGGTCCCGCCCGTACTTGCCGTTGCCGTCCCCCGACCGGGTGTCGGACCCGATGAGCAGGATGTTCTGCGCGCCCCGCACCAGCGCCGTGGGCCGCTCCCGCTCGTACCGGGCCAGCTCGGCGGCGGCCGCCTCGTCGGCGGTGATGTTGCCGCTGAGCTTGGCGTAGACGGCCCAGCCGGCCCCGGCGGCCGCCAGGAGGAGCCCGGCGCCGCCCAGCGCCGAGACGCGCAGCCACCGCCGTCGGCGCCGCCGCACGAGCCCTTCACCGGTGGCGGAGGCCCCGGGACCGGGACCGAGGGGGCTGCCCGCGGTGTCCGTCACGACCGGGCACCCCCTCATGGCGTACGAGCATCACCTGCTGCTCCTACGACGATGGCGGGGAAGGCGGCCCGAGGGCGCCCTTTACTACTCCGGACGGGCGAACCGCGGCCGCCTGCGGCCCCGGGCGAGCGGGCGGCGGGCCGCGGCGAGAGCGCACGGCCGAGCGGTGGTGGCGGGGGTCGTGGCGAGACCGCACCGTCGAGCGGTGGTGGCGGGGGCTGTGGCGAGAGCGCACGGCCGAGCGGTGGTGGCGGGGGTCGTGGCGAGACCGCACCGTCGAGCGGTGGTGGCGGGGGGCTGTGGAGAGAGCGCACGGCCGAGTGGTCGTGGCGGCGGGCCGCGGCGAAGCCGCACCCCGGAGCGGTCCTAGCGCCGGACCGCGGTCACCCTCTCGCTCTCGATCCGCTGGGTGAGCGCGTCCTCGTCGAGCCGGTCGAGGTGACGGCACAGCACCACGGACCCGCCCGCGGCCAGCGGTGCGTACAGCCCCGCACAGAGCCCCTCCCAGGTGTCGTACGGCAGAGCGGACAGCATCCGGGACCCCGGTCCGGTCAGGTCCAGGGACGGCGCCGCCGCCGACGCCAGTTCGACGATCTCGGCCCCGCCGAACTCCCGGCCGGCCACGACGAGAGCGGGCTCCTGCGGATCCACCGGCGCGAACGGCGCGAACCGGTCGCCCTGGCCCGGGACTTCGACGGCGTAGTCGAGGAATCCCTGCGGCGGCTGCGGGAATCGCCCGCCGAGCGGACGCAGGGCCAGCGCGACCCGCTCACCGCGGCAGGCGCGCGCGGCCTCGAGCGAGTCCGGCCCGCTGACCACCACGTCGGCCTGCGCCGGGTCCCCGGCGACGTCCGCGATCGCACCCACCGAGGAGCAGGCGAGCAGCCACACCGCCGTCTGCCAGTGCGCGGGCAGCAGCAGCGCGACGCGGTCGCCGGGGCCCGTGGAGAGGTCGCCCTGAAGGAGATTGGCGGTCTTGGCCACCCAATTGGCGAAGGTGGCCACGGACAGTTCGACACGTTCGCCCGTGGCGTCGTCGTAGAAGGTCACCAGCGGGCGGCCGGGGTCCGCGGCGAGCGCGGAAGTCAGCAGGTCGGCAGGGGTGCGATCGGTGGCGTTCACCCGGCACAGGGTACGCGCGGGCGGCCACGCGCACCGAGCACCGGAGCCACCGGTCCGGCGGAGCGTTTGCCGACACTCCGTCAGTTCATCATTGGACAGATTTGTACGGCTATGTTCATGATCATGGTCATGCGTGGATTCCTCACTTCCCTCATCGGCGCCTCCGCGCTCGTCGTCTCCTCGACCGGCGTCTCGTACGCCGCGGCCCCCGCCCGTCCGCCGGCCCCGCCCGCCGCGATCGGCGCGCCCTCGCGGGCCGGTGCGCTCCCGGCGCCCGCCGAACTCACCGCGGCCCCGGCGGCCTCGGCGTCCCACGCGTCCGGGATCCCGGGCACCACCCGCTCGCTGCCCCTGGTCCCCCTCTCCCGGGACCGCGTCGCGGGCGCCGCCGCCGAGCAGGGCCTGCACCGCGTGGACATCGATCGCTTCTCGATGGTCGGGGTCGTCTGGGACGACCCGGACACCGAACTGCACGGCCTGGTCCAGGTGCGCACCCGGACCGCCGCGTCGGGACAGTGGTCGGGCTGGCAGGACGTCGAGACCCACAACACCGACCACGGTGCCGACCCGGGCACGGCGGAACGGACCTCGGTGCGGGTGCACGGGGCGACCGCGCCGCTGTGGGTGGGCGACTCGGACGGCGTGGACGTACGCGTCCTTGCCGAAGGCGCCGGCCTGCGGGGCAGACAGGGCGCGCGGCCGCGGGCGGCACTGCCCTCGGGGCTGCGCCTGGAACTCGTCGACCCGGGGGAGGAGCCGCCACCCGAGGGCGTACCCGCCGACGAGCCCCACACCGGGCTGGACACGGCAGAGGCGATCGCCGCCTCGCAGGCCAACACCGACGTCACCGGCTTCGGCGCCACCGTGATCCCCGGGCTGGACCAGCGGCACACCGAGCAGGAACTGGCCCGGCTCCAGGGCCCGGTCGAGGCGAAACCGCACATCGGGCCGCGCCCGCGGATCGTCACGCGCCGGGGCTGGGGCGCGGACGAGTCACTGCGTGAAGGCGGGTTCGTCTACACGAAGAAGGTCAAGGCGGCGTTCGTGCACCACACGGCCTCGGGCAACAAGTACACGTGCGCCCAGGCCCCCTCCGTCATCCGCAGCATCTACCGCTACCACGTCAAGAGCATGGGCTGGCGGGACATCGGCTACAACTTCCTCGTCGACAAGTGCGGAACCGTCTACGAGGGCCGGGCCGGAGGCGTGGCGAAGGCCGTCCTGGGCGCCCACACCCTCGGGTTCAACACCAACAGCATGGGCATCGCCGTCATCGGCAGCTACGGCACGAGCAAGCCGTCGAGCGCGGCCGTGACCGCGGTCGCCAGGCTCGCCGCGTGGAAGCTCGGGCTCTACAAGGCCGATCCGCGCGGAAAGACGTATCTCACCTCGGGTGGTGGCAATCTCTACGCCAACGGAGAGAGCGTCCGGCTCAATGTGATCTCCGGACATCGGGACGGGTACGCCACCACGTGCCCCGGCAAGAAGCTCTACGCCACACTCGGCACGGTCCGTTCCAGGGCGGCGCGCTACCAGGGACGCTGAGACCGTACGGCCGGCCGGGAGGACGGAGGCGGCGGCGCGGGAGCGGCCCGACGGGGGCGGGGAGCCAGGCCACGCCGGAGCGGCCGGCGGGGTCGTACGCGCCGGGAGGCGGAGGGGGCGTGCGGGGGAATCCGGGCCGCGATCCCACGGGACACCGCGCGGCCGTCGGGACGTCGTCGCCCGGTCTGCATACACTGACCCGCCGAAACGAGTAGTGACGAGTAGTTCGGCCGGTCCCGGCAGGAAGCAGAGACGACAGGTGACAGAAGCGATCCTCCTGGTCGGCGGCAAAGGCACCCGGCTTCGCCCGCTCACGGTGCACACCCCCAAGCCGATGGTCCCGGCGGCCGGTGTGCCGTTCCTCACCCACCAGCTGGCCAGGGCGAGGGCGGCGGGCGTCGAGCACATCGTCCTCGCGACGAGCTATCTCGCCGAGGTCTTCGAGCCCTACTTCGGCGACGGTGCCTCCCTCGGCCTGCACATCGAGTACGTCACCGAGGACGAGCCCCTCGGCACCGGCGGCGCGATCCGCAACGTGGCCTCGCGCCTCCGCTCCGGCCCCGACGACCCGGTGCTGATCTTCAACGGCGACATCCTGACGGGACTCGACATCAGGGCCCTGGTCGCCACCCACGAGTCGACGGGCGCGGACGTCTCCCTGCACCTGACGAGGGTGACCGATCCGCGCGCCTACGGTCTCGTCCCGACGGACGGCACCGGCCGCGTCCTCGCCTTCCTGGAGAAGCCGCAGACGCCGGAGGAGATCGTCACCGACCAGATCAACGCGGGGGCGTACGTCTTCCGCCGCTCGGTCATCGACACGATCCCGGTGGGCCGGCCGGTCTCCGTGGAACGCGAGACCTTCCCCGGCCTGCTCGCCGCCGGGGCCCACCTGCAGGGCCTGGTCGACTCCACGTACTGGCTGGACCTCGGCACCCCGGCCGCCTTCGTGCGCGGTTCCGCCGACCTGGTCCTCGGCCGTGCCCCGTCTCCGGCCGTGCCCGGCCGCTGCGGCGACCGGCTCGTCCTGCCCACGGCGACGGTCGCCCCCGACGCCAAGCTGACGGGCGGCACGGTGGTCGGCGAGGGCGCCTTCGTGGCGGAGGGCGCGCACGTCTCCGGCTCGGCCATCCTTCCCGGCGCCGTCGTCGAACGGGGCGCCGTCATCACCGACTCCCTCATCGGCACCCGCGCCCGGGTCGGCGAACGGTCGGTGCTCACCGGCACGGTGGTCGGCGACGGCGCGGTCGTGGGCGCCGACAACGAGCTGCGCGAGGGGGTACGGGTGTGGTGCGACGCCCGCATCCCGGCGGGCGCGGTGCGGTTCTCCTCCGACCAGTAGCGGGGCGGGGGGGGCGGGGGGGGGGGGGGGGGGGGGGGCGCGCCGCCCCCCCCCGCGGCGGGGGGGGGCGCCCACCCCCCCCCCCCTCCGGCGCGCCCGGGGCCCCCCCCCCCCCCACCCCCGGCCGTTCGGGGTGGTTCGCCTCGTTCGTCCGTGCGGCTGGTGGGTGGCCGGTCGCGTAGTTCCCCGCGCCCCTCGGGGGTGCTGGTGGCGTGGGGTGTGCGGTCGGTCGGGGGTGGTTCGCGTGGTGGGTGCGGCTGGTGGGTGGCCGGTCGTGCAGTTCCCCGCGCCTCTTCGGGCATGCCGCTCGTGTCCGGTGCCCCGTCGGTGGTTGCGCGGTTCCTCGCGCTCCTTGCGGGGCGTCGGGATCAGAGCAGGCCGATGTCCACCCGGGGCATCTTCGGGGTGCGGCGGGCCGGGGTGTGGCCGCTCAGGAGGATCAGCCGCGCGGCCCGGTGCCGCTGTCCCGCGTACGGCTCCAGCAACCGCAGCATCAGGGCGTCGTCGGCGTGCCGGTCGCCCGCCAGGGCCCATCCCACGATTCCCGGCAGATGCAGGTCGCCGACGGTCACCGCGTCCGGTGCGCCGTGGCTGCGCTGTACGACCTCCGCCGACGTCCACGGGCCGATTCCCGGTACGACCTGCAGGCGTGCCTGAGCCTCGGCCGCCGGCATCCCCACGGCCTGCTCCAGCCGCTCGGCGACCCGCACGGCCCGCAGGATCGTCGAGGCCCGCTTGTCGTCGACCCCGGCCCGGTGCCACTCCCAAGAGGGGATCAGCGCCCAGGTCCGCGGCGCCGGCATCACCCACATCGGCCGTTCGCTCAGGCCCGCGGGCCCCGGCGCCGGCTCCCCGAACCTCCGGACGAGCAGCCGCCAGGCCCGGTACGCCTCGTCGGTCGTGACCTTCTGCTCCAGCACCGACGGGATCAAGGACTCCAGCACCAGCCCGGTCCGGGTGAGCCTGAGCCCCGGCCGCCGGTGCCGGGCCAGCGCCACCACCCGGTGCCGGGGCACGAACGCCTCCGGGTCGTCGGCCGCGCCGAGCAGCTCCGGCAGGCCGGCCAGCAGCCATTCGGCGCCGGGCCCCCACGCCTCGCCGAGCACCTCACCGCCGTGCGCCCGCACCCGCAACGTGCCCGGACCCGCGGGCGTACGGGCGGCGCGCCACACCGCGCCGTCCGCCGTGGCCCGGAACGTCGGGTCGCCGGGGCCGCGCCGTAGCGGCCCGAGCACCAGCCCGAGGTCGAGCGGCCCGTCCGGCGCCCACCTGCGCACCCGGGCAGGGCCCGCCGCCTGCCGCGGTATCCCCGCGCGCGCCCCCGCGGGTACGCCCACGTGCCCGCCGCGCACGGTCGTGCGCGTGGGGCGCGGGGCGAAGCGTCCTGCCATGGGTGAGGTCCTAGGGGTGGTGGCCGGCCGTGCGGGACCGACTGGCCTACGGGACGGTGCTGTCGCGGAGGACGGCTTGTTCCACGGGACGGCGCTGTCCTACGGGACGGGGCCGCCCCATGAGACTAGTGAGGCCGCGCGGTCGTGGCGGCCGCCTGCGCGGAAACTCACCGTACGGATCCGTACGGAAGCTCACCGTACGGAAGCTCTCCGCGCGGAGACTCACCGTACGCAAGCTCACCGCACCTCGATGAACGCCCCCGCGTCCCGCTCCGGACGCGGCCTCGGCTCCTCCGCCGGATGACCGACGGCCACCGCGCCCATCGGGTCCCACCCGGCCGGCAGCCCGAGCACCTCGCGCACCACGTCCCGGCAGAACATCGTCGACGACACCCACGCCGAGCCCAGCCGCTCCCCGGCCAGCGCGACCAGGAAGTTCTGCACGCCCGCACCCGTCGCGACGACGAACATCTCCCGCTCGGCGCCGTCCCGCCGGGCGTCCCCGTAGTGATGGGAGCCGTCCATGACGAGGCAGGGCACGACGAGATACGGCGCGTTGCGCAGCACGTCGCCGCGGCGGACCCGCTTGGCGACGGACTCCTCGCTCTTGCCGTCCCGGCGCAGGTCGGCGATCCAGGCGTCCCGCATCGCGTCCAGCAGCCGGGTCCGGGACTGCGCCGACTCCAGCAGCACGAACCGCCACGGCGTGGTGTGGTGCGGGGCGGGCGCGGTGACCGCCGCCGCCACCGCGCGCCGGACCGCGCCGGGGTCCACGGGCTCGTCGGTGAAGGCCCGGACCGTGCGCCGCTGGGTCACGGCCTCCCGGACCGCCTCGGAGGTGCCGAGCCGGAACATGTCGTCCCGCGCGGGGCGCAGCAGCGCCCGCGCGCCCTCGCCGTCCCCGTCGGCCACGACGTGGGGCAGCCCGCGCACCACCGCGACCGGCCGTCCGGCCGTCTTGCCCTTGACCAGGTCACCCGCGGCGGCCAGCTCGTCGGCCGTGGCCACCACCGTCGCGCTGAGCGGATTGCCGTGCGCGTCCGTGCCGCCGCGCAGATCGTCCAGCACCCGCACTCCGGCGGCGCCGATCGCCACGTCCGTGAGCCCCGCGCGCCAGGGGCGCCCGAAGGTGTCGGTGACCACCACCCCCACGTCGACGCCCAGGGCGTCGCGCAGGCCGTCGCGGATCGCGCGTGCGGACGCGTCCGGGTCCTCCGGCAGCAACAGCACCGTGCCCGCCGGGGTGTTGGAGGCGTCGACGCCGGCGGCGGCCATCACCAGACCCTGCCGGTTCTCCACGATGCGCAGCACGCCGCGCCGGGCCACTACCCGGGCCGTCTCGGCGTCGATGGCCGCCTCCCGGTCGGCCGCGTGCACCAGCCGGCCCTCGGCCTTGGAGACGATCTTGGAGGTGACGAGCAGCACGTCCCCGTCGGCCAGCTCGGGTCCGGCGGCGGCGATCAGCTTGGCGAGATCGTCGCCCGGCTGGACCTCGGGGATGTTCTCCAGGGCCCGGACCGTGTACTGCGGGCGCGCCTCGCTCATGCTTCCCGCACCTCCTCGGCCAGCGCCAGCGCTTCCCGCGCCATCTGCGCGGCCGCGTCCACGTCGGTCATCATCAGCGGTACGGCCCGGCAGCGGATGCCGTCCGCCTCGATCCGCTCGACAGCGGCCGCGTCCACCGTGTCGACCAGCCAGCCGTCCAGCAGCCCCGAGCCGTAGTGCCCGGCGACCGCGGCGGCCGTGGACTCCACGCCGACCGCGGCGAGCACCTTGTCGGCCATCCCGCGCACCGGCGCGTCCCCGACGATGGGGGAGAGGCCGACCACGGGCACGCCCGCGTCCGCGATGGCCTCCCGGACGCCGGGCACGGCGAGGATCGTGCCGATGGACACGACCGGGTTGGACGGCGGGAAGAGGATGACGTCGGCCGCCGCGATGGCCTCCAGGACGCCCGGCGCGGGCTTGGCCTGCTCGGCGCCCACCGGGACCACGGCCTCGGCGGGGACGGAGGCCCGCATCCGCACCCAGTACTCCTGGAAGTGGACGGCCTTGCGCTCGCCGTCCACCTCGACCGCGACGTGCGTCTCCACGCGGTCGTCGGTCATCGGGATCAGCTTCACACCCGGCTTCCAGCGGTCGCACAGCGCCTCGGTGACCGCGCTCAGCGGATAGCCGGCGCCCAGCATCTGCGTCCGCACGATGTGCGTGGCGAAGTCCCGGTCGCCGAGCCCGAACCAGTCCGGGCCGACGCCGTAGGCCGCCAGCTCCTCCTTGAGGTGGAAGGTCTCGTCGGTCCGCCCCCAGCCCTGCTCCTCGTTGATGCCGCCGCCGAGCGTGTACATCACCGTGTCCAGGTCCGGGCAGACCTTCAGCCCGAAGAGGTGGATGTCGTCGCCGGTGTTGCCGATCACCGTGACGTCCGAGTCCGGCACGGCCCGCTTCAGACCGCGCAGGAAACGGGCACCGCCGATGCCGCCTGCCAGAACCACAATGCGCATGGGCCAAGTCTCGCAGGCCGATACGACAACGCGTCAGGCAGTCACCGAACGCGGCTGCGTGCGTGCCGCGCAGGCCTGCGCGGTGTGCATCGGCATCTCGGTCAGGCCCGGGTGGTAGACGTGCAGGCTGACCGCCGGCTCCAGGGCGTCGTTGACGACCTCGTGCGCGTACCCCGGCGCGAAGACCCGCTGCGCGCCCGCCGCGAGCACGCGCGTGTCGCGCCCGGTGTGTTCGGTCAGCTTCCCCACCAGCACGGTCAGCACGCCGGAGGAGCGGCCGTGGTCGTGCAGGCCGCTGCCCTGGCCGGGCACCCAGGACAGCAGCCACACCTCGTAACCGGGGCCGGTGCGCAGCCGGTGGTACCAGCGGGTGGTGGCGTCGTAGCGGACGAGGTGCGCCCACTGGGAGCGGTCGGCGGCGATCGACCGGGCGAGGCCCGCGAACTCGGCGACGGTGGCCGGGTGCTCGCGCGGCGGCTGGAGCAGGTGTGCGGCCTCGAGGATGTCGCCGGCGATCTGGAGGTCGTTGTCGTTGTTCATGGGGATGCGGTGGTCCTCGGCGGGAGAAGTGGGGGGCTGGAGCTGGGTGGCGCGTACGGTCCGCCCGGGTCACGGGCGGGCGGGGTGCCCTGGGTGAGGGATCACGCGGGGTGCCCTGGATGAGGGATCACCGGGAGGGACGCGACCGAGCCGGGAGGGACTCGGGACAGCCGGAGCGGGCTCGGCTCAACAGCTGGGACGACAACAGCTACAGCGCGCGCGGGCAGCACCGTGGGACCCGGCGGTGCGGGTCGAGGTGGAAGCCGAGTTCGCGAGCATGCCCACTAGGACATCGGCTCACACCCGCACTGTCAACTCGACGCCCGGTATGTGGGACATGTTTCACCTCATCCGGTTCAACTGTCAGGTGAAAGGTTTGTTCACCCGGGCACCGGGACACATGGGGCACATCCGAGCGCACGAGCCTCACGGAACGCGACCGAACACGGAGACGTCCTTCTCCGTACAGAGAGCTGTACGGGGTTCGGCCATCCCGTGGGTCCCTTCTGCGTGTCAAGGTTTATGGCGATTTGAACACTTTCCGCTTGGCCTTGGTTCCGCAGAGTGAATAACGGGCCCAATAGCAGATCTCGGCTTGACTCGCCCGGAGCAGCACACTTGTAATTTCACTCGTGTCGTTCAGCCGAAATCGGCATCGGCCACGCACGGGGACGCGAAGACAGACGAGGGGCGCACATGACCGAGCTGGTGCAGCAACTGCTGGTCGACGACGCGGACGAGGAACTCGGCTGGCAGGAGCGCGCGCTGTGCGCCCAGACCGACCCCGAGTCCTTCTTCCCCGAGAAGGGCGGCTCCACCAGAGAGGCGAAGAAGGTCTGCCTCGCCTGTGAGGTCCGCTCCGAGTGCCTCGAGTACGCCCTCGCCAACGACGAGAGATTCGGTATCTGGGGCGGCCTTTCCGAACGGGAACGGCGTCGGCTCAAGAAGGCCGCCGTCTGACGCGGGCATCCGGCGGCGCGCACAGCACGCACACGGGCGCGCCCGCGTACACACACACGAGAACCTCACGAACGGCCCGTCGCCGGTGGGTTGTCCACAGGCGGCGGGCCGTCGTCATGGCCAGCCGATAGTGTGGGCGCTCGTCCGAGACGCCACGCCGTCCCCTCGCCCCCCGAGGAGTCGCGGGCGTCCACCGCAGTCCATCGAACCGGGGCCCGTACCTCGATGTCCGTGCACAGCCATGCGGCAGCCCAACACGACGCTGCCACCGCCGTGTTTGACCCGACCCGCCCGCCCGAGTTCCCGCGTCACGTGGTGACCGCGGTCCTCGTCTCCCACGACGGTGCCCGCTGGCTGCCCGACGCGCTCGCCGGCCTGCTCGGCCAGGAGCGCCCCGTCCAGCACGCGGTGGCCGCAGACACCGGCAGCGCGGACGACTCCGCCCAGCAGCTCACCCACGCCCTCGGCGACGGCAACGTGCTGCACCTGGCCCGCCGCACCGGCTTCGGCCAGGCCGTGGAGGAGGCGTGCCGCACCGCCCCGGTCCTCACCCCCGAGGAACTGCCCTACCTCAAGCGCCCCAGCGGCTGGGACCCCGTCACGCGCAGCTGGCGCGACGACGCCTACGACCTGCCCGAACTGCCGCACGGCGAGCCCGTCCAATGGCTCTGGCTGCTGCACGACGACTGCGCCCCCGAGCCCGACGCCCTGGCCCAGCTGCTCCGGGTCGTCGACAACGAACTCGAACTCGGCCGTGACGACGTCGCGATCGTCGGCCCCAAGCTGCGCGGCTGGTACGACCGCCGGCAGCTGCTGGAGGTCGGCGTCTCCATCGCCAACTCCGGCCGCCGCTGGACCGGCCTGGACCGCCGCGAACAGGACCAGGGCCAGCACGACCACGTCCGCACCGTGCTGTCCGTCTCCACCGCCGGCATGCTCGTCCGCCGCGACGTCTTCGAACAGCTCGGCGGCTTCGACCGCCGGCTGCCCCTGATGCGCGACGACGTCGACCTGTGCTGGCGCGCCCACTCCGCCGGCCACCGCGTGCTGGTCGCCCCCGAAGCGGTCGTCCGCCACGCGGAGGCCGCCTCCCGCGAGCGCCGCACCGTCGACTGCGCGGGCCGCACCACCGCATCCCCGCACAAGGTGGACAAAGCGGGCGCCGTCTACACCCTGCTCGCCAACACCCGCACCGCCGCCCTGCCCTGGGTGCTGCTGCGGCTCGTCCTCGGCACCCTCCTGCGAACCGTCGCCTACCTCGTCGGCAAGGTCCCCGGCCAGGCCGTCGACGAGATCCGCGGCCTGCTGAGCACCCTGCTGCGGCCCGAGCGGATCATCGCCGCCCGCCGCCGCCGCGGCGCCGACCAGATCGACAAGGCCGAACTGCGCCGGCTCTTCCCGCCGCCCGGCGCCACCGTCCGGGCCACCGTGGAGCAGGTCGCGGGCAACTTCAGCAGCGGCTCCGACGCCGACACCACCTCCGCCGGCCGGCACGGCGGCGCCGTGGAGTCCGGGCCCGGCGGCGACGACGCCGACTTCCTGGAGATCGAGCAGTTCGCCCGACTCAGGCGGATCGCCCGCAAACCCGGCCCGCTGCTCTTCCTCGTCCTGCTCCTGGTCTCCCTCGTCGCCTGCCGCGGCCTCCTCGGCGGCGGCGCGCTCACCGGCGGCGCCCTGCTGCCCGCCCCGGCCGGCGCCGGCGACCTGTGGTCCCGCTACCTGGACGCCTGGCACTCGGTCGGCACCGGCGGCACCCCGGCCGCACCGCCGTATCTCGCGATCGTCGCGACGCTCGCCTCCCTCCTGCTCGGCTCCACCGGACTCGCGGTCACCGTCCTGCTGGTCTGCTCAGTGCCGCTCGCCGGATGCACCGCCTACTTCGCCTCCCGCCCGCTGGTCACCTCCCGGCTGCTGCGGGCCTGGGCGGCCATCGCCTACGCCTTCCTGCCCGCCACCACCGGCGCCCTGGCCGGCGGCCGCATCGGCACCGCCGTCCTCGCCGTCCTGCTGCCGCTCATCGCGCGCGCGGGCATCGCGGCGAGCGGCCTCGCGAGCCGCACCGGCGCCCGCGGCAGCTGGCGCGCCACCTGGGCGTACGCGCTGCTGCTGACCATCACCACCGCCTTCACGCCGATCGTCTGGCCCCTCGCCCTGGTCCTCGGCCTCGGTGTGCTCGTCCTGCGTCGCGGCGACCTCCTCGCCCACGGCCTGCGCTTCCTCGCCCAGCTCGGCACCCCGCTGCTGGTCCTCGCCCCCTGGTCGCTGACCCTCCTGCCGGCCGGCTTCTTCCGCGAGGCGGGCCTGGACTACGGCCCCTCCACCGCCTCCGCGCTGGATCTGCTCGGCGCCAGCCCCGGTGGAGCCGGCACGGTGCACGGCCTCATGCTCATCGGCATCGTGCTCGCCGCCCTCGCCGCACTCCTGCGCTCCGAGCGGCGGCTGGGCATCCGCACCGCCTGGGCCGTGGCGCTGCTGGGCCTCGTCTTCGCGGTGCTGTCCAACCGGTCCGCGTGGGCCGGCCCCGCCACCCTGGTCTACGGCCTCGCGCTGCTGTCCGCGGCGGCCCTCGGCGCCGACGGCGCACGCTCGCGCGTGGCCGAGCAGAGCTTCGGCTGGCGCCAGCCCGTCGCCGCCCTCATCGCCTTCGCCTCCGCCGCCGGCCCCCTGCTCGTCGCGGCCGGCTGGATGATCGGCGGCGCGGACGGCCCGCTGGAGCGCCGCGACCCCGCCCAGGTCCCCGCGTTCGTCGCCGAGGACTCCGCCGGCGGCGACCGGGCGCGCACCCTCGTCCTCGACAGCGACTCCACCGCACGCGTGCGCTACGCCCTGGTCCGCGGCTCCGGCGCCCGGCTGGGGGACGCCGAACTGACCGCGGCCGACGGGGAGAACCCGCGCCTGGCCAAGGTCGTCGCCAACCTCGTCGCCGGCTCCGGTGCCGACCAGGCCGACGAACTCGGCGGCTTCGCCGTGCGCTACGTCCTCGTGCACAAGGGCGCGCCCCGCGAGATCACCCGCATCCTCGACGCCACGCCCGGCCTGGCCCGGCTCAGCCAGCAGGACGGCAGCGCCCTGTGGCGCGTCGACCAGGAGGTCTCCCGCGCCGCCATCGTGCCCGCCGGCGGTTCGGGCAAGGCCCAGCCGGTCACCGCGGGCCCGGTCGAGATCCACACGACGATCCCCGCCGGATCCGGCGGCCGCGTCCTGCGGCTGGCCGACGCCGTCTCCGACGGCTGGACGGCCACCCTCGACGGCAGGCCGCTCACCCGCACCACCGTCGACGGCTGGGCCCAGGGCTTCCAGCTGTCCTCCTCGGGCGGCAGGCTGGACGTCGTCCACGACGCCCCCCTCGGCCACACCGCCTGGCTGTGGGTCCAGGGCGCCCTCGCGGTCGTCCTGGTCGTCCTCGCGCTGCCCGGCCGCCGCCGCGACGTCGACGACGATCTCCCCGAGGAGCAGCCGGTGCCCGCCCAGGCCACCGCCGGCGAGGGCCGCCGCGCCCGCCGCCTGCGCGCCCAGGCCGAGGAACCGGCCGCAGAGGAGCCGCCCGGCACCCCGCCGCCACCGGAACAGCACCCGGCCGCCGTACCGCACCAGCAGTCCTACGACGAGTGGAACCCGGCCACCTACACGGACCCGGACCCCGGCTACACCGGCTACGGAGCCGGCGAGTACCGGACCGACCAGTACCAGGGCACCGGCTACGACCAGCAGACCTACCCGCCCGACCCGTACCAGGCCGCCCCGTACGACCCCTACGCCTACGGCGGCACGGGCGACGGGACGCCGTACGACCCCACGGCCTACCAGCAGGGCTACAACCCGGCGTACGACCCCGCCTACGACCCCGCCCAGCAGGGCTACGACCCGGCCCGGCCGCCGCACGGCACCGGCAGTGAGCGCCCCGACGGGAGCCAGCAGTGAACCGCACCACCCTGTCGCTGATCGCCGGCACCACCGCGCTGGCCGCCGTCACCGCGTTCGCCGCGCTGGACGGCCCGTCCGCCTCCGGCGCGGCCGGCCCCGGTGCGGCCGCCCGGCTGCCCGTGGAGCGCACCGGCCTGCTCTGCCCGGCGCCGAGCATCTCGGACATCGCCGAGACGACGTACACGTCGTTCACGCCCGTGACCCAGGGCAGCCCGAGCGGCGGCACGGCCCGGCTCCAGGCGGCCACCGAGGAGTCGGCGGGCGGCGCGGACGGCACCCGGAAGGGCGGCAAGGGCAAGGACACCAAGAAGGCGGAGCAGCCGGTGCTCACCCCGAAGGCGCCCGGCACCCCGGCCACCGGCGACACCTCGGGCTCCGACACGCCCGCGCTGATCGGCACCGCCGACGGCAGGTTCGCGCCCGGCTGGACCGTTCAGCAGACCACCGAGGTCGCCGCCGGCACCGGCCGGGGCCTGCAGGGCGTCAACTGCGGTGCCGCGGACACCGAGTTCTGGTTCCCGGGGGCCAGTACGGCCACCGGCCGCACCGATTACGTGCACCTGACCAACCCGGACGACTCCGCCGCCGTCGTCGACATCGAGCTGTACGGCAAGGACGGGGCGATCAAGTCGCCGCTGGGGGAGAACCTCACGGTCAAGCCGCACACGAGCGAGCCGATCCTGCTCTCCACGCTCACCGACGCCGATCTGAGCGATCTGACCGTGCACGTCGGCGTGCGCAGCGGACGGGTCGGGGCGGCCGTGCAGGCCCTGGACGACAGGTCCGGCGGCGACTGGCTGGCCGCGGCCGCCGACCCGGCCGGCAGCCTGGTCCTGCCCGGCATCCCCAAGGACGCCACCGACGTCCGCCTGATCGCCTTCACGCCCGGCGGCGACGACGCCGACCTGAAGGTCCGCCTCGCCTCGCCCGACGGCCCCATCACCCCGGCCGGGAACGAGACCGTGCACGTCAAGTCCGGCATGACCACGGCGGCCGACCTCGGTGACGTCACCCGTGGCGAGGCGGGCTCGCTGGTCCTCACGCCCACCGACCAGGCGGTCCCGGTCGTCGCCGCCCTCCGTGTCGTGCGCGGCAAGGGCGACAAGCAGGAGACGGCCTACATCCCGGCGACGGCCCCCGTCGGCACGCGCGCGACCTCGGCCGACAACAGCGCCAAGGGCTCCACCCTCGCGCTCACGGCGCCCACCGCCACCGCCACGGTCAAGGTCACGGCCTCGGCCGGCAGCGAGGGCGGTACGGCGGTGACGAAGACCTACACGATCAAGTCCGGCACCACCCAGGACATCGACGCCCCGGCCCCGGCCGGCCTGAAGGGCACCTACGCCCTGACGGTGGAGTCCGTCTCCGGCGGCCCCGTGTACGCCTCCCGCACCCTCGCGTCCACCCAGGAAGGCGTCCCCGGTTTCACCATCCAGACGCTCCCGAACGACCGGGGGACGGTGTCGGTGCCGAGGACGGACGAGGACCTCTCGGTGCTGCAGAAGTAGCCGGGCCACGACGGCCCAGGGCCCGGCCCGGCCGGTCCTCGGACCGGCCAATCGGCCACAGCGCGGCCCGGGCCACGACGGCCCAGGGCCCGGCCGCGGCTTGGACCGGCCGGTCGGCCACAGCGCGGCCCGGCGGTCCGGGCCACGGTCCGGCCCGGCGGCGCGGGCCACGGGGGCCGACCAGTCACCCAGCGGCCTGGACCTCCCCGGACAGCGGACGACCGACCGGTCGTCCCACGGCCTGGTCATCCCCCCGGACCGCAGGGGGCCACGCGGGCAACCGACCGGTCGTCCCGCGGCCTGATCAACCCCCGTACCCCGGGGGACCGACCGGCCGCCCCGCCGGCCTAGTCCTCCCCGTACCGCGGATCCACCGTCTCCGGAGTCAGCCCCAGCAACTCGGCCACCTGCTCCACGACCACCTCGTGCACCAGCGCGGCCCGCTCGTCGCGCACCTTGGTGCGGATCTCCACCGGCCGGCGGTACACGACCACCCGGGCCCGCCGCCCGTCACGCGCGGGGATGATTCCGCCGAGCGGCACGGTGTCGTCCGCCCAGCCCGCCTGATCGCCCCGGCCGTCCAGCCGAGGCACCTCCAGCACGAGGAAATCGATGTCCGCCAGCTGCGGCCACCGCCGCTCGAGACGGTCCACGGAGTCCTGCACCAGATCCGCGAACACCTCGGCACGGCTGGCCGCCAGCGGCACCTGAGGCGGTGCGATCGGCCCCCGCATGCCCCGCCCGTGGCGATCACGGCGACGGGGCCCGGGGCCGGCGGCACGGGGCGGTACACGGTTGTCCATCACCGGTGAAGCCTAGTCCCCGTGCGCCCCGCCCGCCCGGCCCCACGCGGCAACCGGCCACGGGCGGCCCCTTGTCGCAGGTTGAACATTCCGGCCAAGGTCTGGCTCGTTCCCGTAACCCTCCAAGACCGCCGAACTCAAGGCTATTGACATGGTTTGTGCCGAATCATGACCGAATGCAGTCGGCCCGCGAACCGGGCACGTGCCCGTCCGCGCAGGTCAGAGTGGCCTGTCGGCGGGGGCGTGTGGGACGCTTCACAGGACGACACGGTGGAGTGACCTGGGGGAGAGTCGTCGCGGCCCGGTCAAGAGTGCGGTACCGTCCAACGTCGTGAGCCCTGTACGTCGCTGTTCGCGCACCGCCTGCGGCCGACCCGCCGTCGCGACGCTGACGTACGTCTACGCCGACTCGACCGCGGTCCTCGGCCCGCTCGCCACCTACGCGGAACCCCACTGCTACGACCTGTGCGCCGAGCACTCCGAGCGCCTCACCGCCCCGCGCGGCTGGGAGGTCGTCCGCCTCCTCGACGGTTCCGCCCCGGCGCGGCCCAGCGGGGACGACCTGGAAGCGCTTGCCAACGCCGTGCGCGAAGCGGCCCGCCCCCAGCAGCGGACGGCCGAGGCGGGCGGCGGGTCCCGCACGGCGGACCCCATGGAGGTCGCACGCCGCGGCCATCTCCGCGTCCTGCGCTCGCCGGACAACTGAGCCACCCCGCGGCCATCTCCGCGTCCTGTGTTCCCCGGACAACTGAGCTCCCGCGCCATCCCGCGTTCCTGCCCTCCCCGGACAACCGAGCCACCCCGCGGCCATCTCCGCGTCCTGCGCTCGCCGGACAACCGAGCCCCCGCGCCGCCTCCTCATCCCGCCCCACCCGCGGTCACGGCCGCGCTGCCAGGGGCGCCCACCCGGTGTCCCTTACCTCCCCCTAGCTTCCGCCGGGTAGTTTGTGGCACCCATGGAACTTTCAGGAGGGTTGGCCGTGACTGCTGATCTGTCGCAGATCGTGAAGGCGTACGACGTACGCGGAGTGGTCCCGGACCAGTGGGACGAGTCACTGGCCGGACTCTTCGGTGCGGCCTTCGCCGAGGTGACGGGTGCGGCGGCGATCGTCGTCGGTCACGACATGCGGCCCTCGTCCCCCGGTCTGTCCCGCGCCTTCGCGCGCGGCGCGGCGGACCGCGGTGTGGACGTCACCGAGATCGGCCTGTGCTCCACGGACCAGCTCTACTACGCCTCGGGCGCGCTGAACCTGCCCGGCGCGATGTTCACGGCCTCCCACAACCCCGCCCAGTACAACGGGATCAAGCTGTGCCGCGCCGGCGCCGCCCCGGTCGGACAGGACACCGGCCTCGCGCAGATCCGCGAACTGGTCGAGAAGTGGCTGGAGTCGGAGGCTCCCGCGCCGGCCGCGGAGCCGGGAACCCTCACCGGGCGTGAGACGTTGGAGGACTACGCGGCGCATCTGCGGTCCCTCGTCGACCTCACCTCCATCCGCCCCCTGAAGGTCGTCGTCGACGCGGGCAACGGCATGGGCGGCCACACGGTCCCCACGGTCTTCGCCGGCCTGCCCCTGACCCTCGTCCCGATGTACTTCGAACTGGACGGCACCTTCCCGAACCACGAGGCCAACCCGCTCGACCCGGCCAACCTCGTGGACCTGCAGAAGCGGGTCCCGGCGGAGGGCGCCGACCTCGGCATCGCCTTCGACGGCGACGCCGACCGCTGCTTCGTCGTGGACGAGCACGGCGACCCGGTCTCCCCGTCCGCGGTCACCGCCCTGGTCGCCGCGCGGGAACTGGCGCGCAACGGCGGCAAGGGCACGATCATCCACAACCTCATCACCTCCCGCACGGTCCCCGAGGTGGTGCGGGAGAACGGCGGGACCCCGGCCCGCACCCGCGTCGGCCACTCCTTCATCAAGGCCGAAATGGCCCGCACCGGCGCGATCTTCGGCGGCGAGCACTCCGCGCACTACTACTTCAAGGACTTCTGGAACGCCGACACGGGCATGCTGGCCGCCCTCCACGTCCTGGCCGCCCTCGGTGGCCAGGAGGGCCCCCTCTCCGCTCTCGTCGCCCAGTACGACCGCTACACGGGCTCCGGCGAGATCAACTCCACGGTCGCCGACCAGAGCGCCCGCCTCACCGCGATCCGCACCGCGTACGAGGGCCGCGCCGACGTCACCCTCGACGACCTCGACGGCCTCACGGTCGCCGCGGCCGACTGGTGGTTCAACGTGCGCCCCTCCAACACCGAACCGCTGCTCCGCCTGAACGCCGAGGCGAAGGACGAGCCCACGATGGCCAGGATCAGGGACGAGGCCCTCGCCATCATCCGCGCCTGACGGCCGGCGGGCCGGAAACCCGGGCGGCGGCCGGTACCGGCCGCGCCCCCCGGCGCGGGCCCACCGGCGGTACGCTGACCAGCACATCCACAGAGCCCTACCCGCCTTGAAGGGACACCCCATGCCGCTCGAAGCCGGTCTCCTGGAGATCCTCGCCTGCCCGGCCTGCCACGCCCCCCTGAAGGAGCAGGACACCGAACTGGTCTGCACCGGTCAGGACTGCGGCCTCGGTTACCCCGTTCGCGACGGCATCCCGGTCCTGCTCGTGGACGAGGCCCGCCGCCCCGCGTGACGAGGGCCCCCTCGCGCCCCACCCCCGCACCGGACCCCGGCGATCGGAAGAGGCCGCTCCCCATGCTGGACGAATCGCTGCTCGACACCCCCGAAGCCCTAGCCGAGGCCGACCGCCGAGGACTGCTGCGCGGCGCGGCGGAGGCCGGCGCCCGCGTCCGTACCGCCGCCCGGCACGCCGCCGAGGCCGGAATCGGCGGCCTCAAGCCCGACGGCCGCCCCCGCGCCGTCCTGATCGCCGGTCCCGGCGCCGCGGCCACCCACACCGCCGACCTCCTCGGCACCCTGGCGGGCCCCGGCAGCCCGGTCGTCCGCCTGGCCCCCGTCGGTGTGGCCCCGGCCGCGGGCGCCCTGCGCTGGGAACTGCCCGGCTGGGCCGGTTCCGTCGACCTGCTGCTGATCGCCACCCCGGACGGCAGCGAACCCAGCCTCTCCCTCCTCGCCGACCAGGCCTACCGCCGCGGCTGCTCGGTCGCCGCCGTGGCTCCGGCCCACACCCCGCTCGCCGAGGCGGTCGAGGGCGCGCACGGCATGTTCGTACCGATGGCGACCGCACCGTACGACCACGAGGAACCGCTCGCCGCGTCCTCCCCGGGCGTCTTCTGGGCCCTGCTGACCCCGCTGCTGGCGCTGCTGGACCGCATCGGCCTGCTCGGCGCACCGCCGGACGCCCTGGAGAAGGTCGCCGACCGCCTGGACCACGTCGCGGAGCGCTGCGGCCCGGCCATCGCGACCTACAGCAACCCCGCCAAGACCCTCGCCTCGGAACTCGCCGACGCGCTGCCCGTGTTGTGGACGGAGGGCGTCTCGGCCGGCTCGGCGGGCCGCCGGTTCGCCGCCGCCCTCGCCGAACTCGCCGGCCGCCCCGCGCTCGTCGCCGAACTTCCCGAGGCGGTCGCCGCGCACAGCGCCCTGCTCGCCGGCCCGCTCGCCGCCAGCGCCGACCCGGACGACTTCTTCCGCGACCGCGTGGAGGAGGCCCCCGCGCTGCACGCGCGCGTGGTGCTGCTCCGCGACCGCCCGCTCGGCGGCCTCAGCGCCGCCCCCGCCGCCCGTGACGTGGCCCTCAGCCACGACACACCGGTCAGCGAACTCGAACCGGAGGAGGGCGGCGAACTGGAGACCCTCGCGGAACTGATCGCCGTCACGGATTTCGCCGCCGTTTACCTGGCGCTCGCTTCGAGGGCCTGACCTTGCTCCGGGCCGGACGACGCCCGCCCGCGACCGGCACCGGTCCGGGCAGGATCCGGCACGACGACCGGGACCACCCCGGCACCGGTCCGGGCAGGATCCGGCACGACGACCGGGACCACCCCGGCACCGGTCCGGGCAGGATCCGGCACGGCCACCGGGACCGGCCCGGCGCAGGCCGAGCAGCGCACGTACGGAGACAAAGAAGACACATGGACCGCCTCGACAACAGCATCCGCCCCTACGCCTGGGGTTCCACCACCGCCATCCCGCACCTCCTCGGCGTCGAGCCGACCGGTGAACCCCAGGCGGAGATGTGGATGGGCGCCCACCCGGGCGCCCCCTCGCGCAGCGCGCGCGGCACCCTCGTCGAGGTCATCGACGCCGACCCGGAAGGCGAACTCGGCGCCCGCGCGGTGGCCAGGTTCGGCTCCCGCCTGCCGTTCCTGCTCAAGATCCTCGCCGCCGGCGCGCCCCTCTCCCTCCAGGTGCACCCGAACCTGGAGCAGGCCAAGGAGGGTTACGCCGACGAGGAACTGCGGGGCGTCCCCGTCGACGCCCCGCACCGCAACTACAGGGACACCAACCACAAGCCCGAACTGATCTGCGCGCTCACCGAGTTCGACGGCCTGTGCGGCTTCCGCGACCCGGCCCGGACCGCCGACCTGCTCGAGGGCCTGGGGGTCGACTCCCTCAAGCCGTACGTCGACCTGCTGAACGACCGCCCGGAGGAAGCGGCCCTGCGCGAGGTCCTCACCGCGATCCTCGGCGCCGACCGGCAGGACATGGCCCACACGGTGGCCGAGGCCGCCGCCGCCTGCTCCCGGCTCGGCGGCGACCACGCCCCCTACGCCGACATCGCCCGCCACTACCCGGGCGACCCCGGTGTCATCGCGGCCATGCTGCTCAACCACGTCCGACTGCAGCCCGGCGAGGCCCTGTTCCTCGGCGCCGGCATCCCGCACGCCTACCTCAGCGGCCTCGGCGTCGAGATCATGGCCAACTCCGACAACGTCCTGCGCTGCGGCCTGACCCCGAAGCACGTCGACGTGCCCGAACTCCTGCGCGTCGTCCGCTTCGAGGCGAGCGACCCCGGTGTGCTGCGCCCCGAGGCCTCGCCGGACGGCGAGGAGGTCTACGAGACGCCGATCGACGAGTTCCGCCTCTCCCGGTACGTCCTGCCGGAGGCCGGCGGCTCCCACGACGTCACCCGTGACACCCCGCAGATCCTGCTCTGCACGGCCGGTGCCGTACGGGCCGGCGAACACGAACTGGGCCCCGGCCGGTCGGTGTTCGTCCCGGCGGGTGAGAAGGCGGAGATCTCGGGCGCGGGCACCGTCTTCCGCGCCACCGTGATCGTATGACCGGGGTTGTGGACACCTGACGGTCCGGTGCCCGGCCGGGCTGCAAGAATGGCCCACCGGCAAAGGCCGGGCAAAGCCGGGTACACGCCAGGACGGCGTGGCGGACGAGGGCGACTGTCGCCAGAGGCGAAGGGACAACGCGAAAAACATGAGCGCGTCAGGCGGTACCAGGGCGATCGTGGCGGCACTCGGCGCCAACCTCGCGATCGCGGCGTCGAAGTTCGTGGCGTTCGCGTTCAGCGGCTCCTCGTCGATGCTCGCCGAGGGCGTCCACTCGCTCGCCGACTCCGGCAACCAGTTCCTGCTGCTCGTCGGCGGCAAGAAGGCCCAGCGCGAAGCCACCCCGCAGCACCCCTTCGGCTACGGCCGCGAGCGCTACATCTACGCCTTCCTCGTCTCGATCGTCCTCTTCTCCGTCGGCGGCATGTTCGCCATCTACGAGGGCTACGAGAAGGTCCGCCACCCGCACGAACTGGAGCACTGGTACTGGCCGGTCGGCGTCCTCGTCTTCGCGATCATCGCCGAGGGCTTCTCCTTCCGCACGGCCATCAAGGAGTCGAACGAGCTGCGCGGCAAGCTGTCCTGGTCGCAGTTCATCCGCCGCGCCAAGGCCCCCGAGCTGCCGGTGGTCCTTCTGGAGGACTTCGGCGCGCTCATCGGCCTGGCCCTCGCTCTCGGCGGAGTCGGCCTCGCCCTGCTGACCGGCGACGGTGTCTGGGACGGCATCGGCACCGTCTGCATCGGCGTCCTCCTCGTCCTCATCGCCCTCGTCCTGGCCGCCGAGACCAAGTCACTGCTGCTGGGCGAGGCCGCCGGCGCCGAGGACGTCAAGAAGATCGAGGCCGCGATCGTCGACGGCGAGACGGTCACCGGGATCATCCACATGCGCACGCTGCACCTGGGCCCGGAGGAGCTGCTGGTCGCCGCCAAGATCGCGGTGCGGCACGACGACACGGCCCGCGAGGTGGCCAGGGCCATCGACGCCGCCGAGACCCGCATCCGCACGGCCGTCCCCATCGCCCGGGTCATCTACCTGGAGCCGGACATCTACAGCGAGGCCGAGGCCGCCAAGGGCCCGGACCCGGAGGCGACCCCGGGCGGCCCGAACCCCCACCCGACCGGTCACTGACCGGAGCACCACGGGTTCCGTACCACGCGCCAGGGCACCGGCGGCACCGGCGGCACCGTCCGAGCGGCCCGTCCGCGCCACGGGGAACAGCGGCCCTCCACGAACGCTCGGCACGGGGCGCGGGCCGCCGCACCCGGGGACCCGCCGCGCACTGCCGAGCCCGACCGGTTCGCGGGCCCGAACAGATCGAAATCCCAGCTCATACGGGCCTGCCGGCGGCCGCCCCGTCCCGGTGCCCACGGTTTCCGCACCACCGGCGGCGCCCCTCACCACCCCCGCGCCCCACCTCGAAACCCCCTTCCGTACCGCTTGAACCACGCGGAGGCGGACTGGGGACGAGCGGATTCTGCGTGTAGCTTGGGACGGAGCCAGACGTCGCTGCTGATGGCGGTCGGGCGGTCCCACGACGGATCGGCCGAGGGAGAGAGGGCCTCCGACGGACTGCGCTGCGCGCACGCGGGCATGCCTGTGTCCTCCTTGGGGCACCCCTGTGTCCGCCGCCGCGCAGACCAGCCGTACCCACCTCGACCCACACCCCGAGGAGCAGCTCGCAATGACGACTGTCGACAACCGACAGGACTTCAAGGTCGCCGACCTCTCCCTGGCCGAGTTCGGCCGCAAGGAGATCACCCTCGCCGAGCACGAGATGCCCGGCCTGATGGCGATCCGCAAGGAGTACGCCGAGGCGCAGCCGCTGGCCGGCGCCCGCGTCACCGGCTCCCTGCACATGACGGTGCAGACCGCCGTCCTCATCGAGACCCTGGTCGCCCTGGGCGCGGAGGTCCGCTGGGCCTCCTGCAACATCTTCTCCACCCAGGACCACGCGGCCGCCGCCATCGCCGTCGGCCCGAACGGCACGCCCGACAACCCGCAGGGCGTCCCGGTCTTCGCCTGGAAGGGCGAGACCCTGGAGGAGTACTGGTGGTGCACCGAGCAGGCGCTGACCTGGCCGAACACCCCCACCGGCGGCCCGAACATGATCCTGGACGACGGCGGTGACGCCACCCTCCTCGTCCACAAGGGCGTCGAGTACGAGAAGGACGGCAAGGTCCCCGGTCTGGAGACCGCCGAGTCCGACGAGCACCGCGTCATCCTCCAGCTGCTGCACCGCACCATCACGGACGGCTCGCAGAAGTGGACCCAGCTGGCCTCCGAGATCCGCGGCGTCACCGAGGAGACCACCACCGGCGTCCACCGCCTGTACGAGATGCAGCGCGACGGCGTCCTCCTCTTCCCGGCGATCAACGTCAACGACGCCGTCACCAAGTCGAAGTTCGACAACAAGTACGGCTGCCGCCACTCCCTGATCGACGGCATCAACCGCGCCACCGACGTCCTGATCGGCGGCAAGACCGCCGTCGTCTGCGGCTACGGCGACGTGGGCAAGGGCTGCGCCGAGTCCCTGCGCGGCCAGGGCGCCCGCGTGATCGTCACCGAGATCGACCCGATCTGCGCGCTGCAGGCGGCGATGGACGGTTACCAGGTCAGCACGCTGAACGATGTCGTCGAGATCGCCGACATCTTCATCACCACGACCGGCAACAAGGACATCATCATGGCCTCCGACATGGCCAAGATGAAGCACCAGGCGATCGTCGGCAACATCGGCCACTTCGACAACGAGATCGACATGGCCGGCCTGGCCAAGATCCCGGGCATCGTCAAGGACGAGGTCAAGCCGCAGGTCCACACCTGGAAGTTCCCCGACGGCAAGGTGATCATCGTGCTGTCGGAGGGCCGCCTGCTGAACCTGGGCAACGCCACCGGCCACCCGTCGTTCGTGATGTCCAACTCCTTCGCGGACCAGACCCTGGCCCAGATCGAGCTGTTCACCAAGCCCGACGCGTACCCGACCGGTGTCTACACCCTGCCCAAGCACCTCGACGAGAAGGTCGCCCGCCTCCACCTGGACGCGCTCGGCGTGAAGCTCACCACGCTGCGTCCGGAGCAGGCCGCTTACATCGGCGTCGAGGTCGAGGGCCCGTACAAGCCGGACCACTACCGCTACTGAGCAGCCCGGCACAGCCGCCGCGAGTGCGCCGGTGCACCGGCGCACTCCTCAGCGGCAGTACCTCCGAGGCAGGCCCCCGCACCCCCGTGCCGGGGGCCTGCCCCTTTGGCCGCTGTGGCCCGACCAGCCCGTCAAGATCCAGGACCCCCATGCCCCGCGGCCGTTATTCGCTCCACGATCCGCACGATCACACCCCCCTCGCGGAAGAACACTTCCAGTGCGCCCCCGGCCCGTCCGGCTGGCGCTACGTCTCCCAGCTGACCTCTCCGACGGGCGACCACCGAGGCTCGGTCGACCTGGCCCTGGACGATCTCGGCCGCCCCATCCGCCTCGAACTGCACGCGGGAGGCTGGCAGGTGCGCGGCGCCGCCCTCGACGGCGTGACCTGGGTCCGCACCGATCCCACCGGAGTCCATGCCACCGAAGGCACCGTGCGCGCCCACGCCTTCACCGGCACGTCCCCCGCGTTCCTTGTCGCCACCGCCCGTCTGCTGCGCCTCACCCCCTCCGCCGCCGCGACCCGTGTGCGTCTGGTGGCGTTCACGGATCCGGTACTCGCCCCCCGCACCGTGGACCAGTCCTGGGCACTGGTGGACAGCGAAGCACACGCCACTGACAACGGCCCGCTGACCGTGGACGAATACCAGGTCACGGCCCTGGACACCGGCGAACGGCACACCGTCCACATCGCCGGCGACGTCGTCCTGGCCGCACCCGGGATCGAGCTGGAAGACCTCCGGTCACCACCGTCGCGGCTCGACTAGGCCGGCGGGACGAACCCCGTGGCCGGGCGGTCGCCGTGCGGCTCGTTCCGCTGCGGCACCGCAGGCAGCGGCACGGAACCCGGCGCCGGACCGGGCCGGGCGGGACTCTGCGGCCGGGCCCCCGCCGAAGGCCCGTACGAAGCCGGGGCACCGGGGTGGGCAGCCGGCGGGGCGAAAGCACCGGTACCGAACGCCTGCCTGGCGTCACGGGACTGCCGCTCGTGCATCACGGCCGCCAGGAACGCCGCCGCGGGAATCCCCTGGGGCACCGGCGCCCCGGTACGCGCGGCCAGATCGTCCGCGAGCCGCTGCGCCATGCCGTGGGAGACCTGCGGGTCCAGCTGCCACATCCGGTTCAGGTACTGCCGGACCGCGAGCCACAGCCCGTCCGGGACCGCCGACAGATCCAGCCCCGCGAACCTGCCCGCGAGCCACGGGGGCGGAGCCGGAACGAATCCCGCCCGCCCCACGGGTATCCGCTCGCGCACGACCAGGGTTCCCGCGAAGACGTCCCCGAGCCGCCGGCCGCGCGCCGACACCAGCGAGGCGATGCAGGCCACGACCCCGAACGTCATGAGGATCTCCACGACACCGACGGCGCCCCGCACCAGCGCGTGCCGGAAGCGGATCGGCCCACCGTCGTCCCGCACCACCCGCAGCCCGAACGCCAGCTTCCCCAGCGAGCGCCCATGGCTCAGGGTCTCCACCGCGATCGGCCCGCCGACCAGCACGAGCAGGAACGCCGCGATGGACAGTGCCACCTGCGCGGCGTCGTCCAGGGAGGACGTCGTCGCCAGCAGCACCGCGGTCACCAGGAGGTAGGCGACCACGGCCACCGCCAGGTCGAGAGCCACCGCCAACGCCCTGCTGGGCAGCTTGGCGGGCCGCAGCTCGAGCGCCACAGCCTCGCCGGTCACCAGCTCACTCACGCCTGCCGTCCTTCCCTGGTCAACCCCGTGAACCGCAAGTCTGCCAAGCTGTGGGCGCATCGCGCCGCAGTACGACAAGCTGACAGCAGATCCGCGCATCCACGACACGCAGCCGGCGAGCAGCCGAGGAGCAGGCAGACCCGATGGACCTGGACGTCTTCGTCTCCGTACACCGCGCCGAATGGGACCGCCTCGACGCCTTGCTCCGGCGCCGGCGCCGTCTCGGCGGAGCGGAAGCCGACGAACTCGTCGCCCTCTACCAGCGCACGGCCACGCACCTCTCCCTCATCCAGTCGAGCGCTCCGGACCCGCAGCTGACGGGGCGGCTCAGCCAACTCGTGGCACGCGCGCGCAGTGCCGTCACCGGTACCCGTCGCGCCTCCTGGCGTGACGTGACCCGCTTCCTCGGACAGGGATTTCCGGCCGCCGTCTACCGCGCCCGCCACTGGTGGGTTCCCACCGCGCTCGTCTCCACCGCCGTCGCGATCCTCCTGGGCTGGTGGATCGGCACGCACCCGGAGGTCCAGTCGTCCATCGCGGCCCCCAGCCAACTGCGGGATCTGACCCGCCCCGGCGGGGAGTACGAGACCTACTACTCCAGCCACCCGGCGAGCGCCTTCGCGGCCCAGGTGTGGACGAACAACGCGCAGGCGGCCGCGATGTGCCTGGTCCTGGGCGTCTTCCTGGGACTGCCGGTTCTCTTCATACTCTTCGAGAACATGCTCAACCTGGCCGTCGGCTTCGGCCTCATGTCCTCGGCGGGCCGCCTCGACACCTTCCTCGGCCTCGTCCTGCCGCACGGCCTGCTCGAACTGACCGCGGTGTTCGTCGCCGCCGGCACGGGCCTGCGCCTGGGCTGGACCCTGATAGACCCCGGACCGCGCACCAGACGCACGGCCCTCGCGGAGGAGGGACGGTCGGCGATCGCCATGGCCATCGGCCTTGCCCTGGTCCTGTTCGTCTCCGGCGCCATAGAAGGCTTCGTCACCCCGTCGGGCCTGCCCACCTGGGCACGCATCGGCATAGGCGTCGTGGCGGAACTGGCGTTCCTTGCGTACGTCTTCGTACTCGGCGGCCGCGCGGCGCGCGCCGGCGAGACCGGCGACCTGGAAGCGGCGGAGCGCAGCGCCTCCGTGCCCACTGCCGCCTGATGTGCGTCCGGCCCCTGTGAGCTGCTAGTCTCCTCTTCGCCCCGCAAGAGCTGTTGACACAGAAGGCGCGGGGAGGTAGATTCAAACAGTTGCCTAGAACTGGACAGGTTCGGAGGCAGCCGCTAGACTCTACTGAGCTTCCGAGAAGTCGTCACAGACCTTCTGGAGAAGCATCCTCCCGATTACTCGGAAATGAATGGCCGGTCAGACCGGCCAAGAACTTCTGATAAAGTCGGAACCGCCGGAAAGGGAAACGCGAAAGCGGGAACCTGGAAAGCACCGAGGAAATCGGATCGGAAAGATCTGATAGAGTCGGAAACACCGAAGGGAAGCCCGGAGGAAAGCCCGAGAGGGTGAGTACAAAGGAAGCGACCGTTCCTTGAGAACTCAACAGCGTG